>JADZFZ010000397.1 GCA_020854145.1 Deltaproteobacteria bacterium | reverse complement strand
TTCCGGGGTCCCGCGCGTCGAGCCGGATTGGCCTCCCTATCGAGCCGACGCGCCCGCGATGCTCGTGATCGACGCGAGCCCCGCCGTCGCGCGGGACGTGACCGACGGGCGCTGCGAGCGCCTGCGCACCCATTCACTGGCGGGGGCTGCGCTCGCCCCCGCGGCCCCTCGCGGCAAAAGGGGGCTGCGCTACGAGCTTGCCCCCTCTTGCGACTCCCCTTGAAGACGGGTCCCGAGTTCGCCGAGCGCTCGCCCCTAACCCCTACCCTCTCCCCATTCGGGGAGAGGGAGCCTTACCCCGAATTCCGAGTGAGCCCGAGCCCGCGAACGCGGGCGACGGCGAAGTCGCAACCGCAGCTGAGCGGAGCGAAACGCTGGGAATCAGCGGCGCGCGGACAATTCGTGCACCGTGTCGACCAGCAATCGGACGTGGTCGAATGGTGTCTCCGGCAGGATGCCGTGACCCAGGTTGAACACGTGCCCACGGCGACCGCCGGCCTGACGCAGGACGTCCGCGGCTTTGGCGCGAATCGTCGACGCGTCGGAGAAGAGCACGACGGGGTCGAGATTCCCCTGCACCGCCGTGTCGCCGAGCGCGTCCCAGCTCGGGCCGAGCTCGACGCGCCAATCGAGCCCGATGACGTCGCCGCCTGCTTCCTTCTGGAGCGGCAGCAAGGCGGGATTACCCGTGCCGAAGTGAATGTGCGGCACGCTGCGATCGAGCCCTGCGAACAATCGCTTCATGTGAGGCATCACGTACCGTCGGTAATCGGACGGCGACAATGCGCCCACCCACGAGTCGAAGAGCTGCACGCACTGGGCTCCGGCCGCGATCTGCGCGTTGAGGTAACGCGTGACGGCCTCGGTCAGCTTGGCGAGCAACGCGTTCCAGCAGCCCTCGTCCCGGTACATCAGGCTCTTGGTGTGGATGTACTGCTTCGAGCCTCCTCCCTCGATGGCGTAGCTCGCGAGGGTGAACGGCGCGCCGGCGAAACCGATGAGCGGCGTCTTGCCGTCGAGCGCGGCGCGTACCTTGCGGACCGTGGCGAGCACGTAGCCGAGCGACGACCCGGCATCGATCTCGCCCGTCACCGCGTCGACGTCCGCGGCCGTGCGGATCGGCTTTCCGATGACTGGCCCGTCTCCCTTCTCGAACGCGATGGGGATCCCCATCGGCTCGAGGATCAGGAGAATGTCGGCGAACAGGATGGCGGCATCCACGCCGAGCTGAGTCACCGGGAGCAACGTCACCTCCGCCGCGAGATCGGGTGACTTGCAGAGCTCCAGGAAGCTCACCTTCTCCCGGATGGCGCGATACTCCTTCTGGTAACGCCCCGCTTGTCGCATCAGCCAGATCGGCGTGTGCGAGACGGGCTCTTTGCGACAGGCTTGCAGAAACGTCTGGCTCATCCGGGCTTCCCTCGTTTGCGGACGCGAATCTCCCCCGCTCGTTCGGCGGTCTCCTGGACCAAGTGCCCCATCTTCGGATGACTGGGCTCGACGTCGACCGCGATCCCGTGCGCGGCGAGCGCCTCGGAGCATACCGGTCCGACGCTCGCGACCACCATGCGCCCGAGCGACTCGCGCACCGCCTGGGCAATCCCGCGCTCGTTCGCCACGCCGAGCACCGAGTACACCTGATTCGCGCTCGTGAACAGCGCCACGTCGAGCTCGTCCCGCACGAGGGCGTCGAGCGCGGCGCGGAGCGGCCCGGGATCCTCCGGCGCGGCCCACCGATACACCGGCACCGCCAAGACCGAAGCTCCTCGCTCGGAGAGACCCTCGTAGAGTCGCGCGTTGGGCACCCCATACTCCTGCACCGCGACGGTCTTTCCGCGCAGGTCGCCGATTCGCTCGTCGATCGTGTCGAGCAGCTCTCGCCACGTGTTCGGCTCCGGCACGGTCGCGGCGATGGGCACCTTCCACTCCTTGAGCACCGCGACCGGCTTCGGTCCGCGCGGGATCACGGCCACGCGCGACAGCAGCGCCACGAGCTCCTCGCGCGGAGCGACCGGCTCGACCACGGTCGCGAGCGCACGCGTGCCCACGCCCGTCAGCAACACCACGAGATCGATCGTTCCGGCGCGCAAACGCGCGACGAGCTCGAGCGCCTCCGGCGACGCCGCGAGAGGCACCTCGCGCATGGACGGAGCCGACACGGGTGCTCCCCCGTGACGCTCGACCAGGCGAGCCATCTCCGCGGCCTTGCGGCTCTCGAAGACGACGACGCGAAGCCCGTTCACGACGCGGCAGCATAGCCGAGCCCGGCGGGAGGCCTTGTCCGACCTCGCCGTGGGCCCCAGCCTTGACGCCCATGGTTCCCCCGTCTCGGATTCGCGCCGCCTCGTCGCGTCCCGTCCGGCCCGACGGCGACTACGTGCTCCTCTGGATGATCGCGGCGCGACGCACGCGCTGGAGCTTCGCGCTCGATCGCGCCCTCGAGCGCTGCCGCGCGCTCGGCAAGCCCCTGCTCGTGCTCGAGCCGCTCCGCGCCGGCTACCGGTGGGCGAGCGACCGAATCCACCACTTCGTGCTCGATGGGATGCGCGATCAATCGGCACGATTCCAGGCTGCGGGAGTCACTTACCACCCGTACGTCGAGCCCCGCCCGGACGACGGTCGCGGGCTGCTCGCAGCGCTCGCAGAGCGGGCATGCGTCGTCGTGACGGACGATTCTCCCTGCTTCTTTCTCCCGCGCATGATCGAGGCAGCCGCACGCAGCGTCCCCGTCCTGCTCGAGGCCGTGGACGGCAATGGGATCGTCCCGATTCGCGCGCTCGATCAGACGTTCCCGACCGCGTACGCCTTTCGCCGCGCGCTGCAGAAGACGCTGCGGCCGTACCTCGGGCAGCTGCCGTCCGCCGAGCCGCTCGTGGACCTCGAGCCCCTGGGCGCTGCTCGGATCCCGCCCGATGTGCTCGCTCGCTGGCCGCGCGCCGAGCTGGAGAGAAGCGCGGCGCTCGTCGCGTCGTTGCCCATCGACCACGACGTGCCGCGTGTCGAGCCATCCGGTGGAGAGGGCGCTGGACGACAGTTGCTCGATCGATTCGTCTCGCGACGCCTCTCTCGCTACGCGGAGGACCGGGGCAATCCCTCGGACGAGGCGTCGAGCGGCCTCTCCGCTCATCTGCACTTCGGGCACGTCTCCGCGCACGAGGTGGTGCACGCGGTGCTCGACCGCGAGGATTGGCTGCCCGAGAAGCTCGGCAGCCAATCGGCCGGCAAGAAGGAAGGCTGGTGGGGGCTCTCCGCGAGCGCCGAAGCGTTTCTCGACGAGTGCGTGACCTGGCGCGAGCTCGCGCTCAACACGTGTGTGCGCGCTCCCGATTACGACCGATGGGAATCGCTGCCGTCGTGGGCGCGCGCGACCCTCGCCTCCCACGCGGCCGACCCGCGCCCGCACGTCTACTCGGTCGAGCAGCTCGCCAGAGCCGAGACACACGACGATCTGTGGAACGCAGCGCAGCGACAGCTGCTCGTGGAGGGGAGGATCCACAATTACCTGCGCATGCTGTGGGGCAAGAAGATCCTCGAATGGTCGCCCGGCCCTCGAGACGCCCTGCAATCCATGATCGAGCTCAACAATCGATTCGCGATCGACGGCCGCGACGCGAGCTCCCATGCCGGGATCGGTTGGGTGCTCGGACGCTACGATCGACCCTGGGCCCCCGAACGCCCCATCTTCGGGACGATTCGCTACATGAGCTCTCGGAGCGCGATGCGGAAGCTCGACCTCGAGGGATACCTCGGCCGCTGGGGCAACAATCGCTCGTTGTTCTGATCACACGTCGAGGATGGCGCCGGCGCGCCGCGCCAGCTCGCGGTACCACGCGACCGTGGCGTCGGTGCGACCCGGCAGCGCGTTGGTTCCCCACACCACACAGAGCACGCGGCCCGTGGACTCGGTCGTCTTCGTGCGTTGCGCGTCCTTGACCGCGTTGGCGCACGCGCCCTCCGCGTCGAAGAGGCACAGCAGTCCCTCGACGTCGATCGCCTGTCCCGAGGCATTGAACACGTACGACGAGCCCGCGCCCGCGACGGCCACGCGAAACGGCGGCACCGCGCGACCCAGGTCCACGACGCTGATCGGCAGGCCCGAGTGCAAGGACACCGCGTTGCCGAGATCGACGGCGACGTTGATGCTCGACAGTCGATTCTCCGCGGCGGCCGCGCGCAGGTACTCCGACGCGGGCTTGCTGCGACCCGTGGGCTTGAAACCGCCGTGGCGCAACAGGTTCCGCACGGCGGCGCGCACGTCGTCGTCTGCCTGCAGCGGCGCGTCCGGGCAATTGGCCGCGAGCAACGCGACGAGCCACTCGGGCGACGGCACCTCGGAGAGCGGGCTCGGGAAGGTCGCCGCGAAAGCCCCGAGATCCAGCAGCGGGTGCGGCTCGACGTCGATCATCGACAATCCCCATCGTCCGTGGTCGAGAGTCCGAAGTGCCTGCGGAGCGCCACGTGCTCCGCGGTGCGACGGCCGTGCTCGTCGCGGGTCACGATGGGAGCCAGGCGCTCGGTCGGCGCCGGCGTCGGCGACATCGCGGCCAACGTGAGAAACGGCGGCCGTCCGGGCGATTTCACCAGGTCGCGGAGCAACACGACGTGGAGCCCCGCCGCGCTCGCCGCCGGCGCGAGCCGATCGGGCGACTCGGGCTTGAGGACCGTCACGAACATCCCGTGGTCGGCCAGCACGCGCGCCGCGGCGAGCGTGTACTCCTCGATCCCTCCGCGCAGCTCCACGCGAGCGTACGCGCGCTGCGTGTCGGGGCTGACGAGCGCCCTGCCGGGCCGGTAGTACGGTGGGGTCCCCGTGACCAGGTCGAACGGACCGTCGCGCCGCGCCGACTCGCAGACGGCGGCATCGCGCAGGTCGCCGTGGATGACCCTCACCCTGTCGTCGCAGCCGTTCAGCGCGAGGTTACGCAGCGCGAGCCCGAACGACTGCGACTGCGCCTCGATCCCGACGAGCCGCGCGTCGCGCAGGCGCCATGCCGTCATGAGGAGCACCGACCCGAGGCCGCATCCGAGGTCGAGCACGCGGCGCGCATCGGGCCGCAGACTGGTCGCGAGCCACGCCACCGACACATCGTCGATGCTGTACCGATGGCCCCCGCGGCGCTGGATCACCCGCCATTCCGCGGTGAGCGCGTCGCACGTCTCTTCGTCGGCCAGCTCCGGCAATCCCATCGGCCCGCGCTCCGATTCGCAGTGCTACCGCGCCTCGCGCGCCGATCAAGACCGCGAGGAGCCAGACATCGCCATGCTACGGTGCCCACCCGAGGAGGCGCGATGGATCCCAATCTTGCTGCCCCGCAGGCCAACCCGTCGCAAGGCGCTCCGCCGACCGGCGCCGCGCCCCAAGGACCGATGCCGCCGCCGGACTACGATCCGAGCAGCGTCGACGCCGGCAAGACCTGGGCGTTCCTCTCGTACGCGTCGCTCTTCATCGGGTTCCCGATCTGCATCGTCCCCCTGATCCAGAAGGACAACGCCTTCGCGCTCTATCACTCGAAGCACGCGTGCGCGGCGGTCATCGTCCAGTACGTCCTCGGCGCCATCGTGGGAGTCTTCGCGGTCGTCACGTGCGGCTTCGGCGCCATCGCGATCCCCATCGTGTTCCTTCCGATGATCTCCGCGATCCACGGTCTGGTGATCGTCAACTCCGGAGAATGGAGGGAGCCGGTCCTCCTGTTCGGGATAGGCGAGAAGCTCTTCGGCAGCCTTCGAGCCGTGCCCAGAGCCAACCCTGGCAGGTGAGCCCCATGCGCGTCGAGATCGTTCCCTGTCTCAAGGACAACTATGCCTATCTCCTCGTCGACGAGACCCGCAGGACGGCGGCGATCGTCGATCCCTCCGAGGAGGCTCCGGTCACTGCGGCCGCAGCCGCGCACGGCCTGGAGATCACGGCAATCGCCTGCACGCACCACCATTGGGATCACGTCGGAGGGATCGAGGATCTCCTGAAGCGCCATCCCGGGATCCCCGTGTACGGCTTCGTGTCCGACCGCGGGCGAATCCCCGGCCAGACCCATTTCCTGGAGGACGGCGCCACGCTGGAGCTCGCGGGCGCGACCGCGGCAATCCTCCACATCCCGGGGCACACGCTGGGCGCCATCGCCTACCACTTCGCGCAGGACGCGGCGGTCTTCACCGGGGACACCTTGTTCCTCTCGGGGTGTGGGCGAATGTTCGAAGGAGACCCCGAGATGATGAGCGGCTCGCTCGCTCGTCTGGCGCGATTGCCGCCCGACACGCGCGTCTACTGCGGGCACGAGTACACGGCCTCGAACCTGCGGTTCGCGAGGCACCTGGAGCCCGACGAGCCCGCCATCGCCGCACGGATCGTCGAGGTCGAGGCGACGCGCTCCGCCGGCGGTCCGACCGTCCCGGGACGATTGTCCGACGAGCTCGCGACGAACCCATTCCTCCGCCCACAATCGAAGGCGATTCGCCGGGCGCTCGGATTGTCGGATGCCGCCTCGGTCGCGGAGGTCTTCGGCGCCGCGCGCAAGGCGAAAGACGACTTCAAGGGCTGAGGTCGTCGTCGATGACGGACCGAGTCGACGTCGTCGTCGTGGGCGCAGGGGTGTTCGGCCTCACCGCCGCGCTCGAGCTTCGACGACGCGGCCGCACCGTACGTGTGCTCGATCCGGGCCCCGTTCCACACCCGCTCGCGGCGTCCACCGACCGCAGCAAGATCGTGCGCCTCGATTACGGCGCGGACGAGGCCTACACGGCCTGGATGGAGACCGCCCTCGCAAGATGGCGGCAATGGCCCGGTGACCTCTTCGAGGAGACCGGGATTCTCTTTCTCTCTCGCGCGGCGATGGCGGCCGGCGGGTTCGAGCACGACAGCCTCGATGTCTTGCGACGCCGCGGTCACGCCGTGCAACGAATGGAGGGCCGCTCCTCATCCGGGGAGAGGGAAGCGGCGGAACCCGAGCTGCTGCGGAGGCGATTCCCGGTCTGGAACGCGGACGCCTTCGCGGACGGGTACTTCAACCCGCAAGGCGGATGGGCCCACAGCGGCCGTGTGGTCGCATGGCTCGCCGCCGAGGCGCGCGCCGCCGGCGTCGAGGTGACCGAGGGAGTCACCGTCGCGCGTCTGCACGAGTCCTCGAGCCGCGTGACGGGTGCGGCGCTCCACGATGGCAGCCTCGTCGCCGCCTCCGAGGCAGTCGTCGTCGCCGCCGGCGCGTGGACACCCCACGTGTTGCCCGAGACAGCCAGCTTCCTACGCTCGCCGGGACAACCGGTGTTCCTGTTGCGCCCGGAGAACCCCGCACCGTTCGTGGCGAGCCGATTCCCCGTCTGGGCCGCCGACATCGCGAACACCGGCTGGTACGGGTTCCCGATCGGCGACGACGGCATCCTCAAGATCGCCCGTCACGGCGCCGGACGGCTCATGCACCCCGAGTCTCCCGATCGCGTGGTGACTGCCCAGGAAGAGTCCGAGCTCCGCGACTTCCTCCGCTGGGCCCTCCCGTCTCTCGTCGATGCGCCGATCGCGAGCCACCGCGTCTGCCTCTACTCCGACTCTCCCGATGGGCACCTCTGGATTGCGCGCGACCCCGACAGACCCGGTCTCGTGCTCGCCACGGGCGACAGCGGCCATGCGTTCAAGCTCGCTCCGCTCCTCGGCGAGTGGGCTGCCGACGCCGTCGAAGGCCGCGACTCCGACGCCCTCCGGCGGTTCCGATGGCGCGCGA
>JADZFZ010000396.1 GCA_020854145.1 Deltaproteobacteria bacterium | reverse complement strand
CGGTGCGTAGCTCCATCCTCGCGCTCGGCGTCGCGCTGGTGACCGCCGCGCTGCTCACTCCGCTCGCGCGGCGCTTCGCCCTCGCGATCGGTGCCGTCGACGATCCTCGCGCCGACCGTCGGGTGCACACCGAGCGCATCCCGCGGCTGGGCGGCCTCGCCATCGTGGGCGCGTTCTTCGCGCCGTTCGCGCTGCTCTTCGGGCTCCACACCGAAGCCGCCAAGCAGTTCTTCGAGCAGCCGTGGCGCACGGTGGGCCTCGTCGTGGGCGGCATCGTGCTGATGGGCCTCGGCGCGTGGGACGACGTCCGCGGCGTGCGTGCGGTGCACAAGCTCGCCGTCCAAGTCGGCGTCGCGGCGTTCGCCTACGCCTGCGGATTCCGCATCGAGCAGCTCGATCTGCCGCTCGTGCGTGGCGTGCCGCTCGGCTTGCTCTCGGTCCCATTCACGATCGCCTGGATCGTCGGCATCGTGAACGCGGTCAACCTCATCGACGGGCTCGACGGGCTCGCCGCGGGCGTCGCGTTCTTCGCGTGCGTCACGAACTTCGTGGTCGCGTACATCGCGGGAAGCTCGGGCGCGATGTTGCTCTCGGCTGCGCTCGGCGGCGCGATCCTCGGCTTCCTTCTCTACAACTTCAACCCCGCGACCATCTTCATGGGCGACTCGGGCAGCCTGTTCCTCGGGTACGTGCTCGCCCTCATCAGCTTGATAGGCGCCGCGAGCCGCGCGTCGACGACCATCGCGATCATCGTGCCCGTGCTGGCGCTCGGCGTGCCGATCATGGACACGCTGCTCGCGATGGTTCGGCGCTTCCTCGAACGCCGATCCATCTTCTCGCCCGATCGGGGGCACATCCACCATCGGCTGCTGGATCTGGGCCTCACGCAGCGACGCGCCGTGCTGATCCTCTACGGGATCTCGGTCGTCTTCTGCGGCGGTGCCATCGCCGTGTACCTCGGGCGCACCTGGCAGATCGGCGTGGCGCTCCTGGCCGTGACGGTCGCGCTCGTCGGCATCGTTCGATTCGTCGGCTACTTCGAGTACGTGCAGCTGCGCCGGCGACAGCGGTTGCACATCCACTCGCGCACGACGGAGAAGCTCCGCCGCGCGGTGCCCGCGGCGCTGCCGCGGATCGAGGCCGCACCTCGGCTCGAGGACGTGCAGGACGTGCTCGAGCGCTTCGGGCGCGACGGCGAGCTGGTCTCCATCGACGTGGTGAGCCGGCACCCCAAGATCGCCGGGTTCCGCTGGCGGGCGAGCGATCTGCCGCCGGTCGGCGGCCGCGACGCGACCGACGTGCGCTTCGAGCTGAAGTTCGCGGACGGCGACGTCGACGTCGTCTTCAACTGCCTCAGCGACGACGGGGTGATGTCACCGAGCATGGAGGTGTTGCTCCAGCTCGTGGCCGATGCGCTCGAGACGCGGTTCGGTCGAGGCGACGAGGCGCGCCGTCGCGTGACGACGGGCAGGCTGCGCTCGGTGAAGTAGGCAAGCGTCGCGCGTCCGCGCGCACGCACGCGACACGAGGCAGGCGAAGCCGACCATGCGCGTCCTCGTGCTCCATCAGCACTACTGGCCCGAGATCGCGGCGACCGCGCAGGTGCTCACCGACCTCTGCGAGGATCTCGTGGCGGGAGGTCACGAGGTGACCGTCGTGACCGGGCAACCGTCCTACCGCGAGCGCGCGACGCTCGCGTCCGACGAGGTGCACGAAGGCGTGCACGTCCGCCGCGTCACGACGTACGCCCCGACCGAGCGGACCATCGCGCGGCGCCTGCTCCACTACGGGGTCTATTTCGGCGCCTCGCTGACCGAAGCCGTCGCCACGCGGCCGTCGCCGGACGTCGCGCTCATCATGACGACGCCCCCGCTCCTGCTGGGGGTCTCGGCGACGCTCTTGCGCGCGTTGCGGGGCGTGCCTTTCGTCTACTCGGTCCAGGATCTCTATCCCGACGTCGCGATCGATCTCGGGGTCCTGCGGCGGGGCCCGCTCGCCACCACGATCGACGTCGTCGCGACGCAGCTCTATCGACGTGCCGCCGCGCTCGTCACGTTGTCGCCCGGCATGCGCGACAAGCTCGTCGCCAAAGGGGTGCCTCGCGAGCGCGTGGCCGTCGTCCCCAACTGGGCGGACGTCGGGGCGCTCGCCGCATCGGCCGCCGCGGGCGCGACCGAGTACCGCGACGCGCTCGGGCTCGGCGGTCGGCCGGTCGCCCTCTACAGCGGCAACGTCGGCTTGAGCCAGGGCCTCGAGCACCTCGTCGATGCGGCGCGCCACACCAAGGAGCGCGCGCCCGAGCTGGTGTGGCTCGTCGCCGGCGACGGCAACGCACGGGCCTCGATCGAGCGACGGGCTCGCGACGCGGGCCTCGACAACGTCCGCTTCCTGCCGCCGCAGCCGCGTGCCCGCCTCGGCGCCCTGCTCGGGACGGGCGACGTCGGGCTCGTGACGATGCGACGCGGCGTCGCCGACGACATGGTGCCGAGCAAGCTCTACGGCATCCTCGCCGCCGGACGTCCGGTCGTCGCCTCGGTCGAGAGCGCGAGCGAGGTCGCACGCGTGGTGCGCGAGGAACGCGTGGGCGCGGTCGTTCCGCCCGAGGATCCAGTCGCGCTCGCCGAGGCCGTGAGCCGCCTCGTCCAGGATCGGGCGGCGCTCGACGAGCTCGGGGCCCGAGCACGCGCGCTCGCCGAGAGCACCTACGACCGGCGTGTGTGCACCACGCGTTACCGGGAGATCTTGGAGGCGGTCGTCGAGCGGCGCCGAGGTGTTGTGGATTTGTCGTTTTAGGTGAGCACCTGGCCGGACGGAGACGTACCGGGCAGGCGACCGGAGGCGTGAGCACGCCCAATCCGCAGAGGCATCGGCCCCGTTGACCCCGAGGACGCCGTCCTTAGTTTGCGGCAAGCGCTGGACCGGTTCTTGCGGTTCCGCGCGTTTCGCCGCGCACGCTCGACGTTCCTCTCGATCGCGTCGAGCTGCAGACAGGGTCGCTCGGTCGCGCCTCGAGGCCGCGTCCGTCTCGTGGAGGAGAACGTCATGCGCTGGGATCGGTTGACCGAAAAGACTCGTGACGCGCTGGCGTCCGCTCAGCAACGGGCGACGACGCAGGGCAACCCGGAGCTCGTGCCCGAGCACCTTCTCGCGGCGCTCCTCGACGAAGAAGGCGGCGTGGCGAAGGCGGTCGCGCACAAGGCGCGGGCCAACGTCGGCAACGTCGAGCGCGAGCTGAAGGTGAAGCTCGACGCGCTGCCCCGCGTGAGCGGCGGCGCGGAGCCCACCCTCTCGCGTCGCATCCGCGACGTGCTCACGCGCTCTTTCTCGGAGGCCGAGGCGCTCAAGGACGAGTACGTGTCGGCCGAGCACGTGCTGCTCGGCGCGGTCCGGAGCGGCGACGACGCAGGCAAGCTGCTCGCGAAGAACGGCCTGACGGCGGACGCGATCCTGGGCGCGCTCAAGGAGGTTCGCGGGTCGCAACGCGTGACCGACGCCACCCCCGAAGGCAAGTACCAGGCGCTCGAGAAGTACTGCCGCGACCTCACGCAGGCGGCGCGCACCGGCAAGATCGACCCGGTCGTCGGGCGCGACGAGGAGATCCGCCGCGTGATGCAGGTGCTCTCGCGGCGCACGAAGAACAACCCCGTGCTCATCGGCGAGCCCGGCGTCGGCAAGACCGCGATCGTGGAGGGCATCGCACACCGGATCGCCCGCGGCGACGTGCCCGAGTCGCTCCGCGACCGGAAGCTCCTCGCGCTCGATCTCGGGTCACTGGTCGCGGGAACGAAGCTCCGCGGCGAGTTCGAGGAGCGGCTCAAGGCCGTGCTCAAGGAGATCGAGGCCGCGCAGGGCCAGGTCGTGCTCTTCATCGACGAGCTGCACACGATGGTCGGCGCGGGCGCGGCCCAGGGCTCGATGGACGCGTCGAACATGCTCAAGCCGGCCCTCGCGCGCGGCGAGCTGCGCTGCATCGGCGCCACGACGCTCGACGAGTACCGCAAGCACATCGAGAAGGACGCCGCGCTCGAGCGGCGCTTCCAGCCGGTGTTCGTGGGGGAGCCGAGCGTCGAGGACACCATCGCCATCCTGCGCGGGCTCAAAGAGCGTTACGAGGTGCACCACGGCATCCGCATCCAGGACGCGGCGCTCGTCGCCGCCTCG
This sequence comes from Deltaproteobacteria bacterium, assembly GCA_020854145.1. Classification (GTDB taxonomy): domain Bacteria; phylum Myxococcota_A; class Polyangia; order Polyangiales; family JADZFZ01; genus JADZFZ01. The sequence continues at coordinate 2,445 of JADZFZ010000396.1, read as the reverse complement.
ACGTTGTCGAGCCGCTACATCACCGAGCGCTTCTTGCCCGACAAGGCGATCGACCTGGTCGACGAGGCCGCCTCCAAGCTGAAGATGGAGATCGACTCGATGCCCGCGGAGATCGATCAGGTCGAGCGGCGCACGATGCAGCTCGAGATCGAGAAGCAGGCGCTCAAGAAGGAGAAGGACGACGGCTCGCGCACGCGGCTGAAGGAGCTCGAGCGCGAGCTCGCCGAGCTCAACGAGCAGAAGCGCGCGATGCGTGCGCAGTGGCTGCGCGAGAAGGAGGTCATCGCGACCATCCGCGCCGCCAAGCAGAAGCTCGAGCAGCTGGCGCTCGACGAGGAGCAGGCGACGCGCCGAGGCGACCTCGAGGCGGCAGCGCGCATCAAGTACGGCGAGCTGCCCTCGGTGCAGCGCGCGATCGACCAAGCCCGCAAAGACCTCGCGGAGGTGCAGAAGGAGGGCTCCTTCCTCAAGGAGGAGGTCACCGATCAGGACATCGCCGCCATCGTGAGCAAGTGGACCGGCATCCCCGTCACCAAGATGCTCGAAGGCGAGATGCAGAAGCTGCTGCGGATGGAGCAGGAGATCGCGCGACGCGTGGTGGGTCAGCGCGAGGCGATCGAGGCCGTGTCCAACGCCGTGCGTCGCGCGCGCGCCGGGCTCGGTGACGAGAACCGTCCCATCGGATCCTTCCTGTTCCTCGGGCCGACGGGTGTGGGCAAGACCGAGCTCGCGCGTGCGCTCGCGGACTTCTTGTTCGACGACGAGCGCGCGATGATCCGGCTCGACATGAGCGAGTACATGGAGAAGCACTCCGTGGCTCGCCTGATCGGCGCGCCGCCCGGCTACGTCGGCTACGACGAAGGTGGGCAGCTCACCGAGCCCGTGCGACGCCGGCCCTACGCGGTCGTGCTGTTCGACGAGGTCGAGAAGGCGCACCCGGACGTGTGGAACGTGTTGCTCCAGGTGCTCGACGACGGACGCCTGACCGACGGCCAAGGGCGGACCGTGAGCTTCACGAACACGGTCGTGATCCTCACGAGCAACATCGGGTCGCATCACATCATGTCGCTCACCTCACCCGAGGCGATCGAGCGCGCGGTCAAGGAAGACCTGCGGCAGGCCTTCCGGCCCGAGCTGCTCAACCGGCTCGACGATCAGGTCATCTTCCATCGCCTCTCGACGGCGGACCTGCGCGCCATCGTGGACATCCAGCTCGAGCGCTTCGCGAAGCGACTCGCGCGTCGCGAGCTGCGGCTCGACGTGACCGCCGGAGCCAAGGACTTCCTCGGCGAGGTCGGCTGGGATCCCGCGTTCGGAGCGCGTCCGCTCAAGCGGGCCATCCAGAAGCACCTCGAGGACGCGATCGCGCGCGAGGTCCTCGGCGGCCGCTTCCAGCCGGGCGATCTCGTGTTCGTGGATCGCGACCCCGAGCACGGCCTCGTCATCAGCCGCAAGGCCGCGGGCGAAGCGAGCCCCGCCGCCAAATCGCTGAACTGAGCCGGATTCAGGAGCCTGCTCCCGAGTTCGCGCCGCGACCCATCCACGCGCGTCCCCTCTCCCCGCAACGCGGGGAGAGGCAGGGTGAGGGGCAGGTGCTCCCTCTCCCCGAATGGGGAGAGGGTTGGGGTGAGGGGCGAGCGCCCCACGATGTCGCGCTGCTAATCCGTGGGCAGGCCGTCGTGGGCGTAACGTTCGCGCACGCGGCGGCCGAGCTCGGCCATCTGACGTTGCACCTGGACGGGCACCGACCGGTGCAGATCGATGCGCCACCCGCGCTCGTCATCGCGCACGAGCTCGATCCGGGCGTGCGAGCCAGCACGAACCGTGGCGTGCACGCCATCCGCGCCGATCGCCGTGCGCCACTGGCCGCGTGAGCGTGCGATCGCGCCGAGCACGAAGCCCGCGAGGCCCTGCGTCTCGGGCTCGTCGCGAAAGCTCGTGAAGCACGACCGGTAGAGGCCGTGGTCGGTCACGCGAAAACGCTCGCGACGCGCGATGCGATCGCGGAGCACGTCGGCCGCGACGGTGTCGAGCCGATGGCTGCGCAGCAACGAGCGCAACGTGGCGTCGGGTGTCGCGAACGCAGGATCGACGGTGTCGCCGCATCCGGTCGCGAGCGGCCCTGCGAGCACCAGCAGCGCGAGCGCGAGCCCGCGAGCCAGGCTAGCCGTCGAGATGAAATGGCCCCACACGAGGCGCGCTTGTAACGGACGCGCCCCCATGGGTCCAAAAAACCGCTGGATCAGCTCTATTCGGTCTGCTGGCGCAGGCGCTTGCGGCGACGGCGCGACGCTTCCGAAGCCTTCTTCCGCCGCTTCACGGAGGGCTTCATGTAATGGCGCCGACGCTTGAGCTCTCGGAGGATCCCCTCCGCAGCCATCTTGCGCTTGAGGTGCTTGATGGCGCGCTCGATCTCTTTGTCGCCGACGATGACCTCGAGCGGCT
>JADZFZ010000395.1 GCA_020854145.1 Deltaproteobacteria bacterium | reverse complement strand
TCGGTGATAGGGTCCGCGCCGTGAACCGAGCACCCAGCGGCATCGATCGGCGGTCGCCGAGCTTCGTGCAAGAGATCGTCGTCGCGCCGGAGGAGATCGACGAGCTAGGGCACGTGTCGAACATCGAATACGTGCGGTGGATCCAGGAGGTCGCGAAGGCGCACTCGCGCGCGGTCGGGTGGACCAAGGAACGGTACGACGCGACGAAGTGCGTGTGGGTCGTGCGTCGTCACGAGGTCGAGTACGTCTGGCCTTCCTACGTCGGTGAGCGCATCCGACTCGAGACGTGGGTCGAGAACTGGCGCGGCGTCTCGTCGGGTCGCCGGACGCAGATCACGCGCGCCGACGACGGCAAGGAGATCGTACGCGCCAACACCTTGTGGGTGCTCGTCTCGACGGTCTCGCTCAAGCCGATCCGGATCTTCGGGGAGATGCACGACGAGTTCGTGCGCGAGCCGGGGCCGGACCCGACGCCGTGGCGCGTCATCTGAAAGAGCGGACCGCGGGCACGAGCCCGGTCGGGCCGACCCGAGCCCAGCTGCGCAAGCCCGTCGAGCGTGCGCTCGTCGAAGGTCATCCGTGGATCTGGCGCGACGCGCTGGCGCCGTTCGACGCCCGCGCGGGGGATGTCGTCACTGTCCTCGATCGGCGCGGCGCCGTCCTCGCGAAGGGCATCGCCGACGACGGACCGATCGCGGTGCGCGTCTTCGCCGTGCAGGTGCTCGATGGCGATGGGGCGCTCGACGCCGCGCTCTTCCGTACGCGCATCGAGTCCGCCGCGACGTTGCGGCGTCGCGTGGTGCCGCCCGACACGACCGCCTATCGGCTGCTCCACGGGGAAGGCGACCGCTTGCCGGGCGTCGTGTGCGACGTGTACGGCGAGCACGCGGTGCTCGCGTTCGACGGACAGGGCGCGTCCGCCTGGAGAGACGTCGTCGTGGACGGCCTCCGACCGGTGCTCGACGGGCTCGGGGTCACCTCGCTGTTGTTGCGGATTGGACGAGGCGATCGCCGGGCCGTGACGGCCGCCTACGGCGAGGTACCGGGAGATCCCATCGAGGTACGCGAGCGCGGGATGCGCCTTCTCGTAGACCTCGTACACGGTCAGAAGACCGGGCTCTTCCTCGATCACCGCGAGAGCCGGCGGCGGGTTCGCGAGATTGCCGGCGGTCTACGAGTTGCCAATCTTTATGCTTATACAGGAGGCTTCTCGGTGGCCGCCGGGCTCGGCGGCGCCACTCGGGTCACGACGGTCGACGTCGCTCCGCCGGCGATCGAGCTCGCGCGCGCGACCTGGATGCGCAACGAGCTCGACGCCGAGCGACACCACGCCGTGGTCGCCGACGTACCCAAGTGGCTCGGGGCTGCGCGCGTCCGCGGCGACCGCTACGGCCTCGTGATCGCCGACCCACCGAGCTTCGCGCCGAGCGAGACCACGTTGCCCGCGGCGCTCGACAGCTACCGCGCGCTCCATGCCGCGTCGCTCGCGCTCGTCGAGCCGGGAGGGATCTACCTCGCAGCGTCGTGCTCGAGCCACGTCACGATGGCCGCCTTCGAGGACACGTTGCGCGCCGGCGCGCGTCAGGCCAAGCGCGTGCTCCAGGTGCTCTCGCGAACCGGCGCGCCCGAGGACCATCCGCGGTTGCTCGGTTTCCCCGAGGGCGACTACCTGAAGGTCCTGCTCACGCGCGTCGTGTGACGGTAGGGCTCAGGGACCGGCGATGCGCGACGCGCGCTCCGCGGCGGCGGCCGCGCACGCCCCCGGGCCCGGGATCGCTGCGGCCGCGCGAACGTCCTCGTCGGCCTGACGTCGCAGCTCGGCGCAGCGTTGACGCAAGTCGTCGGCGATCTGCGCGCGCACGTTGCCTTGATGGAGCGGCTGCTCGATCGTGAGAAGATCCGCCGCACGAGCGGTGGCGTCCGCACGGCGGAGCAGCCCGCACTGCCAGACGTCGTCGCGATCGAACTCCTGGATCCGTGCGTACGTCTGACGAGCCGCCAGCAGGCGCGCCTGGATCGCGTCGGCCGCGGCGGCGATCCCTTCGGGCGCGACGTCGGTCGGGATCGGCTGGAAACCGCGCGCATCGATGTCGCCCATCGCCATGGTCGCCTCGGCCGCGAGGATGGCCGAGGGTGTGTCCGGCGGCGCCCGGTTCGCGCGCGCGAGGCTCGCGACCCGCTGGTACTCCGCACGCGCATCGGCGTGCTGGGTGGCGGCGTCGAGCGCGCGCGCGGCCGTCATGATTCGCTCGAGGTCCTGGGTCACGTCGGGCATCGGGTCGTGCAGGACCGGCTGGAGAGGCACCATCGGCGCAGGTTGCGCAGGCTGCTGAACCGTGACGGGCGGCGGCGGCGCAACGGGCGGCGGCGGCGCGACGGACGGGGTCGCGGGCACAGAGGTCGGCGGTGCAGGCGACGCTTGCTCGGTGTCGAGGCCCGCGAGCACCACGAGCAACACGGAGACGGCGACCACGACACCGAACAGCACACCGATCACGATGCCGAGCAGCAGCCACGTGGTGCGCCGCGGCGCGGGCTGCGCGATGGCGGCGACCGGAGCGCCAGGGGCGCTGGACGCGAACGGCGCATCGCTCGTTCGAGCCGCGTCGTGGCGCGCAGGCGGCGGACGGGCATCCTCGACGCCGACGGCCGGCGCGGGCGCGCTCGCGCGATGCGGATCGCTCGGCCATTGGTCGAACAGCCCTGCGGGAACGCTCCTCGGAGCGCGTGGCCCCTGGTGCCCATCGACCTCCGCCACGGCGCGTGTCTCCGCGGCACGATCGACGCCGGCGGATCCCGCGGGCCCCTGCATCGTCGGGCCGAGCGGGTATACCGGCGCGACCGCATCGTCGTCGGCGGCGCGCGATGGGTCTCGGCGCGCGGGTCGTGCGGCCACCGTCCGATGTGCATCCACCGAGGGACGTTGCGGCTCGGCCGCGATCGGCAAGCTCGGAACGGCCTCGACGTGCGCATGGTGCATCGGCATCACGATGGGCGTCGGCACCGTCGGCTCCCCCGAGACGCGTCGCGCCACGTCGATGCCGGACGTCGAGAGCGCCTCGAGCATGGACGCCGCGGAGTCGAACCGCGCCGTGCGATCGCGCGCGAGCGCTCGGTCCACCGTCTGCGCGAGGCGCTCGGGCACGTCCGGCCGCAACGTCGCGAGCTTCGGCGGCTCCGCGATCCGGCCAATCTCGGGCCCCATCGCGCGCGGCGGCCGGCCCGTGAGCGACGTGAAGAGGATCCCTCCCACGCCGTAGATGTCGGCCCGCGCATCGAGGGGCTCTCCGAGCAGCTGCTCGGGCGCCATGTACGCGGGCGTCCCGAGCGCGAGGCCCGGGGCCGTCATCGGTCCCGCACGCAGCGCCTCGGCGACGCGCGCGAGCCCGAAATCCAGCACTTTCACGACCTCCTCGCCCTCCGGCGTCACCGCCAGGAAGACGTTCGCAGGCTTGAGATCCCGGTGCAGGACCCCCTGCGCGTGGATGACCGCGAGCGTCGAGAGGAGGCTCGAGACGATGCGCACCGCGTCGGGCGCGAAGAGCGCTCCGTGCTTGGTGATGCGCTCCGCGAGCGACTCGCCGTAGAGGTACTCCATCACCAGGAAGGGCCCGACCTCGGCGTCCAGATCGAAGTCGAACACATCGACGACCCCGCGGCGCGCGACGCTCGCGGCGAGCTGCGCCTCCTGCCGGAATCGCTCCGTCGCCTTCGGATCGCGCCCGACGCGCGGCGCGAGAACCTTCACCGCGACGCGTCGCCCGACCCCCATGTGCGTCGCAGCGAAGACGGCTCCCATCCCGCCCGCTCCGAGCATGCCATCGAGCCGATATCGACCCGCGACGGTCCTGCCGACGAGCCCTTCGGTCCACGCATCGCGGATCTCAGCCGCCACGAAGGCGGCATCCTAACGCGGAACGCGCACGACGCTGCCGTCGCCCCACGTACCCCTCGCGCGTCGGGATGTGGAACCATGGCGACCAG
>JADZFZ010000394.1 GCA_020854145.1 Deltaproteobacteria bacterium | reverse complement strand
GGCGCGATGCAGCTGTCGCTCGAGACGATGGGCGCGGGGATCGTGATCGAGGTTCGACCGGTGACGCGCTCGTCCTCGCGCTGGCACGAGATGCCGCCGCGGACCGAGTACGTGCGCGAGACGATGACGTCGGGCTCGCAGCCGTAGAACTCGAGATCGACGCTCGACATCGCTGCGCCCATCAGAAGCTCTCCGCGGGCCGTGCTCTCGGTGCCGTCGAGCCCGACGTGCCTGACGTCGATTGCGACGTAGTTCACCTGTGCCCAGTCGATCGCGCTCGCGTCGAACGTGTATCGCTCGGTCTCGAAGAAGCCGCAGACGCACGACAGGCCGTCGAGCGCGCACTCGCGCTCCGCCGGGCACGGTCCGCACGAGCCGCGGCAGCCGTCCGAGCCGCACACGCGGCCCGCGCAGTCGGGGGTGCAAGCGCCCTCGCAGATGCCCGACGCGTTGCACGTGGCGCCCGTGCCGCATCGGCCGCACTCGCCGCCGCACCCGTCGTCGCCGCACTCGCGTCCCATGCACGCGGGGACGCACGACGCGCGGCATGCGCCATCGACGCACGCTTCACCGAGCCCGCACGTGCCGCAGCTCCCGCCGCAGCCGTTGTCGCCGCAGCTCCGACCGGCGCAGCTCGGCGTGCACGTCGAGCAATCGGGATCCTCGGTGCACCCGTCGAGGCAGACGCCGTCGGCGAGGTTGTCGCAGAGGCACGCGACGCCGTCGGGGGAGGTCGCGTCGACGATGCACCCGCTGCCTCGCGGGCACTGCGCGACGGTGGCGAGACCGTCGACGCAGACGATCCCGTCGGTCTGACCTTCCGGGCAGATGCCCGTGCCGGGCGCGATGGAGCCGCATCCGCACCATCGGAACGGCGTGCCCGTCTCGCCGTCGACGAAGTCGGTGCACGCTCCGCCGAAGACGTCGCAGCGAAGGGACAACGAGTGATCGCACGTCTCGGCGCGTCCGCCCTCGCAGGCGGCGATGCTGCACATCGGAGGCGGCGGAGGCGGCGGAGGCGTGGGGGGAGTCGGGGGGGTCGGAGGAGTCGGCGGCGTGGGCGGCACGGGCCCGAGGTCGACGCCGGCTTCGCCGCCCGAGCACGGCCCGAGCGCCGTCGCGCCCGCGATGCCGCACGAGTACCGCGTCGCCCCGACGCAGAAGGAGGCGCCGCACGCCTCGTCGATCGCGGTGCCGTCGATCGATCCGCGACAGCGGCACGAACCGTCGTCCCCGGAGTCGTCGCCGCAGGCCGTCGTCGAGAGCGCCGCGAGGGCGACGAAGAGCGAGAAGCAAGTCGTGCTGCGCATGGCGCGACGTTACCACGCACGATGCTCCCGACCGGGAGCGGGAGCGGCTCGTGCGGTGGCCACGAATCGCGATGTCGCTGTCGGTTGGCGCGGCACCTCGCTTGCTCGGTCCCTCGTCGTTCCATGCGCGCACCGCTCGCTCTCGCTCCGATCATCGCGCTGCTGCTGACGTCCTGCGAAGGCGACGTCTATCGCCTCGATCGAGGGGCCGGGTCCGCGGTCCCCGACGATCCGTTGGTGCCGCCGAGCGCTTACCGCGACTTCGAGAACCCGTTCGCCGGAGACGCGGATGCCGAGGCTGCGGGAGCCCTCGCGTTCGGTGCGCGGTGCGCGAGCTGTCACGGCGACGACGGGCGAGGCGGCGGCCCACGCGCCGCGAGGCTCGACCCCGCGCCCGCCGATCTCGCCGCGCTCTCCGAACGGAGCGACGGCTACCTTCTCTGGCGCATCGAGGAAGGCGCGGAAGGGGTTCCATTCGAGAGCGCGATGCCCGCGTTCGGCGGAGTGCTGACGGAGGACGAAGCGTGGCAGGTGATCACGTTCCTTCGTTCGCTCGCTCCGCGGCTCGACGACGACGGAGCAGGCGACGTCGATCCCGCGCCCACGACGCCCTCGGCACCGGGCGAAGGCACGCGCGCGCCACCCTCCGAGCCGCCCACGTCGTGAGCCGGCCTCGTCACTCGAGCCACACGCGCGGCGGGAAGCTCCGCGGCAGCACGACCGGGTCCGAGCGCCCGAGGAGCGTGCGCTCGAGGTCGCTCGCGCGATCGTAGAGCCGGCGCGGCGCGGGGCCTCGCGTGCACGTGTGCGCGCCGAGCCGACCCGCGACGATGGACATGGCGGTCGCGTGAGGCCCGCGCGTGCTGCGCGTCTCGTGGCAGGCGACGTAGAGGCTCGTGTACCCGAGGCCGCTCGTCGCGAAGCTCGCGAGGAATGCGGACATCTCGGCGCGCGACGTCGCGTCCATCCAATCGGGGCACCCGTCGCAGTCGAGGGGCTCGGCGATCCCGACGGCGTCGTCGTCGGCGACGTGGCGCGCCTCGTGCGCGACGACGCTGCGCGCGAGCCACGCGACGAGCGCCGCGAGCGCGCGATGCACGTCGGGCGTTCGCACCATCGACTCCGAGCCTGCCGCCAGCGCCTCGGCCTCGTCGGGCGTGACCTTCGGGCAGACGTCTTCCGGGACGGCGGCGCGGCCCATCGCGCGGATGCGCCGCCGCCACCGCTCGTCGAGCCCGGACCACGGGAGCTGTCCGATGGTGAAGCCGCTCTCGCACTCGCGGTACCTCGTACGTACCGCCTGACGCGCCTTCTCCATCGCGGCTCGCGCCCGCGCCGTCGCGCGCAGAGCGTTCATCTCGCGCGCCGGGATGGCGGCTGCGGCCTCGCGGCGGATCTCGGACGCGTAGGCGCGCGCGAGGGGATCGAGCCCGTCGTCGTTGGCGGCGTCGAGCATCGGCCAGATGTCCTCCATGGCGAGGTCGCGCACTCGATCGAGCACCACGATGGCGCCTTCGTCGGCGGTGCTCGCCTGCCCGAGGTAGAGCTCCACGACGTTCGTGCGGTCGGCGCGACGGAAGAGCCGGGCACGGTAGTCGCGCTCACCGACGCGCACCGCGACGTCCGCGAGCCCGCGGTACGTCGTCGCGTACACGATCGCTCCGTCCTGGTGACGGCGGATGCTCGCGTCGATGCGCCACGCGAAGCCCGCGCGATCGAGGTAGTCGCTCCACGCCCACGTCAGGAAGAGCACGCGCTCGGCGTTCTCGCCGACGCCTTGGCGCGTGCGCCGATCGAGCTCGTCGAGGAGCGCGGCCAGGTTCGCGTCCTTGCCGGCTTCGGTGCGCAGCTCGCGGAAGGCGAGGCGCACGGTCGGGTCGTCCGCGACCCGGTTGCTCCGCGAGAGCGCCATGGTCCAGCGCGGCCACAGACGGGCGTGCACACGATCGAGGTCGATGCGCCGCAGGACCGCGCGGTCCACGGGGTGGGGGGGCTCCCATCGCCGTTTGCCGAGGAAATCGCTCTCGCCGCGCATCCACGTGTCGAGCGTCTCGCGGTGGAGCATCGCGCCCGCGATGGCCGCGACAGCGACGAGCACGACGCTCACCATCGCCGCCGTCCGGAAGGGCGATGGTGGTCTCACCGCGTCATCGTGATCGTGATCGTGCTCGTCGTCGTCCATCGTCCACATCACGGGCCCGTCGGCTGCGCACGTACGGCGCGAGGACGGGAGTTTCCATCGGTCGGGCAGAGAATGTGTGCTCTTCGCGCGTGCGGCTATGATCGCAGCCGGTGCGCACGGTGCGAAAGTGGACCCTCGCGTGCGCGACCGTGATCGCGGGGTGCGCGTCGGGCCGCGCGCCGCCCGGCGCGCCCGACGCGGGCGCCACGGTGCTCGACGCGTCGGCGCCACCCTCGATCGACTCCGCGCTCGAGAGCTCGACGGTGCCGCCCCCCGTGCTTCCGCCGCCTCCACCGCCCGACTCGGCGCCGCCTCCGCCTCCGCCGGGAGACGGGAGCGCTCCGCCTGCGCCGCCTCCGCCGCCAGCGGACGGGAGCGCTCCACCTCCGCCTCCGCCGCCACCTCGCGACGCGGGTCCCACGTGCGTGCCCGCGGTCGAGACGTGCAACGGCCGCGACGACGACTGCGACGGGACGGCGGACGATGGGCTCGGCGGTGCTCCGTGCGACACGGCACCGGCCATGGGCGAGTGCCGGCGAGGGACCCTCGCGTGCGAGTCGGCGACGCTCGTCTGCTCACCCTCGGCGCCGGGCGTCGAGACCTGCGGGTGTCTCGACGCCGACTGCGACGGCGAGGTCGACGACGGGTGCCGCGTGAGGATCCATCGCTCGTACTCGGCCGACGCGGAGGACCATCTCTACTCGCGCACGGAGGGCGAGGGCGACGGCGTCGGCTACGTCCGCGAGGGCTCGCCGTTCGCGCTGTACGCGTCCGGGTCCGGCCCGCTCGCGCTGTCCGCGCTCTACCGCTTCTTCGGCGGCGGCAAGCACTTCGCGAGCACCGACTTCGATCCGGGAGGGTGCGTGTCCATCGGCGGCTGCGTGCTCGAGGGCACGTTGGGCTTCATCGCGCCGACGCCGACGTGCGACTCCGTTCCGCTCACCGAAGGTCGGCACGCGAACGGCCATCGCGTCTACACGATCGATGCGGTCGAGGCCGCGAGCTTGCCGTCGCTGGGCTTCGCGACGAGGATCGTGGGACACGCATGGCGTTGAATCGACCTCGCGGCGCGATCGCAGCATGTCTCGCAATGTGCGCGGCCGCCGTCGCGTGCGACGCCGAGACCGGCCTGCTCGTCGTCGTCGACAGCGACATCCCGGACATCGGCTCGTTCGAGGTCGCGGTGTGGTCGGGCGAGGTGCGGAGCGACGCCACGCTGCGGAGCAGGCGCATCTTCGTGCTCGGCGACGAGGTGTCGTTTCCCGCATCGCTCGGCATCGTCCCGCGCGAAGGGGATGCCTTGCGGCGGGTGCGGATCGAGGTCGTGGGCTTCACGCCGCGGGGAACCGTCAATCGCGTCGTGACGACGGGCTTCGTCGAGGGCGAGACACGCGAGGTGCGCATCGTGCTGCTCGAGCGATGCACGGCCGTGCGCTGCGAGCAGGGGCTCACGTGCGGCGAGGACGGTTGCGAGAGCGAAGCGCGACCCGCGGCGCTGCTGCCGTCGGTCGGCGAGCGACCGCGCCCGGCTCGCGACGCGTCGGCGATGGATCTCGGGCCGCGCGACGGCGGGCGCATCGGGTCGCGCGACGCGGCGGACGAGCCCGACACGGCGACGTCGAGCGGCGATCTCGGTCCGCCGCCGCCCGACCTCGGACCGCCGACGGGGCCTTGCACGGATGGCTTCGAGCTGCGCGGAGGGAGCTGCTACCTGAAGATCGAGGAGCGGCGAGATTGGCAGAGCGCCGAGGCCGAGTGCGTCTCGCGGGGCGGGCACCTGGCCAGCGTCGACTCGGAGGACGAGGCGGACGCCGTGGCGTCGATGGGCGGCTCGGCCCCGTGGTGGATCGGGCTCGGGCCGAGCCCGGCCACGCGTGGGATGCGCACTCCGCTCGGGGACGTCGATCGTGTCGCGGGTCTCTGCGCGAGCAGCGTGCCGTCGGAGCTCGCGGGCGAAGGCGTCGTGGCGATCGATCCCAGCGGCGCGACGGATGACCTCGCGCCGGAAGGTACGGCCGTGTGCTTCCCCAAGATCCCCGTGCGCATGCTGCCGGACGTGGGCTTCACCGTGACGTTGCCACGCCGATCGGTTCTGGTGATGCGAGGCGACGCGACCGGTAAGGGTGGTGCGGTGACCTTCGCGATCGACGGGGGGTGCCGCACGCCGTACCCGACGACCGAGTGCGCGATCGTCGCGCCGGGCGCTCCCATCGGTCTGCTGGTGCGCGGACCCGGAACCGTCGGCATCGTGAACGAGGTGTTCTTCGGTGCCTTCGACCTCTACGTCGCGGCGCTGGGGTGGACGTCGGGCGAGGCGGTGACGACCGTGCCGAGCAACGTCGACACGGACCCGCTCGCGCTCGACGAGGTGCCCTGCGTCGCGATGCAGCGCGACGGCGACTGGATGCTCGACGGCTGCCAGCAGCCGCTCGCTTTCGTGTGCGAGGCCGTGCCCGCCGGGTGATGCGCCGGCTGGCCCCAACAAGACGAGTCCCGATGGGCGATTTCGTATACCGTGTGCGTGTGCTTCCACGCGCCCGGGTGACCCGGTTCTTCTTGGGTAGCTGCTCTTCGACGATATCGCAGGCGACGGCGCTCGTGACTTGCGCGGTCGTGCTTTCCGGCGCGCTCGCGCTGGGCCCGCCGCGCGCCCGCGCCGACGACCTCGACGGCCAGGCCGAGCGAGACGCGCAACGCGAGATCGACGCCGAGGTCCGCGAGGAGCGCGGACGCGCACGACGCCGCGCCGACCGGATCGCGGCTCAGGATCGCGACTGCCGTCGCACGGTCGCCACGTGGGACTTCCCGGCGCCGACCGGCTGCAAGCGCGAGGGTCGTCCGCGCTACGGCCTGGTCGCGGGCGGCTCGGGCCTGTTCGTGACGGGCTACGCGCTGCACATCATCGCGTTCTCGCAAGACGACGAGCAACAAGGCGCGGGCCACCTCGTGCCCATCGTCGGCACGTTGCTCTACACCGACGAGAACCTGGGGTTCCGCATCGGCGCCTTCGTCGGCGAGCTCGTCGGGCTGACCATGATCGTGCTCGGTTTCGTGATCACACGACCGCTCTTCGTGGTCGACGAGACGCAGGTGGCCTTCTCACCGTGGATCGGCCCCGACGTGAGCGGTCTGTCCGCCGCGTTCAGGCTATAGCCACGCGAGGAGGTCTCTTGCTCGACCGCGTGCCGGACACCGTCTCGGTCTACGAGGTCTCGCCGCGCGACGGCCTGCAGAACGAGCCGACGGTCGTGCCGCTCGAGCAGAAGGTGCGCCTGGTCGAGGCGCTCCTCGCGGCGGGCATCACGCGCATCGAGGCCGCGAGCTTCGTGTCGCCCAAGTGGGTGCCGCAGCTCGCCGACGGCGAGCAGCTGCTGGCGCGATTCGGCAGACGCGAGGGGATCACGCTCTCCGCGTTGTGCCCCAACGCCCGGGGCTTCGAGCGCGCCGCGAGCGTCGGCGTCGCCGAGGTCGCCGTGTTCCTCAGCGCGTCGGAGACGCACAACCGGAAGAACATCAACCGCACCGTCGACGAAGCGCTCGCCATCTACGCCGAGGTCACGGAGATGGCCCGAGCCGAAGGGGTCCGCGTGCGCGGCTACGTCTCGACCGTGTGGGGCTGCCCGTACGAGGGCGAGGTCGAGCCGGCGCGCGCGCTCTCCATCACGCGGCGGCTCCTCGAGATGGGCTGTTACGAGATCTCGCTGGGCGACACGATCGGGGTCGGCACCCCGCTGCAGACGCGACGCATCGTCGACCTGTTCGCGCGCGAGGTCGGCCTCGATCGGATCGCGCTCCATCTGCACGACACGCGCGGCACCGCGCTCGCGAACATCCTCGTGGGCCTCGAGCACGGCGTACGCACGTTCGACGCGAGCGTCGGTGGGCTCGGCGGCTGTCCCTACGCGCCCGGGGCCGCGGGGAACGTGGCCACCGAAGACCTCGTCTACATGCTGCACGCGATGGGCGTCTCGACCGGCATCGACCTCGACGCGCTCTGGGAAGCCGGACAGGTCGCGGAGGCGGTCGTCGGACGCCCGTTGCCCGGCAAGGTCCACAAGGCCGGCACGCGCTGGCGCCGGTCCTAGACCTCAAGATTCCGGAGTGTCGGGCGACGCGGGCGGCGGCTGCTCGGGCGGCGGCTGCTCGGGCTCCACCGGAACGCCGTAGGGCTGCGCGACCGTCGGTGGGGGCGGATCGGGCGGCGGCTGCTCGGGCGGCGCGCCGTACGGCTGCGCGACGGTGGGCGGCGGCGGCTCCTCGGGCTGCGCTTGCTGAGGGCCGCACGACGTCGCGAGGACGGCGCCACCGAAGAAGACCGCGGCGCGCGTGAGCTTGCCGATGGGCAGCGAGCTCGCGGTCGGGACGTCGCGCTCTCGCGGCATCCGCGTCGCGCAGAAGGGGCAACGCACGTCGGCGGCACGCACGTGGCGGGCGCAGCTCGGGCAGGGGGTGAGCATGCGCCGAGGATAGCGGACCTCGCGACTCGCTTGACCTCTTCCGTTGGCGGCGGGCATGGTGGCCCGCATGAGCGCGCTCGCTGCAGCTTGGCTCGCGACCCCGCTGTTCGGATTGGCGCTGACGCCGCCGGCCGGGATGGATGTCTCGGTGGACCCGCAGATCGCAGCGGTCGTCGCGGCGCAGGCCGCGGCCACCGGCGCGACGGACGACGATGCGGACGACTCGGCGACCGCCGGGGACGAGGAAGGAGGTGGCTCCGACGGCGGCGCGACCGCCGCGGAGGAGGAGCTCAACCGCGCGCTGCGCAGCCGCGCCGACTTCATCCGCATCAAGCGTCCGCTCGGCATCGCGGCGTGGGCGTCGATGACCGTGACGATGGCGCTCGGCACGTTGCGGTACATCAATCGATTCGGAGGCGGCTGGAGCGACACGCCCTGCACCAACGATGGCGCGGTCTTCGGCGTGTGGGGGTGCACCGGCGGGCTGCTCTACGCGCACCTCGGCTCCGCGCTCCTGACGAGCGCGCTCTATTACACGACCGGCGCGCTCGCGATCGCCATGCCCGATCCCGAGAACGCCTCCGAGGGCAACAGCGACTACGCGCGCACGCTGCGCCTGCACAAGGTGCTCGCGTGGGTCCATTTCTTCGGGATGATCGCGCAGTCCGCGCTCGGGTTCCTCGTCTCGAACCTCGGCTTCAACATCGCGAACGAAGACGAGTACGACACGGCGCGCATGCTCGCGACCGTTCACCTCGGGATCGGTTTCGTCACCTACGGGGCGTTCACGTGGGCGGCCGCGCTCGAAGTGTTTTGACGCCGACGCCCCAGTTGTGAAACGCCTGTTTTCACGCGCTTTTCTTGGCGCGTGAAGAGCCGCGTCTCTGCTTGCGATCGCGGAGACCGCGCGCGTACCATCGCCGGGCCGCGCGGTTCGGTGGCAGCTCTTCCCCTCGAGAAGTTCACCTCCAGCTCGTCCCGCTGACGGGGCGAGATTCGCTCCCTCACCCCGACCCTCTCCCCAGGGGGGAAAGGGTGGTTTGCTGCGAAGATCACAGCGCGATCGCGTCGGAGACCGATGGCCCAGCTCACGATTCGAAACCACCTCGGAACGCTGCAGGAAGACCCCGACAACGAGGCAGCGTTCGAGGGGATCCTCGACCTGCTCACGCGGGAGGGAGCCGACGCGCAGGCGGACGAGAACACGCGCCTGCTCGAGGCCGCGCGCGCGGCGCATCTCACGAGAGGCGAGCCCGAAGCGGCAGCACGCCTGCTCGCGATCGAGACGGACCTCGTCAAGGGTGATCCGGACCGCGAGGCCAAGCTGTGGGCGGAGCTCGCGCGCATCCGCGAGGAGGAGCTGCTCGACGACCGCGGCGCCCGCGAGGCGCTCGCGCACGTGCTCACGCTGCGTCCCGGCGACATCGACGCCCAGGAGACGAAGGAGAAGCTCGAGGCGACGGAGGCCAACTGGAAGAGCATCACCAAGCGCTTCCTCGAGGAGGCCGAGGCCGCCAGCGACAACGGGCTCAAGACGTCGCTGCTCGTGCGCGTCGGCGGGATGGTCTGGCAGTACAAGAAGAAGGGGCGCGACGCCGAGGTCGACGAGACCTTCAAGAAGGCGCTCGGGGCCGATCCCGGCAACGTGCGCGCGGCCTCGCTCTACGAGCGAATCCTCCGGCGGCGCGAGAAGTGGGCCGAGCTCGCGGACGTGCTGCTGAGCGCCGCGAACGCCACGCGCTCGCGCGACGACCGCGTCAACCTGCTCGTGCGCGCGGGGCGGGTCCTCGGCCACAGGTTGAAGGACGGCGAACGCGCGGCGGGCTGCTTCGCGCAGGTGATCGACTTCGCGCCCGGCCACGCGGAGGCGATGCGCTTCCTCGTCGGGCACTTCACCGACCGCGAGGAGTGGGACCACCTGGTCGCGTTGTACGAGGACGCCCTCAAGGGCCGCCCGCGGCACGACAGCGAGCAGGGGATCCTCGTGCAGATCGGCATGGTCCACTGGCGGATGCGCGGGGACCTCGACGACGCCGAGCCGTACTTCGCGCGCCTGCGCAAGAGCGATCCGGCGCACGGCGTGATGCTGAACTTCTATCGCGAGCTCTGCGAGAGGACGAACGACTCGCCGAAGCTGCTCGGAGTGCTCTCGGACGCGCAACGCGCAGTGACGGAGCCCGCGGACAAGCAGCGTCTCGCCATCGAGATCGCACGCGTGGCCCAGTCGACGCCGGCGACGGCCGAGCGCGCGATCGACGCCTGGAAGGCGGTCCAACGCCTCGATCCCGAGAACGCGGAGGCGCCCAACGCGCTCAAGGCGCTCTACAGGAGCGCGGGGAAGTGGAACGCGCTCGTCGAGGTGCTCAAGGCGGAGGCCGAGACCACACACGATCCGGAGAAGAAGCTCGCCGTGCTGCGCGAGCTGGTCGCCATCTTCCGCGACCGGCTGCAGCTCGACGTGATGGTCATCAACACCTACAACGCGATCCTCCAGATCGAGCCGCGCGATCCCGAAGCGCTCGCGACGCTGGCCAAGACCTACGAGGCGGTCGGCCGCTGGAACGACCTCATCCAGGTGCTCGCACGCCAGGCCGAAGCCGAGGAGGACGGGCCGCACAAGGTCGAGATCCTCACGCGCGTCGCGGCGCTCTGGATCGAGCGATTCGCGAACTACAACAAGGCGACGGGCCCGCTCGAGCAGGTCCTGTCGATCGATCCGCACAACCGTTCGGCGCTCGGTCTGTTGAAGGACATCTACACGAAGCGCCGCTCGTGGCAGCCGCTCTTCGAGGTGCTCAAGAAAGAGCTCGACCTCGTCGACGGACAGACCAAGCGCGACCTCTACGTGGAGATGGCCCGCATCGCGGCCGAGCGGCTCGACAAGCACGGCGAGGCCATCGAGCTCTGGCGCCACGCGCTCGAGCTCGACCCGACGACGCCGGGCGCGCTCGACGCGATGGAGCGCCTCGCAGAGCGGCAGAAGGACTGGCCGACGCTCGCGGACATCCTCGAGCGGCGCGTCGCCGAGGCCGAAGACGACAAGCGTCGGATCGAGCTGCTCCAGAAGCTCGGACAGGTCGCGCAGGATCGGCTCGCGGATCCCGCGCGTGCGGCGCGCGCCTGGCGGCAGATCCTCCAGATCGATCCGAAGAACGGCCGCGCGATGCGCGTGCTCCGCGAGCTCTACCTCGCGGCACGCGACTGGGAGTCGCTCGAGCTGCTCTACGCGGAGCAGAACGATTGGGAGGGCCTGGTCGAGGTGCTGGGTCAGGCGGCGGACAAGGCCGAGGATCCCGCGCTCAAGGTCCAGCTCTCGTTCCGCACCGCCGAGCTCTACGAGAAGGAGATCGGCGAGCCGCACCGCGCGTTCCGCAGCTACGAGCGCGTCCTCGGCGTGGAGCCCGGCAACGAGCGCGCCATCCGAGCGCTCATCCCGATCTACGAGAAGGAGCAGCACGGCGCGAAGCTGCCCGCCCTCTACGACGCGCTCTTCGGCGTCGTCTCCAAGCGCGAGGGCACGACGGAGGAGCAGCTCGCGTTGCTGGAGAAGCTGCGCACGGTCGTGCTCGATCAGCTCTCGGACGCCAAGCGCGCGATGCGTTACGCGGGGGCCGCCTACGAGCTGGCGCCCAAAGACGACGCCGTTCGCCAATCGCTCGAGCGGACCGCCGACCGCGCCAACGCCTGGCCCGACGTGTCCGCAGCGTACGAGCTGCGCATGGAGTCGAGCGACGACCCCGAAGAGGTCCTCGCGTTGCGACGGCGGGTCGCGGACATCGCGTCCGACCGGCTGGGCAGCCCCGAGAAGGCGGTCGAGCAGCTCAAGGCGATCCTCGCCGCGCGGCCGGACGACTCGGACGCGACGACCGCGCTCGACCGCATCTATCGCTCGACGGGGCGCGCGGCCGATCTGCGCGACCTCTACGCGCACCGCCTCGCGCGCGCGACCGATCCGGCCGACCGCTACTTCCTGCTGTCCGATCTCGCCAAGGTCGAGGAGGACCAGCTCGAGGATCCGGACGCGGCCTCGTCGCGCTACCGCGCCATCCTCGAGATCGAGCCCTCCGATCAGGACGCGCTCGCTGCCCTCGAGCGGCTCTCGACCACGGCGTCGCGGTGGACGGAGCTGCGCGACGTGCTCGCGAAGCGACGCGAGCTCGCGAGCGGCGACGAACGGATCGAGCTCGGCTTCCGGTTGGGCCAGCTCTACGCCGACAAGCTCGCCGATCCCAAGGCAGCCCTCGACGAGCACGCGCAGGTCCTCGCGGCCAAGCCCGGGCATCCGGGCGCCGTCGCCGCGCTCGAGCGCGTGCTGCTGCACCCGGAGCTCGGGCTCGCGGCGGCGCGCATGCTCGAGCCGGAGCTGGAGCGCGCGGGCAACCACGCGAAGCTCGCGCGGACGCTCGAGATCCTGCTCGACTCGGAGGAGAGCCCCGACGCGAAGCGCTCGCTCCGCATGCGGCTCGCGGACCTTCGCCTTCACCACCTGGGCGACGCGTCCGGTGCGTTCGACGTGCTCGCGAGCGCCCTCCGAGACGCGCCGGGCGACGAGGAGCTCTGGGCCCAGCTCGGCGCGGCGGCCGGGGGGGCGGGCACGTACGCGGAGCTCGCGGCGGCCTACACGGCGGCGCTCGACTCGGGCAGCTTGTCGCCCGACGCCACCACGATGCTGTGCGCGCGGATCGCCGAGATCCACGAGGACCATCTCGCGAGCCCCAAGGACGCGGAGCCCTTCCACAAGCGCGCCATCGCCATCGATCCGCTCGCCGAGCGGCCGTTCCTCTCGCTCAAGCGCCTCTACACCGACAGCGAACGTTGGGAGGAGCTGCAAGCGCTCTATCGGAACCGCATCGCGCAGACCGTCGATGCCGAGGCGAAGCTCGGGCTGTTGATGCAGGTGTGCTTCTTGTTCGAGGAGATCCTCGACGACCCCGAGGCCGCCATCCGCGCGTACCAGGACGTGCTCGAGATGGCGCCGGACCACGAGGTCTCGCGTCGCGCGCTCGAGCGACTGTTCCTGCGGACGGAACGGTGGCGCGATCTCGCCGCGCTCCTGACGCTCGAGCTCTCGACCGCGCAAGGCAACGATCTCGTCGAGCTGCGGTATCGCCTGGGCGAGCTGCACGAGTCGAAGCTCGACGACGCTGCGGCCGCGGTCGACCAGTACGCGGAGGTGCTCGCGCTCTCGCCGCGTTATCTGCGCGCGCAGGAAGCGCTCGAACGGCTCCTCGCGTCG
The DNA here is from genome assembly GCA_020854145.1 of Deltaproteobacteria bacterium. Classification (GTDB taxonomy): domain Bacteria; phylum Myxococcota_A; class Polyangia; order Polyangiales; family JADZFZ01; genus JADZFZ01. Next base: position 2,602 of record JADZFZ010000394.1, on the reverse strand, counting down.
GCGAGCCAGCGGCAGCGCGTGGCCTCGATCCTCGAGCCGCTCTACGAGTCGCAGGGCGCGTGGAGCGAGCTTGCGCGCGTGCTCGAGGTGCAGCTCGAGGACGTGCGCGATCCGGGCTCGCGGGTCGGGCTGTTGCTCCGCATCGCCGAGATCCGCGAGCAGCGGTTGCGCGACGACGGCGCCGCTGCGGACGCGCACGGCCGCGCGGTGCTCGCCGATCCCTCCGATCCGCGGCCGCGCTCCGAGCTCGCGCGTATCGCACGTGCGAAGGGCACGGAGCGGATGCGTGCCTCGATCCTCGAGCAGGCCATCGCCGCGACGCAGACGGATCCGTCGCTCGTCGCAGGCCTGCTCCGCGAGCTGGCGGTGTTGTGGGACGAGTCGGTCGGTGACACGACCGAGGCCGAGAAGGCCTATCGCCGGCTGCTCACGGTCGACGGCGACAATCCCGAGTCGGCCTTGCCGGCCGCGCGCGCCCTCGAGCGCATCTACCTGGGCACGGGAGACAACCGTGCGCTCGTGGAGACGCTCCGGTTGCAGGTCCGCTTCGAGGAGGATCCGGATCGCCGGCGGCGCCTGCGCGTGCGCCTCGCGGACGTCCTCGAGCAGGCGCTCGGCGACGTCGACGGCGCCCTCGCGGCGCACCGCGATCGGCTCGAAGCGGAGCCGACCGACATCGACGCGATGATCGCGCTCGAACGGCTCTACGAGCAGAAGGAGCGCTACACGGACCTCATCGGGGTGCTCCGTCAGCGCGACGCGGTCACGAACGACGCCGCCACGAGGCTCGAGATCGCGCAGCGGATCGCCGGTACCTACGACGAGAAGCTCCAGAGCCGCGACGACGCCATCGTGGGCTACAACGAGGTGCTCGAGCTTGCGCGCGGGCAGACGGGCGGGGTCGCGGAAGACGCGCGGCGCAAGGCGATCGCGGCGCTCGAGCGGCTCTATGCGGACGCCGGCAAGTGGCACGACCTCGTCGAGGTGCTCGAGCTCGAGCACGGCCTGGCGCACGACTCGCACGACCGCGCGGAGGTCCGGTTCCGCATCGCCGAGACGCGTCGCGAGCGCATCGGCGACGCAGCCAAGGCCATCGAGGAGTACGAAGAGGTCCTCAGGCACGTCCACGATCACAAGGGCGCGCGCGCGGCTCTCGAGCTGCTGCTCGAGGACGACAACCATCGCGTGGCCGCGGCCCGCGTGATCGCGCCTTTCTACGAGGTCGAGAGCAACTACGCGAAGCTGCTGTCCGCGCTCGACGTCGTGGCGACCCACGGCGAGGACCCGGCCGAGCGCCTCGATGCGCTCAAGCGCGGCGCCGACGTCGCGGAGATCGGCCTGAACGAGCCCGTGCGCGCGTTCGATCTGATGGCGCGCGCCGTCCGGCTGGCCGCGGCGGAGCCGGATCTCCGCCAGCTGGTCGACAACCTGGAGAGGCTCGCGAGCGCGGCCAACCGTCATGGCGAGCTGATGTCTCTGCTGCGCGAGATCGCGCCCGACGTGCTGGACGGCGACCTGGCGGTCGACCTGCTCGGCAAGGTCGCGCACCTCGCACGTTTCAAGGTCGGCGACCTCGACCTCGCGCGCGAGCACTACGTGCGGGTGCTCGAGCAGCGCCCCGACGACCGGCGTGCGCTCGACGCGCTCGAAGAGCTCTACGCGGACGCCAACGACCACCGTGCGCTGCTCGACGTGCTGCGCAAGAAGGCGGATCTGGCGAGCGATCCGTCGGCGCGCAGGCGTCTGCTCGTCGCGCAGGCGCAGCTCTGCGAGGGCCCGCTCGCGGACGCGCCGGCGGCCATCGTGGCCTACGAGTCGGTGCTCGAGGAGGGCGTCGACCGCGAGGCGATGCTCGCGCTCGAGCGGCTCTACGCGTCCTCGGAGCGGTGGGACGACCTCGCCAACCTGCTGCAGCGCGAGCTCGACGGCAACGTCGGCAAGCCCGTCGACATCCGTCACCGCCTGGGCGTCGTGGCGATCGATCACCAGAGCGACACGCTGCGCGGCATCGAGCACCTCCGCGCCGCGCTCGCGCTCGATGCCAACCACACGGAGAGCACCGCGAAGCTGGAGAGCCTCATCGAGGACCCCGACTACCGTGCGGTGGTCGGCGAGACGCTCGAGCCCATCTATCTCGCGCGGATGGACTGGGCGAACGTGGTGCGCGCCCTCGAGGCGCGCATCTCGGCGGAGAGCGACACGCAGGCGAAGAAGCAGCTCCTCGTCCGGCTCGGTGGCGTCAAGGAGGAGCAGCTCGAGGATCTCGACGGTGCTCTCGAGACGTACGCGCGCCTCTTCCGCGAAGAGATCACCGACACGCAGGTCTGGGACAAATTGCAGCGTCTGACGCAGGTCCTGACCGCGTGGCCCCGGCTCGCCGACATCTTCGCCGGTGCGCTCGAAGACGTCGTCTCGGACGAGCCGACGACCGCGAAGCTCGCCGTGCTGACCGCGCGCATCTGCGAGGAGCACACCAAGGACTACGAGCGCGCGACCAAGCTCTATCGACGCGCGCTCGCCTTCGATCCGCGCGACACCGAGGCGTTCACGGCGCTCGAGCGCGTGCACCGCGTCACCGAGTCCTGGGAGGCGCTGCTCGAGC
>JADZFZ010000393.1 GCA_020854145.1 Deltaproteobacteria bacterium | reverse complement strand
GCCATCGGGAACAGCTCGTTGTCGATGGTCGTGCTGAAAGGACCCGCCGTCGGATCGCAGACCCCGATGTCGAGCGTCTCGACGAACGTGTGCGTGCACGACTCCTCGTCGTCGCCGCACCCGACGCTGGACGCGGCGGCGACCGTCGCGACGACGACGGCGCGTGCACAACCCTGCCTCCACGAAGAACGCATCGGAGCCTCCTCGCGCGATCTCTCTCGCGCTCGACGCCTGACGAAGTCGTCTGTCGATCTCGTCGGGCTGATCCCTGTTGCCCGGCGCCGCGAGATCCTGACGGCGTCGGAAGCCCACCGAGCAGATCACTCGCCTCGCATCGCCTCGAGACGGCGTCGACCGTCGGCGGCGTGCCACGCGCGCGGATGCGCCCGCACGAGCTTCTCGAGCCGCTGCACGGCGAGCTGCCTGCGGCCCGAGGCTTCGTGCGCACGCGCGGACCAGTACAGGACGTCGGCACGTCGCGCGCCGAGACCACGCCGTCCGAGGAGCGCGTCGAACGCGCGCGCGGCCTCGTCGTTTCGTCCTGCGCGACGCAGCTGCCACGCTTCGTGGAAGGCGCGATCGACGCTCGGCACGTCGGCGTGCTCTCGTCGGTTCACGGCGGGATGCTGCCCGCTCGACGGGGCATGCCGCGGGTGGGCCGACGCCGCGGAGCTCGCATCGGACGGGGTCGCGCCCGAGATCGGCGTCGATGGCGCAGGCGGCGCAATCGGCGGAGCGACGTCGGCGCTCGCACTGGGAGCAGCGGCCGCCGGCGCCTGCGACGTGGGCGGCTCGGCGCCTCGAGCGCGCCCGCGACGCGCGTCGTTTCGCGCATCTCCAGACGAGTCGCTCCGCGTCGAGACGTGTGTCGCCTCCGAAGGATCGCGCTCGCGGCCGAGCCACACGAGCGCGCCCGCGACGCCGCCGACGGTGACCACGGCGACCGCCGCAGCCGCTGCTGCGACGAGCCAGAGACGCCGGTTGGCTCCCGTCGCTGCGCGCATCGTCGGTGGCTCGACGCCGTGCCCGGCCGAGCGGGTGCGCGCCTCGGCCTGCAGGCGGAACCGGATGGCGGCCGCCGCGTCGGGCGCGATCTCCGGCGTCTCGTCGGGAAACCACGAGCGCAGCTCGTCGAGCTCGTCGAGCGCGGCGCGACAGCTGCTGCACGCGTCGAGGTGCCGGCCGAGCTCGGCTGCCATCGGTTCGCGCCGGCCCTCGCGGAGCCAAGCTTCGAGCTCGCGATGTGTGCTCGCCTTCATCGCTCGCCTCCTCGCACGAACGCGCGAATGCTCTCTCTCGCGCGCGACGCCCGCTTCCACACTGCTGCCTCCGAGATCCCGAGAACGGTCGCTGCCTCGCGTGCCGACATGCCTTCCAGGTCGCACAACACGAACGCCTCGCGCAGCTCGTCCGCGAGCGCCTCCATCGCGCGTCGCGCGAGCGCGAGCTTCTCGCGTGCATCGGCCAAGGCCTCGATCCCCGTGGTGCCCCGATCCGGCTCGTGCGCGACGCCCGCCAGCAGGCGCAACCGGCGCGCGTTGGCGCGACGATGATGTCGGCCCACGTTCGTCGTGATCCCGAAGAGCCACGCGATCACCGACGAGCGGCCGTCGTAGACGGTGCTCGCGCGAGCGACCTCGAGGAACGTGGACTGCACGACGTCCTCCACGTCCTGCGCGCGGCCGCCCACCAGCCGGTGCGCGTAACGTGCGACGGGCCGGCGAAACCGATCGAAGAGCGCCGCCACCGCCGCCGGATCGCCCGCGCCGCACGCGCGCGCCACCGCCTCGTCCGACAACGGCGGATCGTCCTTCGACGCCGCGCGCAGGCGTACGACCTCGGCGCTCACCACGCGTCTCCCAGCCCGAACGCGAGCCCGATCTGGAGCGTCGCGGCGAGCACCGGCAGCGGGCTCGGATCGGCGAGCGGCATGCGCAGCTCACCGGGCACGTCGCCCTCGTCGAACGCGTCGTCGGGCACGTGACCGCGCAGCACGCACGCGATCGAGAGCGCCCAGCCGCGGCCCATCGCGAGGTCCAGGCCCGTGTACACCTCGGCGAAGGGCCCGGCCTCCTCGTCGGTGCGCACGACTTGGCCGTCGGCGGTGTCGTACTCGCGGCGGGCGCTCGCCGACACGAGGCCTGCGCCGAGGCCGAGGCGGAGCAGCCCGATGGGGAATCGATGCCGGTAGCCCACGCGACCCGCGACGCGAATCGCCTTGCGCTCGGTGTCCCGCTGCTCCGGGCTCCACGCGCCCGCACCCGCGAGGCTCACCCACACCGACGAGCCGAGGCCGATGGCGAGCTCGATCTCTCCGCCGACCCACGCGGGCGCGAGCGAGTCGAGGTCGCCGGCCAAGCGCAGCGACCCCAGCCACGGGACGCCCGCGGATCGTCGGCGCTGCGTACCCGCGGTCGTGCCCGCGCGCGCCGCGGCCTCACGCGCCGTGCCGACGCGACCCTCGTCGTCGGGCTCGCCGTCGTCGCCTTCGCCGTCGCCGATCGGCTCGGGGGTAGCCTCCGTCGCCATCGCCTCCGTCGCGGTCGCATCGGGACCGGCACCGGTCTGGGGATCGGACGGCGCAGGCGACGCGGCGCGCGGGGCGGGCGCCGTGGGATCCGCGGCGCGTGCCGACGAGGGCGACGCCTCCGCGTCGGGGAGGAGCCAGCTCTCGATCCAGCTCGGCAGCGATGCCGGATCGTGGCTCGCGTATCGCACGATCTGGTCGGCGCGGCGCACGGTGACGCGAGCGGCGCCCTCGCCCGCGCCCTCGACGTGCACCTCGACGCCTTCGCACCGCGCCCCGGGCACCGTCGCGAGCGAGCCCGACGACAACGCGGCGCGCGTCCGCTCCACGAGGTCCGCGTCGCCGCTCCAGCGCATCGTCTCGACGCACGCTCGGTCGCCGCCGGCGCCGTCGGCCCGGGTGCTCGGCTGGGCGCGGGCGATCGCCGCTGCGACCGCCCACGCGCCCACCCCCACCAGGGTCGCAGCCCGAGCACCCACCTCGATCGATATTGCCCGGCCCCGAGGAAACCTGACAGGCGGCTACGTCGCTGACGGCTCCCACGCCCGAACGGTCGCACCCGTGTAGACCTGACGCGGCCGCGAGATCCGGTTGTCGGGATCGGTGCGCAGCTCGCGGAAGTGGGCGATCCAGCCGGGCAGGCGCCCGAGCACGAACATGACGGTGAACATGTTCGTCGGGATCCCCATCGCTCTGTAGATGATGCCCGAGTAGAAATCGACGTTCGGGTAGAGCTTGCGCTCGACGAAGTAGTCGTCGTGGAGCGCGGTCTCCTCGAGCTCCTTCGCGAGCGCGAGCAGCGGATCCTCGATCCCGAGCTTGCCGAAGATCCGGTCCGCCGCAGCCTTCAGCAGCTTCGCGCGCGGATCGAAGCTCTTGTACACGCGGTGGCCGAAGCCCATCAGGCGCACGCCGGCCTCTTTGCGCTTCACCTTCTCGACGAACGCCCGACAGGTGCTGCCGCTCGAGCGGATCGTCTCCAGCATCTCCACGACCTCCTGGTTGGCGCCGCCGTGGCGTGGGCCCCAGAGCGCGCACACGCCCGCGGAGAGCGACGCGAAGAGGTTGGCGCCGCTGCTCGCCACCATCCTCGCGGTGGAGGTGCTGCAGTTCTGCTCGTGATCGAGGTGCAGGATGAGCAGGAGGTTGAGCGCATCCTCGAAGACCGGGTCCACCTCGTACGGCTCGGCAGGGACCGCGAACATCATGCGCAGGAAGTTCGCGGGCCAGCTCAGGCTGTTCTGCGGGTAGACGAACGGCTGGCCGATCGACTTCTTGTAGGCGAAGGCCGCGAGCGTCTTGGATTTGGCGATGAGCCGGATGATGTTGAGGTCCAGGCTCTCGTCGTCGTCGCCCGCCGGGTAGAAGCTCGAGAGCGACGCCATCATCGCCGCCATGATCGCCATCGGGTGCGCGGCGGGCGGGTAGCCCTCGAAGAACTTCTTCATGTCCTCGTGCAGCAACGTGTGGCGCGTGAGGTCTGCCTTCCAACGCGCGAGCTGCTTGGCGTCGGGTCGCTCGCCGTAGATGAGCAGGTAGCAGACCTCGGTGAAGTGCGCGGAGGCGGCGATCTCCTCGATCGGGTAACCGCGGTAGCGCAGGATGCCCTGGTCACCGTCGATGAACGTGATGGAGCTCCTGCACGAGCCGGTGTTGCCGTAGCCGGGGTCGAGCGTGATGAGCCCCGACTTGTTGCGTAGCGCGCCGATGTCGATCGCGCGTTCGTGCTCCGTCCCTTCGACGATGGGGAGCTCGTACGTCTTGCCGTCTACCTCGAGCTTGGCGTTGGCCATGTCACGTCTCTCCTGCGCACCCGCGCTGTCTCGGTCGCCGCGGCTCACCCCGCCGCTCGCCGGGCAGGGTAATCCAACCGGACGCTCGTCGGAGCGTCGACTGCGCTCGTCGCCCGAACGCGCGGCGCGCAGAGGATGTTGGACCGGCTGGCCTCACAACGGGGTGAGCACCGTCAACGAGCCCCAGCCGACGCCGAGCCGAAGCCGCGGTGTGGCCTGCGCGCTGGCCCGCCGATCGATCTCGGTCTCTCCCGGAGCACCGAGCAGGCGCTCCATCCCGAGCGCGACGGCGGCCACGCCGACGATGGCGGCCCCGATGCCCACGTAGCGGAGCGCGTCCACGGATCCGACCTGCGCGTTGTACTCCTCGAGCTCGTCGAGGTGCATCTCCCTCCAGGCCGCGCAGCCGGCGGGCTCGGGCGTGCCCGTGCACCGCTGGTCCATCGCCGCGAGCTCCCCGTCGAGACGCGTCTCGTTCCAGATCATCATCGGGATCGTCGCTCCGATCAGGGCTGCCCCAGAGATCGTCAGGATCCAGCCGAGCGTGCGCCGAGAGCCGGCCGACTCGAGCTCCGCGATGCGCGCGTCGGCCGTCCACTCGAGGTGCGGGTGAAGGACGACCTCGCGACCCGCGGGCACGTCGATGCGTGCGGTGAGCGGCCGCCGGCCGCGCACGCGGACCTCGACCTCGTGCGGGCCCCGCGGCAGCTGGAGCTCGGAGCCGCGTACGGCCGTCCCGTCCACGCGCACGACGTGCAGCGCGCGGGGCAACACGAGGCGCAGAGCGCCGACGTCCGACGCCGGTGCGGACGGATCGGGCTCGAGCGCGACCTCGAGCCGGGTCGTGCTCGCCTCGACGAGATCGATCGCGCGCCGATGGGTCCGGTACCCCGCGCGGCGTGCGTCGATTACGCGCCGCCCCGACTGCACGGCGATGGGACCCGCGAGCGGCGTCGTCCCCACGACGCGACCATCCACCACGATCTCGACCTGCGCGAGGCGGGTCGCGATCTCGAGGCTCGCGCGACCGGGCGCGACGGGACGCAGGTCGATCGCGACGGTCTCCTCGATGTCGCCCGCGAGCCGCAGCGCGCGCTGCTCGGGCTCGTGGCCCGGATGGGTGACCGACAGAACGTGTGCGCCGGCCGTCAGGCGAATCGCCGCACCGAGCGGAGAGCGCCCCACGTCGCGCCCGTCCACTGCGACGATGGCGCCGTCGACGTTGACGCGAACGACGAGCCGCGCGACGAGCCGCCGGCGCGCCGTCAGGGTGGCCTCGACCTCTGCGCGCCGCGCGGGCGCGATCCGGTCGCCGCCCTCCCGGAGGTACTGCTCGAACGCGTCGACGGCCTCGACCGTGTGCTCGAGCGCGTCGTGGACGACGCCGAGGTTGTAGAGGACCTGATACGCGGGACGCAGCCGATAGGCACGCTCGAACTCGGCGAGCGCGGCGTCGAACCTGCGCTCGTCGACGAGCTCGAGGCCACGCCTGAAGTGGGCACGCGCCAGCGCCGTGTCGGCGGGGCTCTGCGCGACGGCGGTCGGCGAGACGACGAGAAGGAACGTCGAGGCGGCGAGGCCGATCGCGGCGATGCAGGGTCTCGAGGTCATGGGCTCCGTCAGTCGTCGTAAGGATCGTCGCGATCGACCGCCTGCCCACCTGGTCGCGGTCGCACCTCGCGCGGTCGCGACGGCGCGGATGGATCGCGCGCCGCCGAGCCCGCGCCCGCGCGCACACGGCGCGACGGACGCGCGCCTGCGTCGAGCGCGACGTCGGTCGGGGGGGCGCCTGCCTGCACGACGAGCGGAAGGTCGGCGCCGACGGGGATCTCGGTGCGTGCGGGATCATCGACCGCAGGAGGGCCGGGTGGTGGCGCGGCGAGGCCCGGCGCAGGAGTGGTCGGCGGCGCGTTCACGAGCCGAGGGGGCGCCGTCGGTGGGGGCGGATCGTGGGCCACGGTGAGCCCGCCCGCCCACAGCGCTGGGAGCGCGAGCGTCAGCGCGCCGCCGACGACGATCACGCCGCCGACCGCGAGCCACCAGCCGCGCGAGCGCGCAGGCGGCAACGTCCGAGATCCCGTCTCGCGGCCGCCGCCGAGCGTGTGGATCATGCGTCCGCTGTCGGCCCACGACGGCCGGTCCTCCGAGCTCCCGCGTCGCCGGGACGCGCGCAGGGCCGCGGCGAGCTCGCGCACCGACGGGAACCGCTGCTCGCGGTCCTTGTGCATCGCACGCTCGACGGTCGCGACGAGCGTCGGATCGAGCCCGGGAACGAGCGACGCGAGCGGCTCGCACTGACCCTCGTGGATCTTCACGACGAGCGCCGTGAACGTCGTCGCGTCGAACGGCCGTCGCCCGGCGAGCGCCTCGTAGAGCATCACGCCGATCGCGTAGACGTCCGCACGGTGATCGACGTCCCGCTCCGCACGCATCTGCTCGGGCGACATGTAGTAGGGCGTACCGAGCAGCGAGCCCTCGCCGGTGAGCGTGCCCTCGAAGGCGGCCTGCTTCGCGGTGAACTTCGAGATGCCGAAGTCGAGGATCTTCACCTGCTCCTGCCCCCCTTGCCCACGCACGAGGAAGAGATTGTCCGGCTTCAGATCCCGGTGCACGATGCCGACCTCGTGCGCGGCGGCGACTCCCTCGCAGACCTGGGAGAAGATCTCGACCGCGACCTCGGGGGCCATGCGGCCGCTGTCGGCGATGAGGCGTGTGACGGGCCGCCCTTCGAGCAGCTCCATCAGCACGTAGGCCATGCCGTCCTCGGTGGCACCCGCGTCGAACGTCTCGACCATGTGCGTGCTTCGCACGAGCGCGGAGACGCGCGCCTCGCGCGCGAACCGGGCGAGCACCTCGCCGTCGGCCATGCCCGGGTGCAAGACCTTCAGCGCGCGACGGTGTCCGGTGACCTTGTGCTCGACCTCGTAGACGGCGCCCATGCCGCCCGCGCCGATCCTGCGTACGACCCGCAGCTTCCCCAGCAGCGTGCGACCCAGGAGCGGGTCTTCCTCCGCGGCCGCGACCATCGCGCGAGTCTAGCCTGCAACGAGCCGAGCACGCGCGGTTTGGGGCCACCGGTCTCCGGTCCAAAGGTCCCCGCCGGCCACGGGTGTCTCACCTCCACGCGCAACGCTGCGCCTGCCCCTACGAGGTGATCCATGACGACTTGGCTTCGACGCGCCGGCTTCGCCGCCGGCGTGCTGTCTCTTTCTCTCGCGACGACCTTCGTGTCCGCCGACGCATCCGCCCAGGCGCGACGGCGCGTCGCGAACGTCGATGTCGACGGCGACGGTCTGGCCGACGTGGTCGTCGCCGAGAACCCGTGGGATGGGCGCGGCGACCGGATCCTCGTGCACCGCGGTGCGCAGGGTGGGCCGCGTCTCACGCAGACCATCACGAGCCTCGGCGCCGGCACCCTCTCGGTGCAGGGCCTGTACGCGATCGGGGACGTCAACGGAGACCGGCGGACGGACGTGCTCGTGGTCGATCCGCGCGGCGCCGCCCGCGTGCTGCTCGGTACCGCGCGTGGGCTCTCGGATCGTCCCGCCGTCGCGCTCGTCCGTCCCGATGGCGAGATCCACGGCGTCACGTTCGCGGCGGCCGGCGACGTCGACGGCGATGGCTTCGACGACATCGCGGCGCTCGTCGCGTGCACACCGGCCGTGCTCGAGGTGTACCCTCCGATCGTGATCGACTGCCGCGACCCGAGTCGGCGGCACCTCCACGTGTGGCACGGCTCCGCGGCCGGTCCGGCTGCCGCTCCGTCGAGCACGATCTCGGACCCGACCTCACCCGACGGGACCGACGGTCCGCTCGTGCCGGTGGGTGACCTCGACGGCGACGGGTTCGCGGATGTGGGCCGCCATCGTGCGGGTGCGTTCGTCGTGCACCGCGGCAGCGCGGCAGGGCTGTCGCGCCAACCGGCTGCGCGCCTGCTCGATCGACGGCGACGTCCGATGCACGTGCAGTCGGCGGCGAGCGCCGGCGACGTCGATGGCGACGGGATCGACGACCTCGCGGTCACCGTCTACGACGACGTGCGGTCCATCGCGTTTCTCGTGCACGGCGACCGCGGTCGCGTCTTCGGTCGCGTCGAGCGGCTCGTGCTCCCGCGCGGCGCGGTGCTCGACGGCTGGATCGCCGCGGGTGACCTGGACGGAAGCGGACGCGGGGACATCGCGCTCTCGACGTTCATCGACGACGCACGCCGCGCGGTGCTCGTGTGGCGCGATGGTCGTGCGTCCGCCGCGCCGCTGGTCGTGCGTCATCCGGCGCCCGGCCTCGGCAGCTACGGCATCGTCGCGTGCCCCGGCGACACCGACGGCGACGGTGTCGGCGACCTCGTCTCCGGCAGCCCCATCAGCGGCACACCGCTCGGCGGCGACATGATCGGGCGCGTCTACGTGCACCGCGGCAGCGCGGCGGGGCCGTCCGCGTTGCCCACCACGACGCTCGAAGGCGGACGCGGCGCGCACGGCGATCTGGGCCTCTTCATCGCGGGCCCGGGCTCGCGCTGATCAGCGCGCGGGAGCGGCGGACGCTCGCTTGCGCCGGCGGCGGCGCACGATCAGCCACGCGACGACGCCTGCGGGCACGAGGAGCTCGACGGGGATCGGGACGATCGTCTCGTCGTCCACGTAGTGCACCGGGTCGACCTCGCTGCGATCGGCCGCCGGCGCGAAGAAGAGATCGGCGTCGGTCGGACGGACCGCGCGCAGGTCGGTCGCGCGCGTGAGCCACGACGTCGGCGACGCCGCGCCGTCGGGCACGACGCCGCGCAGCAGCGACGCCGCCGCGGCGCCCAACGGTCGCGCGTGCTCGGTCTGCGCACCCCACGGCCCGGCCGCATCACCGACCGATCCGTCCATGCGCGTCGGACCGACGAGGTAGACGCGGAGCACGCGCGGCGGCTGGTACGTCGCGCCGTCGCGGGGCGGCGTCTCGGGCTCGCGATAGGGGAAGAACGGGCGCTCCGTCCTGAACGACATCCGCACCGCGCGGCTGGCCGTCGTCGCGGAGCCCGCGCTCTTCGCGTAGCGGAACGCAGTCAGGATCCAACCGAGCCGCACGTAGCCGGCGAGCCAGCCCTCGAGCGCGGGCGAACGTTCGAAGCCGTGACGCCCGAGCCAACCCGCGAGCGCGGTCGCGTCGGTCGCCGCGAGCACGGTCGCGTCCATCCCTGCGACGCGCGTCGATTCGAGCACGGTCACCGGAGCCGCGGCGGTCGCCTCCTCGCTCGCGCTTCGTCCGAGCAGGAACATCCCGCACCCCAGCGTGCAGCACGTGTGCGGGACCCACCGGCGCCTGTGCTCGACGCGCGGCCGGGTGTGCTCCCACAGCCGAGCGAACACGCCGTCGTCGGCCTCCGCGAGCTCGGGCTGCGTCGGCGTGGGCACCAGGAAGCCGAACGACTCCGAGCTTCCCTCGAAGCTCGCGCGTCGGACGAAGTGCTGCACGCGGCGCGCGGCGTCCCACACGACGAGCGCCTCCTCGTCGGTGACCGACACGTACGTGCCCGGCATCGGCGCGGGCGCACATGCACGCGCGTCGTTCGCGCGCACACCCATCACGCTCGACGCTACGACGACCATCCATGCCGCGATGCGCATCGGCGAATGCCTCCGCCCGCATCGTGCGCCCACGAGGGTCCCGCTGTCTCGCGCAACGATCGTCGGGGGCGACGTCGGTGCGGCGCGAACCGCGTCGCGCGAGTCGGCTCCGTGGCAGGCTTGTCCCGTGGCCGACGGCTGGATCGACTTGGACGACGTCGAACGTTCGGCGATGCCCGAGTGGACGCGCAAGGACGAGCGTCTCTGCGGAGTCGTGCTCTCGGAGCACGGCATCGCGCTTCTCGACGGCAAGCGCGGATCCGTCGCGACCTGGGGCGAGGTGCTCGGCGTCGCCGTCGTCGAGAGCGAGGGCTGGATGCCGCACGTCTTCGTCCTCGTCCCGCGCCGGCCGCCTCGTCCGCCGTGGTTCGCGGTGACCGCCGCGATGTTGCCGGACGCCATGCGCGACGAAGGGCTCGAGCGCTTCGCGTTCGTGATCAAGGGCCGGAGCAGCGCCTGGGGTTACCGGCGCGCGCTGGCCGATCGCGCCCGCATGCCGATGGACGAGCTCGTCCGGCGCGTGATGGCGCGGAAGGAGGTGCCCGGCGCCGTCGAGATCCCCGTCGGCAGCCCGGGAGCGGGCAAGCTCCGGTTCGGCACGGTCGGGCTCGCGGCGGCGGGCTCGGGCGGGATGGCCGCGTACATGGCAGGGCTGATCGCCGCGCCTGCGCTGGCGGGGCCGTCCGCGCTGGTCGCTCTCGGCGTGGTCGGCGCCCTCACGCTGGGTGCCACGTACGCAGGAGCGACGCTCGCGCTCTTCGGCGGCATGCCGTCGCGCAAGAGCCGCAGGAAGCAACGGGTGCTGGTGCTGGCTCCCGACGGGTGCGTGTGTGGCTTCTACGAAGGAGTGCGCGCGATGGGCTGGGACCAGGTCGCGTCGTTCCAGATCGGCGAGCTGCGCGGCCAACCGTGTCTCGCGGTGATGGGGCATCGCCCCCAGGACGTCGGCAGGGTCGAGGGGCACTGGTTCTCGCAGCCGCTCGAGCTGATCGTCGCGGTCGCCGAGGCCTACCGGAAGTGCGCCACGACGACCCTCTGATCGCACGAGAACGGCGCGAGGCCGCGCGCGCGAGCACACCCGCCGCCCGCGTCTGCGTGGGTCGTCGGGTGGCTCGGGGCGTCGAGGGTCACCGCTGGCAGGACGCGAGCGTGTTGTCGTCGACGGTCCAGGTGTAGCGCCCGTCGCAGAGGCGAAGGGCTTCCTGCACGCAGGTCACGCCGGAGCCGGCCACGAGGAGCACGTCGTAGTATCCGCAGTCGATCCCGCGGATGACGAGGTGGTCGCCGGGAGCGAGCGACTTGGGAAGCTCGTTGGGCCCCCACTGACGCGCACCGAAATCGGCGAGATGCACCTGCCTGATGAGCTGGCTCGACTCGTTGTCGACGGTGAACGTCGCGTCGTCGTCCTCGATCGAGATGATGCAGCCCGCCAGGGTCATCGGAACCAGGAGGACGAAGACGCCGGCGAGCTTGCGCGCGAGTGAGCGTGTCATCGTTTCCTCCTTTCCGTCCCGGAGGTGGTGCGAGGTGTGTGCCGCGCGTTTCCGCCTGGGCGAATCGCGATCGGTTGCGCACGCCGTTCGCCGCTTGGCGTGCATGCGGTGCACATCACGCGCGGGCTGCGGCGCCCGCAGCGTGGGCTCGACGGTATAGTGCCCGGGTGGGGCGGATCGTACACGGCGGTGCGACGGGCGCGTGCCTGCTGTCGCTCGTGCTCGCGTGCGACTCCGCGTCGCTCGGTCGGGTCGACTCGGGTGAGGCCGCCGACGCGCGCGGGGACGACGCCGTTGCCGCCGCGGACGCCGGTGACGAGCCGCGCGACGCGGGCACGGCGCTCGACCAGGGAGTCGATGCCGACCCGATCGACGCTGGCGAAGACGCACCCGCCGACGCGGCGCGCGCCGACACGGGGCCGCCCGCCCCCTCCGATCCCGGCGTGCCCGTGCTCCGAGCGCCCCGCAACGGATGGGCGAGCGGCAGCGTGCATGCGCTCGCCGCCGACGTCGCCGACGATCCGCTGCGTCCACGCCTGCGGTGGGAGTCGGTGGACGGCGCGACGCACTATCTCGTTCAGCTCTCGTCGGCGTGTGAAGTCGCCACGTATCGCGGCTGCGATTTCGCCGGGGTGACCGTCGAACGCGTCGCGGCGCCGACGACCGAGCACGTGCCCGCGACCCGGCTCGACGTCGAGCGCAGGGCGCCGGTGGGACGCCGGTACTACTGGCGTGTGCAGGCGTGCGACGCGGATGCGTGCTCGGCGTTCTCGGAGCCGCGCTACTTGGACGTCGGCCGCCTGCGCGACGACTTCGACGGCGACGGCTACTCCGACGCCGTCGTCGGCACACCCGACCGCGTGGTCGGTGGCATGGCCGGCTTCGGTGTCGCATGGGTGCTCGCGGGCTCGCCGAGCGGCGTCATCGCCGAGCCGGTGGTGGAGCTGATGTCGCCGACACCCGACGTCGCGGCCTCGTTCGCGCGCGTCGTGGTCGCGATCGGTGACGTGCAGGCCGATGGGTTCGCCGATCTCGCCGTGAGCGAGCCCCACACCCCCGCGATGGTTGCCGGCGTCGAGGTTCGCGTGGGACGCGTGCACGTCTATCACGGCTCGGCCGCCGGCATCCGAGCGGATCCCCATCTCACACTGGATTTCCCGGAGTCTCCGGCGACCGCGTGGTTCGGCTCCGGGCTCGCGGGCGGACAGGATCACGATGCCGACGGCTACTCGGACCTGGTCGTGGGCGCCGAGTACCGCGGGACGGGACGCGTCTACCTCTATCGAGGAGGCGCCGGCGGGATCGATCCGACGCTCGCGGCGCGCGTGATCCCACCGAGCGAGGTCTCGAACTTCGGGATCGGGCTCGCCGCGCTCGGCGACGTCGACGGCGATGGGCGGAGCGACGTCGGGATCGGTGCGTTCTCGACGTCGACGCCGAGCGCGCACGCGGGCTGGGCCGGTCTCTATCTCGGCGCCGACGACGTCCTCGAGCGAAGGGTCGCAGCCGCCGTCGTGCCCGACGCGGAGGACTCCTGGATCGAGCTCGGGTACGTCATCGCCGGCGCGTTCGACGCGAACGCGGACGGCTTCGCCGACGTCGCGGTCGCCGCGCCCTACATGGACGCGGTCGGCGTGAACGAGGGCGCCGTGCTGGTGTTCGCAGGCGGCCGCGACACGATCGGCGCGGTCCCGGACGCCGTGCTCACGAGCCCCGAGCACGGCGACGACGCTTACTTCGGAGCGCACGTGACGACCGGCGACTTCGACGGCGACGGCTTCGACGACCTGGTGGCAGGTGTCCCACTGGCGTCCGCGCCCAGCCATCGATCGGGCCGCGCCTGGCTGATCCGGGGTGGCCCGGATCCCACCGCGCTCGGGGAGCCCGTCGCGATCGACAGCCCGACGGGGACCGCCGGAGCGCAGCTCTCGGTCGTCGCGAGCGGCGACTTCGACGGGAACGGCCTCGCGGATCTCCTCGTCGGCGCACCGTTCGAGGACGTCGGCGGCGTGGCTGCGGTGGGTGCGCTCTACGTGGTGCCCGGCTCGGGCGATGGGCTCGCGTCGGTGCCCATCGGTCTGCCGTCTCCGCGCTCCGAAGCGAGCCTGCACTTCGGCTACGCGGTCGACTGATCGTCAACGCGCCGCGAGCGGCGGGAGATCGTCGATGGGTCGCGGGAGAGGAGCAGGCGGCGGTGGCGGGGGTGCGGGCGTCGTCGCGCCCGGCCGCGGCAAGCGCGGTCGCGCGGGCTCGGAGCCGGAGTCGGCGATCGTGATCGCGCGAGGCAACAGCACGCCCGCCGCTCCGGGCTCGTTCTCCTCGTAGGCGGAGACGCCGAGGCCGCGGAGCGTGCCTCCGACCGACCAGCGGAGCGGCAACGGGATCCGCACGCGTCCGGCCGGTGACATCGCGCGCAGGCGCAGGCGCAAGGTGCGGCCCTCGAGCAGCGGACGTGCGCCGAGCTGCTCACCCAGCAGCACGCGTGCGCCTTCGTCGAGCTCCGCGCCCGCGGGCAGATCGATCTCCACGATGGGCCGGCGCGCAACGCGCGCGCCGCGGCTCTGGACCGTGAGCACGAACGCGGCGCGGGCGTCGCGCGGTCCGGCCTCGCCTTCGATGCGTGCTTCGAACGCTGGTCGCTCGGGTCGCGCGGACCAGGGCACGCCGTAGCGCACCAGAACCTCGGCGCGCGCGAGGATGCCCTCCGGGAGCGCCACGCGCAGCACGTGCTCGCCCGGGCCGAGCACGCCGAGCTCGACCGTCGCGGTACCGTGTCGAACGGTGGCGCGCCTCGATTGCCCGTCCAGCATCACCCGCACCGGGCGCGCGTCGAGATGCGCCGAGGTCACCGTCGCCGCCGCGACGCTGCACAGCGCGCGCGCACGGGTCGACCACGACTCGGCGGAGCGTGCGATCGACGCGAGCGCACGCAGGTGCGTGAAGGCTCCTTCGGGCTCCCCGAGCGCGCGACGCGCGATCGCCAGGAGCGCCGTCGGCTCGACGTGGCCGCGCGAGCTCTCGAGCTCCCCGTCGGGCTCGAGCCACGCGCGGTCGCCCACGGTGACGATCGAGCGTTGCGCGCGTCGGACGAGCTCGCGGGCGCGTCGTTGCTCGGCGGGGCTCGCCGCCGTCGCGGCGAGCGCGGCCGCGACGTGCGTCCATCCCGCGGGCGCGTTCGACACGCGCGCCACGTCGCGCTCGATCGCACGCCGCAGCCTGCCGGTCAGCGTGCGCAGATCACCCGCGAGCGCGGGCCGCCGACGGGCGACCCGCAACGCAGGCGCGAGCCCGAGCAACGCGTCCACGGCCGCAGACTGCGTCACCACCTGCCGCGACTGACCGCCGATCGTCAGCTCCGAGACCTCGAGCACGCGCGTCGGCGGCTGTCCCGGAGGCGTCTCGGGCACCACGGTCGCGACGCGCGCGAGCACGCGCCGCAAGTCCTCGTCGGCCACGGCGCGATCGGCCCACAACGCGGAGATCGCGCGCGCTGCGTAGTCGGCTTCGAAGTAGACCGGCTCGTCCGGTGCGATCCGTCGCTCCTCCGGAGATCGCGCCACGCCGGCGCGCAGACGGGCCAGCAGCGGCTCGGGCACCGGATCGCGTCCGGCGCCGGAGGGCGACGACCAGCGCAGCGCCCACGCGGCCCACGAAGGATCCTCCGAGGTCTCCCACCACGTCGCGGGATCCCCGAAGAGCGCCCCGCCGACGAGCAAGGACGCCGAGCTCGTGCCGCGCGCGCTCGCCTCGCGCGGCACGGTGAAACGGATCTCCTGCGTGCCCGCGACGAGCGCGTCGTGACGGTCTCGGACCGCGCGCGCCTCGGCGAGCACCACGAGAGGTCTGCGCGCCGCGTCGAGCACCTCGGACGCGCTGCCGGCGCGAAACGCACGGACGAGGACCGTGCCTTCCGCCGGAGCTCCCGCGCGTGCCTCGAGCACGGCCTCTACCGCGTCGTGCGGCGGCACGATCACCTCGACGGGCGCAGCGAGACGCAGATCGACGCCGCGCTCGGCGGCGAGCTCGAGCCGCGTGCGGATCGGGCTCCCGGTGCGGTTCGAGGCGCGCACGGGGATGCGCAACACGTCGCCGCTCGTCACGTGCGGCGGCACGGGCGCGTCGACCACGAGCTCCTGATCCACGCGCAGCTCCGTTCGCGTCGACCACGTCCACCCGCTCGGCGTCCACGTGATCGCCTCGACCCGGTAGGTCGTCAGCGCGTCGGCCGTCGGGATCTCCACGGTGGTCGTGCCGCTCGGATCGAGCGGCACCTCGGCGATCACGTGCAGCGTCGCCGGGAAACGCTCGCGCACGAGGGTCGTGAGCTGCCCCATCGCGCCGCCTGCGTCGGGCGGCGGCGGCGGCGGCGCGGTGACCGCCGGAGGCTGCATCTGCATTCGCGCTTGGCCCTGCCGCGCGAACGTTCCTCCCATCGGCATCTCGGGCTCCGCCGGAGATGGCGAGTCGGCGAGGGCCTCCCCGGCCGCGGTGGTGATCCGAGTCCGCTGGTCGGCCCGCCCGCGCGTGCCGATGCCCCCCATGCCGCCCTGCTCCTCGCGGCTGCGCTCGGTGGTGGCGTCCATCCCGTCGAGGACGCCGTCCGC
Source organism: Deltaproteobacteria bacterium (assembly GCA_020854145.1). Classification (GTDB taxonomy): domain Bacteria; phylum Myxococcota_A; class Polyangia; order Polyangiales; family JADZFZ01; genus JADZFZ01. The sequence continues at coordinate 11,162 of JADZFZ010000393.1, read as the reverse complement.
GTCGACATCCGTCGCCGTCGCCGTCACGGCGTCCGACTCGAGCTCCTCCGACGACTGCGCGGTCACGGCGGCGAACGCCTGCGCCATGCGCGCGAGCCCTCCGCTCGAGACCGGACCGAGATCTGCGAGCAGCCGCATGAGCTGGTCCTCGCCGCTCGCGACCGCGTACGGGGTCCCGCGTGGCACGAGGCGCGCGAACGGATCGCGCAAGTCGTCGGCGTTGCCCAGGGCGCCGTCGGGGCCCGCGGACACGAGCTCCCAGCCGGCCGCCTCCGTGGCGAACACGACGGAAGGTCGCGCCGAGCGACGCAAGCGGAACGGTCGTCCCCACGCGTCGACCAGCGTCTCGGGCGTCACCATCCCGTGCTGCACCAGACGCGAGAGCCAGCGCTCGGCGGGCTCGCCGGCGACGCGGCCGCGCGTGCGCGGCGGGTCCAGATACACTCCGAGCGCCATCATCAGGCGCACGAGCCGTCGCCGCGTCACGCGCTGCGCCGCCGCGTCGAACGAGAAGCTCGGATCTGCCGCGGAGAGCATCGCCACGCTCGACAACGTCCCGCCCAGCGTCTCGACCTGCGCGCGCGCCAGCTGTCCCGCTCCGGCCAATCGTGCGAGCGCGTCGGCGCGGAAAGCGCGCCGCCCGCCGCGATCCGTCAGCGCCGCGTCGTCGCTCGGGATGCGCGCACCCGCGCGCTCGACGCGTGCCTCGAGCGCCGCCATCGTGCCGCCGATCCCGCGCCGCAAGAGCTCGTCGCGTCGCGCGAACGGATCGCGCAGCACGTCGCGCGCGGCGGCGCTCGCGTCGGAGTACGCGACCGGTCCGGAGTGCCCCGGCTCGTAGACGAGCGGAGGCGCATCGACGGCCTTCGGGTCCGGCGAGAGCAGCCCCGACAGCGCCGAGCGCAGCAACCGATCGGCCTCGGGCGTCGCGGGGTCCGCGACCGCGTCGCGCAGGGCGCCGCCGAGCCACGCGAGCGCGTAGTCGGTCTCGCCGCCGTGCGCCGCGAGATCGCGCGCCACGATCGTCGCCCATCCCCGCGCTCCCGACGCCGACGACAATCGCACCTGCGCCCGCGTGCGCACGCGATGGACGTCCGCGGCCGGCTCGGCCCGCGGAGTGAACGCGTCGGCGGGCCGCACGAGCACGGCCGTGCTCGCGCCCGTCCCGAGGCTCACCGCGCCGCCGATCCACGGGCGCGCACGCAGCTCGATGGGCCCCACGACGTCCGCGGGAAGTCGCACCGCGCCGCGGTCCGCGCCGCTCGCCACGACGACCGCCGCGATCACCTGGCGGCCGCCGCTCGACGCCAGCGCCTCGACGAGCACCGACCGTCCGCGAGCCGACGCACGACGTGCGATGCGGAACGCGACCTCTTCGCCGGGACCGGCGAGCGGCCGGTCGGCGCGAATCGCGAGCTGCGCGTCGGGCGCCACCGGCACGCAGATGCGCGCGGTGGCGGCGGGTCGCGCTTCGACCGTGACCTCGAGCGACGTCGCGACGCGGTAGGCGCACGTCGCGCCGCGGTGCTGCGCCGCGGATCCGCGCGGGACGCGCACCGAGAACGCGACGAAGCCGTGGCGATCGGTCGTCGCACGCGCGCGCCCCCCCGGCACGGCCGCCCCCGTCAGCTCGATCGCGGTTCCGACCGGCGGAGCACCGCCGCGCACGTCTCCGATCGCGAGGAAGAGATCGCCCTCGACCTCGGGCACGAGCGCGCCCCCTTGCGCCACCGCGCCGACCGTCCAAGGGATGCGCGCGAGCGTGTACGGCGCGCTCGCCTCCACGGTGCCGTACGCCGGGTGGACGACCCGTGCGCGCACCTCCGCAGGCGCCGAGTCGCCGGCGACGTAGGCGGGCGCGAGCACGGCGAAGCGCGCGTAGCCTTCGTCGTCGGTCCGCACCTCCGTCGTCGGGGCTCCGTCCGCGGGGCGCACGAGCACGCGCGCGCCACGCACGGGCGCCCCGCTCGGCGCGCGCACCCTGACCGAGCCGCGCAGCCTCGCTGCAGGCGCGACGACCGCACGCTCGAGCTCGATCTCGGCCAGCAGCCGTTCGACCGTGCGGCGTCCGACCCGCACGGTGCGCGTCGCCGACGCGCTCGATCCGCCGCCGAGGACCGTCGCTTCCACGGCGTACGTGCCGTCGACTGCGCTCGCGGGCAACGCCACGCGCGCATGGACCGCGCCGCTCTCGCCGGTGGTGGGCGTCTCCGTCGCGAGCGCCTCGCCCGACGGCGTCGCCACGCGCAGGCGCACGGATCGTCCGCGCGCGGGCGCGCCGCCCCGCAGCTCGCGCACGCGCGCGAAGACGTGGACCTGCTCCGACGGCTCGTACATCGCGCGATCGGTGAGCAGCTCCACGACGAGCCCCGAGCGGACCTCGAGCGACCGAACGAAGCGGCGCTCGCCGATCTCGACCACGAGACGTGGCCCCGCGATCGGACGGTCCGGCACCGCGAGCGTCGCGGCGAATCGCCCCTCGCGGTCCGTCGCCGCCGTCGCCTCGACGACGGTCTGCTCGGGCACCGTCGAGCTCACGATGCGCACACGCACCTGCGCGCCCGGGGCGGGCCGCAACGTGGCGAGCCCGCCCACGCGATAGGCCGTGCCGCTCACGTGGTACGGCTCGCCGTACGTCGCGCTGCTCGAGCCCGCGAGCGCGAGCTCCCAACCGTCGCCCGTGGCGGGCGTGAGCGACGGGCTCGGCGGCGGAGGCGTCGTCGACGGGGCCACGCGCGTCTGACCCGCGCTCGGCGTCGAGAGGGCGACAGCGGCGAGGAGCGCGAGGCACCCGGGCGCGAACGATCGGGCGAGATGGATGGGTGCGCAGCGATGGGTCATCGGCAACCGTGCGACAAGCGCGAGGCAGCTCCCCTTGGCGCTCCGCGCGCCGACCGTACCACCGTGCCGGCTCCGCCTCGCCCGATCCCGTCAATCGATACGGTGCATCATGCGGCCATGGCGCTCCGACGTTCTTCGACCACGGCTTTGCTCGCGCTGGTCGCGGTGTCTGCGTGTGACGGCGCGATGTCCGGAGGCGACGACGACTACGTGGTCGTGCTTCGAGACGCACGAGGTCTGCGCGCTCGGTCGCCCGTCTTCGTGGCAGGCATCGAAGCCGGCGAGGTCGCGCGCGCAGGCTTGGTCGACGGCGAGGCGCACGTGTCGTTCTCCCTGTCGCAAGAGCACGCCGCGCTGATGACGAACGCCGCATGCGCCAGCATCGGGCAGCACGGCCTGACCGGGCCGATGCACATCGCCATCGATCCCGGCACGCCTGAGGAACGCCGGCGCGCAAGACCGATCCCCGCGGGCGGTCGCATCCGGTGCGTGCGCGAGTCGACCTCGGAACGGTCCATGTCCGAAGCTGCGGCGTCGGCGGCGCGCATCCTCGAGCAAGCGGCCACCGGCGAAGGCACGATCGGCAGGCTGCTGCGCGATCCCGATCTCGCGGCGAGGCTCGAGCGCTTCCTCGATCGCGAATGCACGCCGTCGCCCGCGTCCGGCGACCCCGACGCGTCCGAGGCGCTCGGCGGCGCCGACGCAGGGGGCGCGGTCCCGTGACCCGCGCTCGGCGCGAGCCCGTCCCCTGGCGCGCGCCGCGTTCGAGCGTCACGGCGGCAGCGCGGACGGTAGGTCCTTCTCCGCGAGGACCAGCACGGGCAGCGCGATCAACGGCAGGCCGCAGCACATCAGGCCGAGGATCAGAAGGCCGGGGTAGATGAGCAGCAGCCCGATGACCAGACCGAGCGTCGAGATGGGCGCCGGCGAGGGCCGCTGCGTCGCGACGACGTCGATGGCGTGCCGCACCTTCGGCCAGAACATCGCGCCGTAGACGGGTGAGCCCACGAGCACGCGCCCGTCCGGCGCGACGAGCGCCGTCTGCAGGACCGATCCGGCCCCCTTTCCGGTCGGGCCGGTCGCGAACGCCTGCGCCTCCGCGTCGGGCTGGTCGCACACGATCACGTCGAGCAGCCACCGCGCGTGCTGGAAGCCGCGCGGGAGCTTGCTCGGATCCCACCGATCCCCGATCGCCCGCAGCGCATCGCGCCCGCTTCGTGCGTCGGCCGCCGTCAGCAGCCCGACCCGCCGGACGCGGAGGACGAGCGTGAGGTGGGTGCCCATCTCCCAGTGCCACTTGGACTGCACGGCCACGTAGGCCCACGGCTCGACCTCGACCACGGTGAAGCCCGAGGCGCGGAGCGCGCGCGCGCTGGAGAGCAGCTCGGGGGCGAGCATGTCGGTCACGCCGCCATCCTACCGGGAGTCTCGCGGAGCCCGGCGGCCGATTGGCCGAGCGGGCGCTGCGGGCTCACGCTCTGCGGCGTGACGGAGCTCGCCGCCGCGCTCAGGTCGTCGGTCTCGCTCGCGCGCGTCGCGGGGAGCACCTCGGTCAAGCTGCTCGCGGAGTCGTTGTGGCGCGAGCCCACGTCGACCACGACCGCGGACGGTCTCGTGAAGGTCGCGAGCTTCGGTCGTGCCGCGCTCGCGCGCCTCGGCGTGGACCTCGAGGTGCTCCACGCCGAGCGCGTTCCGTCGCGCGGCGGCCTGGTCTTCATGTGGAACCAGGAGTCGCACCTCGACCATCTCGTGCTGCCCTGCGCGATCCCGCGTCCCTTCTTCTCCACGTACAACAACGCGGTCGCGCGCGTGCCGCTCTACGCGCGGCACCTGCGGCGCGCGGGGCACGTGCATCTCGATCGCGACGACGAGACGCAATGGCGCGCGGCCGTCGCGCTCGCCGCGCGTCGCGTCCACGGCGGCGAGTGCGTGCTCGTCAGCCCGGAGGGCACGCGCAGCCGAGGCGGTCAGCTGCTCCCGATGAAGCGCGGAGCCTTCCTGCTGGCGGTCCAATCGCGCCAGCCCATCGTCTGCGTCACCGTGATCGGCGGCGCGCAGCGGCTCCCACGCGACGCCTATTGGGTGCGCCCCGGTCCGATGCGCGTCGTGCTCGGCGAGCCCATCGCGACCGAGGACGCGACCCTCGACGATCACGAGGCGCTCAAGCAAGCCGTCGTCGAGACCTTCACGCGCACCAAGGCCGCTCTGCGCGGCTGATCCGCGCGGCAGCGCGCGTGCGGCGGCAAACGCGAGCCGCCGGTGTCCCGCCCCCCGACGAGTCAGCGCGTGACGATCGACCGTTCGTGCCGAAGGGGTGACGAACGACCGTTCGTGCCGAGCGCGTCGAAGCACGCAATCGTGCCCCTCGACGCTGCTCGCGGCGAACGGTCGGGGTTTCTCGTCACCCCTTCAGTCGGTGGTCCAGCTGCCCACGCCCGTCGTCTCGCCGACGCCCGGGCCGCGCATGCCGCCGAAGAAGATCGTGCCCGTGCTCCGCGCGCCCATCAGGTCGCCGCCGACACGCACCGCGGGCTCCATCAGATCCGGACGCATCGGATCGTAGGAGCCCATCAGCTCGGCGAGCGGGAAGCTCGCGTCGAACGACGCCATGCCCGGGATCCACGCGTCGAGCGGGGTCGTGAACGCCTCCGCGAACTGGCCGTCCTCGGTCGTGATCGTCATCGCGACCGTGACCTCGAGGTGGGGCGGGAGGTCCGGCGCGTCCGAGCCCGGAGGCGCGAAGACGGCGGGGTGACACGACAGCGTCCCGCCCTCGTAGGCGGTCGTGATCGTGATCCGCGTGGAGCGCCCTTCGGGAAGCGGGAAGTAGCTGAGCGTCCCCGTGTACGACGCCACGATCGAGTCGAGCACCTGCTGCCCCGTGATCACGCCCTCGCACGAGGCGTCGAGCGACTCGAGCTCGTAGGGCCCGCTCGCCGTGCTGCCCGCGAGACAGAGCCACTGCTCGGCTCCGCACGCCGCGCAACATCCTTCACCCGGCGGGCAGACGCACGGGTTGATGTCGGATCGCTGGCAGGTCGTGCCGGCTCCGCACGAGCGATCGAGCGAGCCGGTGCACGGCTGGTAACAGCCAGGCGTGATCACGACGTGCCCGTCCGACGGGTCGCCGCAGCCCGGGAAGAACATCTCCTGACCCGGAGGGCACGCGGGGCCCGGTCCGCCGTCCTGCGGCGCGCCGTCTTCGGGTTCCGGTCCGCCGTCTTCGGGGCCGGGGCCGCCGTCCTCGGGGCCCGGTCCAGCATCGCTCGGGCCCGGACCCCCGTCCCGTCGATCGCCGCCCATGTCGATGGGGCCGGGACCTCCGTCGACGCGGATCGGTCCCGTGTCGGGATCGCCCGTGCCGCCATCGTCGTCGCCGCACGCGGGCATGGCCAGGAGCGTCGAGATGCACAGCAGGCACGTGATTCGGGACATCGAAGCTCCTCCTCTGCGCCAGCGTGAGCCGTGGCGCCCGATCGTGGGCCGGCTGCGCGCGGCGTGCCACCGCGCGAGCACCCTCTCGATCGGTACGCCGATCGTGAATCGGACTCGCTCGCGTGGGGCGGTCGTACGAGGGGGCCGCGAGGGGGCGGCGTCCGAGCCCCCCGCCCTCTCAGCGAGGGATGGGGAGGCGCTGCTCGCCGGACGTGGGCGGGGGCTCGGGAGCGACCTGGCTCTTCGACGAGGGCCCGGTGAGCTCCTCGAGCAGGTCGCGACACTCGGGCCGTGTGCGCAGGTGCGACGTCAACGTCTTGGACGCTTCCGCGAACGCTTTCTCGTAGGCCATCGCCTCGCGGACGCGCGCCGCGATGCGTTCGCGCCCGGCCGCCAGATCGTCTTCGAGCGCGTCGGCGTAGCGCTGCAGCTGACCGCGCAGGTCGTCGATCTGCCGTCGCAGATCCTGCGCGACCTTCTCCTTCGCTTGTGCGCGCGCGCCCCGATCGCCGAGGTGCTGCTGACGCGCCTGCAACATCGCGCGGGCCGCGCCTGCCTCTTCGAACACCGCGCGCGCCGTGGCCATCGAGATCGCACCGGCGCGTTCCTGCTGCTCGGCGCGCTTGCGTGCGATGGCTTCCTCCCGCATCGCGTCGTCGACCAGGACGCGCAGCTTGTCCATCTCGCCGCGCTCGGCCGACGCTTCGCGCAGCGCGCGCGACTCTTCGTGCGCGAGCTCCTCGACCTTGCGTCCGATCTCCGCGCGGAGCGCGCGACCGCGCCGCTCGATCGCCTCGAGCCTCCGCGAGTAGCTCGCCATCTCGCCTTCGAGCCGGCTTGCCTTGGCCGCGAGCTCCCAGGCCTTGTTCGCGGCCTCGATGATGTCGGGCGGCGCCTGCCCGTTGGGGTACGCACGGGCGACCATGCGCGCGAAGTTGGCCGCGCGGGTGCCCCACTCCACGACGCCCGGGCTCGGTGCCGGCGGCGGAGGAGGCGGCGCCGCGGCCGGCGCGTCCGCGTGGCTCGCCTCCCACGGCGCGGTCGGCAACGCGCGCTGCAGCGCCTTCAGCTCTTCCTGCAGATGGTGGGCGTCTCGGAAGCGCTTCGCGATGTCCTTCTCGAGAAGCCGCAGGATGATCGCCTCCGCGGCCGGCGGCAGATCCGCGCGCAGCGCGCGCGGGCGCGGCGGGGGCGCGGTACGCTGCATCTCGAGCAGCGTGTCGCGATCGGGCGAGCGGAACGGCAGCTGCCCGCACGTCATCTCGAAGAACAGGATCCCCATCGCGTAGAGGTCGCTCGAGCTCTGCGCATCTTCGCCACGCGCTTGCTCGGGTGCCATGTACTCGGGCGTGCCGAACACCGCTCCCTTCGGGGCGAGACGCGGGTCGCGCGCGAGGTGCGCGAGGCCGAAGTCGAGGATCTTCACGAAGTCCTTGCGGCCCCCGCGCTCGGTGAGGTGGATGTTGTCGCTCTTCAGATCGCGGTGAACGACGCCGAGGTCGTGAGCACGCGCGAGCGCAGCGCACATCTGCTCGAGCACGTCGACCGCGCGCGAGATGGGCATCTGGCCCTTGGCGATCTCGCTCGAGAGCGGAACCCCGATGATGTACTCCATCACCAGGTAGAGCTCGCCCTCCTCGGTCTCGCCGATGTCGTGGATGTCGACGATGTGCGCGTGATCGACGCGGTTGGCCGCGCGCGCCTCGCGCAACATCCAGGCGCGAAGGTGCGACTCGCCGCGCAGGTCCGGTCGGATGAGCTTGAGCGCGACGATGCGATCGATGAGGACGTGGCGCGCTCGGTACACGACGCCCATCCCACCTTCGCCGAGTCGGGCCTCGAGCCGATATCGGCCCGCCACCACTCTTCCCAGGTAAGGGTCTTTCCCGCGCCCGCTCGTCGTTGGCTGGGCCGTGCGCTGATCCGCGTGCGGCACTCTGCGTCCTCCGTCGGGGCATCATACACGTGCCGAGCGCCGCTCACGCAAGCCGCGGCGCGCCGATGGTGCGGGGCGCGTCCCTCCGCAGCGAGAGCTTCGCAGAAACAGTAGGATACGCGCCGGATGGCCGCAGAGGTCGGCTCGCGACTCGGACCGTACGTGGTGGAGGCTCGCCTCGCGACAGGTGGCATGGCCGAGGTGTTCGTCGCCAAGCGGGTAGGGCCCTACGGCTTCCAGAAACGCGTGGCGCTCAAGCGCATCGTTCCCCGGTACGCGCGCGATCCGGAGTTCGTCGCGATGTTCATCGACGAGGCGCGTCTCGCCGCGCGCCTCTCGCACCCGAACATCGTGCAGATCTTCGACTTCGGTGAGCACGGCGACGACCTGTTCCTCGCGATGGAGTACATCGAGGGGACCAACCTCAACCGCGTGCTGCGCGGTGCCGTCGCGCGCGAGGCCGACATCCCGATCGACGTCGCGCTCTACATCTCGCGCGAGGTCGCCCGCGCCCTGGCCTCCGCGCACTCCTCGGCGGGCGACGACGGCAAGCCGCTCGGCATCGTGCACCGCGACGTCTCGCCCGCGAACATCCTCCTGTCCTCGACGGGAGACGTGAAGCTCTCGGACTTCGGGATCGCGCGCGCGGCCGACATCGAGCACCGCACGGACGCGGGTCACCTGCGCGGCAAGCTCGGGTACATGTCGCCGGAGCAGGTCGTGGGCTCGAAGCTCGATGCACGCAGCGATCAGTTCACGCTCGGCGTCGTGCTCGCGGAGATGCTGCTGCTCGAGCCGCTCTTCGGCACGGGAACCGATCTCGCGGTGCTCCTGCGCATCCGCGACGCGGATCTCTCGGTGCTCTACTCGGTCGGCAAGCGAGTCCCTGCCGACGTCAAGGAGATGCTCGAGCGGATGCTCGCGCGACGCCCGGAGGATCGCTACGAGTCGTGCGCTCAGGTGGCCGACGCCATCGAGGAGATCGCCCGTCAGCGGCGCATGCGGATGGGCCCCGCACGTCTCGCGCGGCTGCTGCACAAGCTCTCGCTCGTCGGCGATCTGCCGCCGCCCGAGGTCGAGCTCCCGGCGACGGCATCCTCGACGACCGGAGACGTCACGACGATCGTGCCCGAAGGTCAGCCCGGCGGCGCGCGCGACATCGATCCCGCGAACGTCGCCGCGGCTACGTCGCCTGCCATCTACCGATACAAGGGCACCGGCGGCCGCCTCGTCGGCCCGATGACCTATCCGCGTCTGGTCGAGCTCTTCGCGGTGGGCGACCTCGACGGCGAGTCGCTGATCTCCGTCGCGGACGGTCCCTTCCACAAGGCACGCGAGCTCGGCGAGCTCTCGCGCTTCGTCACCTCGCCCGCGCTGCGGTGGAAAGACGTCGAGAAGACGACGGCGACCCTCGAGGGCGACCTGTCGCGCGCCGTTCTGCCGCGCCTGGCGCACCGGCTCGCCGTGTCGCGCGAGACGGGCCTGCTCTACCTGCGCGACGGCCGCCGTCGCAAGAAGATCTATTTCGTCGAAGGAAAGCCGGAGTTCGTCGCCTCCACGGATCGCAACGAGCTGCTCGGCGAGTTCCTCGTTCGCAAGGGTTACTGCGTCCGCATGGAGATCGAGATGGCGCTCGCGCTCCTTCCGCGATTCGGTGGGCGTCTGGGCGACGCCCTCGTCGGGCTCGGCATCCTGCGACCGGTCGAGCTCTTCCGCGCGATCGGCGAGCAGGTGCGTCTGCGTTACCTCGACGCGTTCCGCTGGCGGTCGGGCAAGTACGTCTACTCGCGCGGCGTCCTCAGCCACGAGGAGACGTTCCCGCTGGCGCAGGACGCGTACGAGCTCATCGCCCAGGCCGTCTCGAGCTGTTACGCGACGGACGAGGTCGAGGCCACGCTCGAGCCGTACCTCGATCGCGTGCTCGTCCTCGAGCCGTCGCCGCCGGTACCCATCGGTGTCTTCAACGTGCCGCGCGGTTGGGCCCAGGTGCTCGAATCGGTCAAGGGCGACGCGACGCTCCGCACGGTCATCGCACGCGAGGTCGCGCACGCCATGGCAGAGCCCGAGGCCGTCTATCGCGCGGTGTTCCTCGCGATCGCGTGCGGCATCGTTCGAGCCGACTGATGCAGCCCGACGATCACGACGACGACCGCGTCTACCGCCTCGCGCAGCCGACCCGCGGGCGCTCGGCGGTGCTGGTCGAGGTGCCGCACGCGGGTCTCGACGTGCCCGACGACGTGCGCCCGCAGATCGTCGCCGATGCGCACGCCATCGCACGCGACGCCGACCTCTTCGTCGATCGGCTCTACGTCGGAGCGCCCGATGCGGGCGCGGGGCTGCTCGTCGCGAAGCTCTCGCGCTACGTCGTCGACCTCAATCGCGCGGAGGACGACGTCGATCTCGACGCCGTGATCGACCACCCGGATCCGCGTCGCGCGCAGCCGCGCGGCGTCGTCTGGCGGCTCACGACCGACGGGCGCCCCGCGCTCAAGCGACCTCTCCGGTTCGCAGAGCTGCGCCAGCGGCTCGACCGCTTCTATCGGCCCTACCACGCCGCGCTCGTGCGCGAGCTCGAGCGACGCCGCCGCGAGCACGGCCACGCGATCCTCGTCGCCGGTCACTCGATGCCGTCGGTCGGCCGCGCGCTCCACAGCGACGCCGGCGTGCGACGCGCCGACATCGTCCCCGGGACGCGCAGCCGGACGAGCGCGGCGGGACGCGTGATCGACCTCGTCGAGGCGCACTTCCGGGCCGCGGGGCTCACGGTGCGCCACGACGACCCGTACATGGGCGGGTGGACGACGCAGCAATACGGCAGGCCCGACGCCGGGATCCACGTCGTGCAGATCGAGGTCAATCGCGCGCTCTACATGGACGAGTCGACGCTCACCTACCGCGATGCCGACGCCTCGCGCCTCGGCGCCCTGCTCGACGATCTGATCGCGAAGCT
>JADZFZ010000392.1 GCA_020854145.1 Deltaproteobacteria bacterium | reverse complement strand
GGCACGGAGCAGGGCCGGCCTTCGACGACGCCGGGGTCCGTGCGTGACGATGACCAAGACGCGTCGCGCCCTCACTCCCGGACGAGCAGGTCACGCATCTGCTCCGCTTCGTCGGTCGAGCTCGCGCCGACGATCAACCGCCCTCCGGAGATCACTCCGCGAATCGCGGGGGCCGCGGCGATTCGCCCGCCGATGACGACGGCGAGGCGGCGCGGTCGGTGCCGCGCGGTCACCTCCTCGAGCACGCGCGTGCCCTCCGCGTCGAGCTGGATGGCCACCACCCTGCGACGCGTGCCCGGCTCGACGAAGATGCGGGCGGACTCCACCCGTCGCGCGTCGATCAGCACGTCGCGCTCGAGCGACAAGGGCTCCGCGTCGGACCACGCGTCGTGCCGCTCGCCGCCCGAGCCTCCCGCCGCGACGAGCCGCACCTGGAGATCGTCGTCGCTCCGGATTCGCGGATCGCCGCAACCCACGAGCCCGGCGAGCGACGCGACGAGCGGCAGCGCGAGAAGCAGGCGCGGATTCATCTCCAGGGTCTCCTCCTCGCGATCATGCGCATCCCGTATCTCGGGTTGAGCGTCACGCGCGGTTTGATCGCGACGCGATGCCCAGGGACGAGCTCCAATCGGAATCGCCTCGCAATCGTGGCCAGCAACAATCGCGATTCCATCATCGCGAATGATTTGCCGATACACGCCCTGGGCCCGCCACCGAACGGCGCGTAGGCGAGCTTCGGGAGCCTGCCCTCGTTCTCCGCGGTGAATCGCTCGGGCCGGAAGACTCCGGGCTCCGGGTACCACCGAGGGTCGCGATGCGTGTGATAGACCCACGCCACGATCTCGCTGCCTTTGGGCACCGAGTAACCGCCCATCTCGAGGTCCTCGGCGGCGCGGCGCGCAATCAGGTAGACGGGTGGATAGAGCCGCATCGACTCCTTCACCACCTGCTCGGTGTACGGCAATCGAGGGAGGTCGGCGAAACCGGGGTCGCGCCCGCCGAGCACGCCATCGAGCTCCGCGTGCAACGTTCGCTCGACCTCGGGGTTCTGCGAGAGCAGGTACCAGGTCCACGTGAGCGCGTGCGACGTCGTCTCGTGCCCGGCGAGAAAGAGCGTCACGAGCTGATCGCGAATCTCGGTCTCGCCGAGCTCGCCGCCGTCGCCCTCGACGTCGCGCGCGGTCACGAGCGATTGCAGCAGATCGTCGGGCGCCGCTCCGGAGCCCGCCCGGCGTTCGCGGATCATGCGAAACACGATTCGATCGATCGCGGCCACGGCCGCACGGAATCGGCGGCGGTGCGGCGTCGGCATCCAGTGCGGCAAGAGCTCCGGCGTGCCGACCGAGTCCTGCAGGACGCTCATCGCACGCGCGACGTCGTCGCTCTCGTCGCCCACGTCGTGGCTGAAGAGGGCGCGGCTCACGATGCGGAGGGTCAGCTCCATCATCTCGCGGCCGACCTCGAGCGTGGCGCCGTCGCTCCATCCCCCGCACGTACGCGACGTCTCCGCGGTCATCACGTCCGCGTAGTGGGACAGTCGCGATTGCTGGAACGCGGGTTGGAGCATTCGCCGCTGTCGTTTCCAGACGTCGCCGTCGGTGGTGAGCAACCCGTCGCCGAGGACGCGCGACAGCATGCGGAACGCCGTGTGCTCCTTGCGTACCTTGCTCGCGTGCGTGACGAGCACGTCGTGCATGTGGTCCGGATGGCGCGTGACGAAGAGCCCCGGGCCCTTGCTCGCGACGTGATAGACGTCGCCGTACGTCGCGAACCGTCGGCCGACGAACCCGACCGGGTCGCGCCCGATGCCGACGTAGTAGGGAATCGAATCGAGGATCCCTCTGCGCGGCGCAGGCCCCGGCGGCAGGCGCGCGGCATCTCGTGTGGAGGATCGCTGGGTCATGTCGGTCGCTCCGATGAGAGCACCGAAGCGCGCGACGGTCCAACCGCGGCGCCACCTTGCGCGTGCTTGCGGTCGATGGTCGTATCGCGCCGTGCTCGTGTCGAGGATGGTGGCGGCGTGGCTCGCGGTGTCGACGGTGGGGTGCTCGCTCGGCGCGCGCGACGCGTCCGCGAGGGACGCCGGAGCCGCGCGCCCGACGACGACGACGACCGCCACGGGCGCGGATCCCGGTGCCCCCGCGACCGCGGCCGCCGCGCCCGAGGGCGACGATCCCGAGGCGGACACGGCCGAGCCGACCGACGCCGGTGCACCGATCGACGCACAGGCGGCCGACATCACGGACGCGGCGGCGGTGCCCGCGGCGCCGCCGAGCTGGGCCGAGGAGATCGCGCGGACGACCCCCTTCGGGTGCACGGTCCGCGCGGTCGAGCGCGACGTGTTGCTGCGCGGTCCGGAGCGCAACGCCGCGTTCCGCGCGTGGGCCCAGCGAGCCCGGCGCTGGGCGCTCGTGCCCGCCGCGGTGGGTTCGACCCTCGCGCGCCCGGGCGTCGTGTACCTCGTGACGTCGGCAGGGCTCTGCCGCGCGACGGTGGGCTCTCCCGTGCTCGGAGGCGTCGGTGATCGACCGGTGCTCGGATCGCGGATCGCCGGCTGCGCGGGCAGCGCGGCGCCCTTCGCGCTCGTCTGCGAGCCGGGAACGCAGCTGCCGCGCGGACCTCGATGGGCGCGGCTCGGCAACATGCGCGTGCGGCGGCTCGCGGCGACCGGGCCCGCGGGCGACGTGCTCGCCGATCGCTCGTTCCGCGCCTTCGGCGTCTTGCTCCCGCAGACCTCGCGTCGCGCGTTCCGCCAAGCACGCGACGAGGGCACCTCGTTGCGACGCGTGTCGATCCGCTCGTTCGACTTGCCCGGCGACAGCCTGCGCGTGGTCGACCTCGGTTGGGCTTTCTTCGCCGAGGGCGACGACCCGTCGTCGGCATGTCCACGCGCCGATCTGCTCGCGAGCGCCCTCTATCTGCGCGTCCGCGACGCGCCCACCGGCGACGCAGGGGCGGCCGACGCGTGGCGGCGCGGCGGCGCGTTCCGTGGCGCGATGGGCGTGATCCACGACGGCTCCCGCGTGCTCGCCGTGGCCAGCAGCCAGACGTCGTCCGGCGGCTCGTGCTGGGGCGCGGAGAGCTGCCGCGAGATCGTGCTGCACCCACGCTCGGAGTCGCTCCGCCTCGAGCGCGGCGCGCGCGCGCCGTACGGCTTCAGCTCCGGCGAGATCGTCGATCGCTCGCCCCTGTCGCTCGCCGGCGCGCGCAACTGCGCGGAGTGACCGGCGTCCGTCGATCCGAGACGGCTCACGGCGACAGCCGCAGCAACCCCAGTCTCCACCGGCGCCAGTCGCCCGAGTACGAGGCGCCGCTCGATGCCCAGCCCACGAAGACGTCTTCGGCGAGCGATTCGACATGCCAGGAGCCGACGGACGACGGGTCGCGGCGCACGGGCACCGGCGAGCCGACGGTGTCGCCGTCTGCGTCCAGCCGCACGACGTCGAGCCCCGTGGCCCACCCTGCGAGCGACGTCCCCGATGCACGGAGCACCACGCTGTCACGGCCGACCATGGCGATCGGCGACACGCCGGAGTAGAGCGGGACTCGCCCGAGCACGACGGCGTCGCCCAACGGAGCACCCGTGCGGCTCAGCCTCCGCCACACCGTCCCGTCGGGTCCAGCGTCGGAGAATCGACGATAGACGATCCGCGCCTCCGCGCCGTCCCACGCGAGCTCGGCGCCACTGCCCGAGTGAGACACCGTGAATGGCGGTCCCAGGCTTCCATCGAGCTCGAGCCTCCGCACCAACAGACCGGCACCCCGAACCACACCAGCAACGAGGAAGCCGTCGCCGGTGAACGTGCCGCCACGCACGAACGATGGAGACGTCGCGCTCTCGAACGCCTCGACTCTCCAGGCCTCCGAGCCGTCGTCACACAACAGCGCAGCGAGCAGGGGACCCTCCATGTCCCAGGACTGCCACAACAGAAGCGGAGACCCTCCCTGCGTGCGCAAGAGCCGAGGCTCGTGCGCGGCGAACATCGTGCGCAAGGGACCGTTCGGCCTGCCCGCCTCGCCCAGTGGCAGAACCAGCATCGCCTGCTCTGCGCCTCCCGGGGCGGTCGAGGGCACCAACCCGCTCGCGGCGATCAGCCAACCCCTGGCCGTTCTCGCGAGCGAGACGAAGGCATGGCTCGCGAGCCAGAGCTTGGCCAGACAGCCGGACTCGAACCGTGTCCGAAGATCGTGATCGAACGTGGCGAAGCGAAGGCTCATCTCGCCCCAAGGGCTCGGACCCGATATCCACGCGACCGCGATCTCGTCTGCCGTGACCTCCATGTCCAGGGCCATCGGCGAGACGAGACCCGTCGTGAGGCAGGCTCCTACGCGCGCGTCCGATGGGCACGCGTCGCAACCGCCGACGTCGAAGGCACAGTCCGACGTGCAGCGCAGCGTCCCACCGCCATATCCCAGGGACTCGCACGTCTCGGAGCCCATGTCCGCGCCATCGCACTCTTCTGCCATGCACACGTCGTCGCGGACACCATTGGAGCACGAGGAGAGTCCCCAACAGCCTCGTGGCTCGAACGACGAGAAGGTCGGGCACACGGCCTCGGGAGGCGGTGCTCCGGTCACGACGCCGGGGCACGTCCGCGACGGCGGTGCCGCAGCGGCCGACGAGTCGGGCGGAGGTCCGCCATCGGACGCGGCCACGGCGGGAGCCGCCGCATCCGAGAGGAACGTCGTGCCGGTGTCCGTCCCCGAGGCCAGATGGACCACGAACATGGTCTGGAATCCCATGCCCGGATCGAGCGAGAACGATCCAGCCGACATGCTCCGCTGGAAGGAACCTGTGACCGTGATCTCGTCTTCGGAGTCCACGGTCACGGAGACGGGTTGACCGTCACCCGGCAACGACTCGCACCAACGCTCGCTGCCATCGTCCGCGCGAAGCCAGGCCACCAGACCGTGAGTCGAGTACCACTCCGCCGGTCCAATCAGGGTCACTCCACCACAGTCGAGCGCTCCGGTGAACGAGCCCACGAGCGCCAGGCTCTCTCCATCGGCGCTCGTGGCGAGCGCACGACCTCCGAGCCCTCGTGACCACACGTGTGATCCGTCCGAGCCAGCCAGCCGTACCGTGAACGCAGCGGGCCTTCCGGCAGTCATCGGCCCTCCGCCGAAGTCGACGGGCGCGTCCCAGGTGCTCCCGGTGACGACGACGTCCGCCTGCGCAACCACCGCCGAGCTGGGGAGCACGCTCCCAGTGCCACCGAAGAAGCTGCGGGACCACACGTGGCTCCCATCACGGCCGGAGAGCTTGGCGACGAACATGGTGGTACCGCCGCCGTCCGGGAGCAGCCCACCGCCGAGGTCGATCGTGTCGCCGGTCGAGCCGGAGACGAACACATCGTCCGCGTCGTCGAGGACGACGAGACTTGACCACTCGGCGTGGGCGGGCCCGGCGGCAGGAAACCCGCGAGCCCAGAGAGTCGAGCCATCGTCCCCCGAGAGCTTCGCGACGAAGTACCCCCCCAAACCGTCGTCCGGCAGCGGGCCGCCTCCGAGATCGAGCGCTCCCTCGTACGAGCCGAAGGCAACGACGTCTCCATGGCTGTCTGCGACGACCCCTGCGAAGCGGGCTCCTGGCCAGGCGCGCGCCCACGCCAGCGCTCCATCGCTCCCACGCAAGAGCGCGAGATAGGTGTCCCAGACGCCACACCCCGACCACGAACCGCGGGGCGTCGCGCCCTCGATTCGTGTGCCGTCCACCTCGAAGACCAAGTCGAACGTTCCCACCAACGCGACGGCGTCGGTTGGAGTGGCGGCGAGCAACTGTCCAGCGCTCGAGTGCGTGCCGCCGATCCGACGTGACCACACGTGCTCTCCCGTGGAGCGGTATCTCGCCACCACGGCGCTGCTTCCCGAGGAGTCGATGCACGAACCGGACAGTGGTGGGTCGAGCCGACCTCCCCCGAGATCGACCGGGCCACCGGCTGTGCCCGCGACGAGCACGTCACCTCCTGCGCCGGCAGCGACCGATCCGCCGTACGTGCTCCCGAATCCCCACAGACCCCTCTCGAGCACGGGAAAGGCGCGCGCCCACCGTACGCGGCTCGGCACCGGCGGAGGCGCCCACGATCCATCCATCGGCGCTTCGCGCGCATCGGCCACGTCGCCCGTGTCGCGGTGGGCGGCTTCGACCACGCCGACGGCATCGCGAGAGGCAGCGTCCAGCTCGCCGGCAGCATCGTGGCTCGACGCCGTGCGCCGCTCGTCCCGAGCGTCGGAGTCGGCGGCCGTGTCCGCGTCGCCCGCGCTCTGCGCGTCTCTTCGCGCGGCCGCATCGGTGCATCCGGCCATCGCGAATGACAGACCGACCGCCGCCGCGTTCACCCACCGCGAGCTCGTGCCCACTCGCGCGCGAGGTGCACCAGACGTACCGCATCGGGAGCGCAGACGCTTCGCGCGCAAGCGTGCCCTGGCCACGCGACAACCGTGTCGGCGTGCGACCCGCAGGCGAGCGGTGGCGGCGCGAGGTCCAATGGCGCGCGCGTCGAGCGCGCGGGTTGCGCGAGCGCGGTGCGACGCGCGCAGACGTGTGATAGCGAGGCGTGATGCCGGGCGGCGGACCTGCGATGGGCTTCCCTTCGGTGCTCGTGCTCTCGCTCGGGCTCGCCATGGACGCGACCGCCGTGTCGGCCGCGCGAGGTCTCGCGGTCCCGCAGGTCCGGCTGCGTCACGCGGTGCTCGTCGCGCTCTTCTTCGGTGGCTTCCAGGCAGGGATGCCCCTGCTGGGCTGGGCGCTCGGCGCCACCGTGGGGAGGTTCGTCGAGGCCTGGGACCACTGGATCGCGTTCGCCTTGCTCGGCGCGATCGGCGGCAAGATGGTCCACGAGGCCTGGACCAAGAACGGCGAGGACGACGACGAGCCCAGGGACGAACGAGCGCTCTTCGGCCTTCGCGTGATGCTGCTGCTCGCCGTCGCCACGAGCATCGACGCGTTCGCCGTGGGCATCACGTTGCCGATGCTGCGCGCTCCTCTCTTGCCGACGATCGCAACGATCGGCGTGACCACTGCGCTCTGCAGCGTGCTCGGGCTCGCGCTCGGCCGCCGCCTCGGCAGCGTCTTCGGCAAGCGGCTCGACCTCGTCGGAGGGCTCGCGCTCATCGGGCTCGGCGCCAAGATCCTGATCGAGCACCTGACCGCGTGACCTCGAGCCGTCGAGCCCTGCTCTGTCTGGAGCGCGACCCGCTCTGGCGCGACTGGATCCGCGCGCTCGGCGACCGTGGCCACGACGTGCACGTCGTCGCGTCGGTGGCGGAGGCGACCCGTGCGCTCGGCGCCGAGCCCGACCGGCCCGACGTGGTGCTCGTCGGCGCGAGCTTTCCCCGTGCCGTGGCGACGCAACTGCTCGAGCACGCGCGGCGCGTGGGGGCTGCGGCATCGATCGTCGCGCTCACGTACGACGAGACGGCACCGCGTCCGCGTGCTGCGAGCCGCGCGATCCGTTGGGTCTGCGTCTCGACGAGCCCGAACGCCGCGAGCGAGGCGATCGAGTCGGCGGCGCGCCTGATTCGGCGTTCGGCCGGCCGGAAGCGCGGCACGCGAACCGTCGACGGCGAGCGCGACGTCACGGCGTCGCGCGGGTTCCTGGTCGTCGAGGATCAGCCCATCGAGGCCGCGGTCCTCCGCGCCGTGCTCTCGCGCCATCGGCCGGTCACGGTGGCGGGTGACGTCCACAGAGCGCTCGAGCTGTTGCGCTCTGGAGCGTGGTCCGGGGTGATCGTCGACCTCGGGCTGCCCGACGGAAGCGGGCTCTCGGTGCTGCGCGCGATGCGCGAGCGTGGCGACACGACGCCGGCGCTCGTGCTGACGACGACGATGACGAAGGACGTGATCAACACAGCGCACCGGCTCGGCGCCGACTACGTCGTCAAGCCTCCGAGCCCGGCCAACCTCGAACGGTTCGTCGCCCACTCGATCGCGAGCGAGATGCTCGACGACACCGACCTGACGGCCCGACTCGCCGCGGTCGCCCGTCGATACGGGCTCAGTCGCCGGGAGATGGAGATCGTCGGTCTGGCGGCGCGCGGCGCAGAGCGCGCGGAGGTCGCCCGCGCGCTGCGCGTCACCGAGAACACGCTCAAGGCCCACATCCGCGCCATCCTGCGCAAGACGGCCGCGCCCAGCTACGCGGGCCTCGCGCGCCTTCTGCTCGAGAGGTGAAGGGCGACGAGGACGGACGGTCGGGGATCTCGCGTCGAGCACCGAAGGGTGACGAGAAGCCGGTCGTGCGGCGCTCGTCGAAGCACGCAATGGCGTCCCTCGACGGAGCGCGGGCGGCGGATGGCGTTGGTCTTCAGCACCGAGTCGGGCACGCGCGAGTTGCGGACGCTCAAGCGCCTCACCCCTGGGGGTGATGGCTGCCTGCGACGAAGGCACCCAGACTCAACGCGTCGTGAAGACCCCGCCCGCGCTCAGCGCCCCCGCGATGCTCGACTGGGGCGTGCTCGGCGCCATCCTGGCGCTCCAGCGGACGCAGCAGGCGCGCGACGAGCTCGTGCAGATCTGCGCCGGCTCGCTGACCGACCTGGGCGAGCGACTGGGGAGCGCCGGCACCCGTGACGACCGAGAGGAGATCGCGCG
>JADZFZ010000391.1 GCA_020854145.1 Deltaproteobacteria bacterium | reverse complement strand
CTCACGGTGAGCGATTGGTAGCTGCCCCTGTACGCGCCGCGGAACCCGCCGCTCGTCACGAACGCGCTCGCTCCCGCCACGCGCGCGAAGGTCGCGCCTTCGCTGTTCGTGATCCGCGGGTCGTACGCCATCGCGGCTTGCTCGCTCCGTCGGGCCCGGTCGATCGCTTCCTCGGCCTTCACGCCTCCGCCGCGCGGGTCGTAGAGCTCGAGCGGCGTGTCGACCTTTCCGAGCGAGGACGGGTCCGGCGGCTCCGCGGCCTCGTCGGGCTGAGCGAGCCTCGCGAGCTCCACCGCGTCGTCCACGAGCCGCGCGAGGCCCGCGTCCGAGACGTCGCTCGAGTACGTGAGCCCGACCTGCCGCTTGCCCGGTCCGCCGACCATGGCGCGAAGGCCGACCGCGCGGCTGCCGGCCTCCTCGACCAGCTCCGGCTCGCCCAGCCGAACGCGCGCCGACAGATTCCATCCCTGCCGTGCGGATGCCTCCGCGACCTCGGCTCCCCGCGTGCGCGCCATCTCCACCACGCGCTCGCACAGCGCGAGCAACCCCGCTTCGGTCCGGTCGTCCATCAGCGCTTCCCCGTGTCGGTGCCGCCGACGGTGATGCCGGCAATCTTCAACGTCGGGCAACCCACGCCGACGGGGACGCTCTGTCCCTCTTTTCCGCACGTCCAGATGCCATCGCTCAGCTCCAGATCGTTGCCCAGCATCACCACCTTGCGCATCGCGTCGGGTCCATTGCCAATCAGATTGACGCCCTTGAGCGGCGCCGTGATCTTGCCGTCCTCGATGAGATAACCCTCGGTCAGCGAGAACACGAAATCGCCATTGGAGATGTCGACCTGCCCTCCGCCGAACTTGCGCGCGTACACGCCGCGCTTGACCGACCGGAGAATCTCTTCCGGGTCGTGCTCGCCGGCCAGGAGCAGCGTGTTGGTCATTCGCGGCATCGGGTGCGCCCGGAAGCTCTCGCGCCGGCCATTGCCGGTGGATTGCACCTTGAAGTGCTCGGCGCTCTGCCGATCCTGCATGTATCCGCGCAACACGCCCTTCTCGATGAGCACCGTGGACGTCGGCGCATTGCCCTCGTCGTCCACGTGAATCGAGCCCCGCGAGCCGCCGAGCGTGGCGTCGTCCACGACGGTGCACAGCTCGCTCGCCACGCGCTCGCCGACCCGATTGCTGTAGTTGCTGGTGCCCTTCCGATTGAAGTCCGCCTCGAGCCCGTGACCGACCGCCTCGTGGAGGAGAATCCCGCTGTCACCGGGCGCGAGCACCACGTCCATCTCGCCCGCCGGCGCCTCGCGCGCGTCGAGCATCGCGATGGCCTGGCGAACGGCCTCGCGCGCGTGCGCCTCGGGAGTCGTCGCGTCGGCCTGCAGGTACGCGAGGTCGAACCGACCGCCTCCGCCCGACGAGCCGGCTTGTCGTTTGCCGGCTTCCTCGGCGATCGCGTACACGCCGAACCGGATCATCGGCTGCGTGTCGTGGGCGAGCTGCCCGTCGCTCGTCGCGAGGAGGATCTCGCGCACGTCCTCCGCGAGGGTCACCTGCACGCGCGTGATGCGCGAATCGGCGGCGCGGGCGGTCGCGTCGGCACGCTCGAGGAGCGCACGCTTGTGCTCTCCCGGCTCGCGCAGGAACGACGCTTCTTTCGCGTAGCGTCCGGCCGGCTGGCTCAAGGCGGCGAGCGCGGCGGGCGCTTTGCCGCCTCCGGCGCGCGCGATGGCGGCGGCCGTCTCGGCGGCGTGCGTCATCGCGGCGATGTCGAGATCCTCGGTGTACGCGTAGCCGACGGCGTCGCCGATCCGGACGCGCACGCCGAGCCCCATCGTCACGCCGCGGCCCGCGGCTTTGAGGATCTGGTCCTCGAAGGACCAGCTACCGGTGGCGCGGTACTCGAAGAAGAGGTCGGCGTAGTCGCCGCCTTTTGCCAGCGCGACGGCGAGCAGGCGCTCGAGCGTCGCCGTGTCGATCGGGCTCGAGCCGCCCGGAGCGAAAGGAGCGGAGTAACCGGAGGTCATGGCGGGGCATCTGACCATCCCGCCCCCACCCGCGCAAGGCGCGGAGGCGTGCGAGGCTCCCGCTCGAGCATCGCCCCTGCGCCGCGCCGTCCCGATGCGTCACTCGAGAATCGCGTAGTCCACCCTCGTGCCCGTTCGGGGGGTCGGTGCCAGGCACGTCGGGCCGGCGGCGGCCACCCACCGTGCGTGACCGACGAACAGCTCGGCCGTCCGCTCGCCCCAGAGCGCGACCGTGGCGCGATTGCCGGCGGCGATTCGACGCGATTCGACGCCTTGGCGGAAGAGCACGACGTCGACGTCTCCGAAGTAGGCCCCGCACTCGTCTCGATTGGCGGTGCAATCGCCGCGTTCGAGGCTCGCGATCTCGCGGTCGGGGACACCACTGAGGGAGTCCGGCTCGAGCCCGTAGATGCGCTCCTGACCGACCCCGATAATCAGCGCGTGATCGTCGCCGGTGATCCGAACCTCGCCCTCACCTCCGCTGACGGTGATCGCTTCTCCCACCACGAAGGGCATCGCCTCGCGCGGCACGCACAACGTCCACTCCACCGGATGGCCCGGCGTGAGCCGCTTCTCGACGCGCAAGAAGTGGCAGCCGTCGCGCTCGGCGACGTCGACGACCCTGAGGCCGTCGTAACCCAACGGAAGCTCGCCGAGCGAGAACGAGCGCTCGGGCCCGGAGTCGACGCACGTGCCGGCCTCGATCGTCTCGCGCAGCGGCGCGGCGACGAGCGCGGCTCCGGCGCGCAGCTCACCTCGCGCGAGCTCGAGGGTCGACGCCGTCGGGATCGCGTCCGGGTAGTCGTCCACCTGCACGGTCTCGATCTCGTGGCGACGCCAGAAGACGACCGTGTCCTCGATCCCCGAAGCGCTCACGATCGCGGCTCCGCATTCGGGAGACGTGGGAGTCGTGGTCGCGGTGAAAGCCACATTGGGGTCGGGACGCATGTCGTCGAGCCTGGCAATCGCAATCGGGTAATCGAGCGGAAGCGTCGAATCGGCGTCCAATCGATAGGTCGTCGTAGCGCCGAACAATGAAGGCGAGAGCGCACGCTCGGGATCGGCCTCGACGAGGTCACAATCGAGCTGCGAGCCGACGAGCAGGATGCGGACTCCGACGAGCTGCGTGGAATCGGTCCGATTCACGAGGAACGATTGCGTCGTCCAATACGGCTCCTCGATCTGGCTCGTGGCGAAGCACGCGAGCACGCCGAGCACCAGGCCGGATTGCCCGACCCACGCACCGTACCGGCTCCCGTTTGCCGTCTCCCCGTCCGAGGAGAGGGAGCGCGGTCCCGACACGAGGCGCCACGCGAGCGGCAGCACCGCGAACGCGACGAGGTCGGTCGGATCCACCCAGATGCGCCACCGCAGGCCGACGAGCGCCATCGCGCCCTCGAGCGCGTCGGCACACGCGGGCGAGAGCTTGATCGCCGCGAACAGGCTCGCGACCGCGGCGAAACAGAGCACACGCGCACGGGTCGATTGCGCACGCGTGATCGCGACCAGCAGCACGGGCGCGACGACGAGCCCCGCGAGGTCGCTCAGCTTGCCGGTGACGAAGCCGGGCAAGAGGCCAGCGCCTTTGAGCACGTGATCGTTGAGCAGCAGGAGCGCCAGCGCAGCCCACCAAGCAGGCTGCGTGAGGAGCGCGAGCGACGCGCGCGGTCGCGACGTCGCGATGGTT
>JADZFZ010000390.1 GCA_020854145.1 Deltaproteobacteria bacterium | reverse complement strand
GGCGGCAGCTTCTCCCGGTCGGCGATCTTCTTGCGGAACACTTTGAGCGCGAGGAATCGGGCGATCTCCCCGGAGGGATCGTCGGGAGCGTCGTAGGTGACCCGCGCCGCGACACCGTCGCGCGTCTCTTCCACGACGAACGTGCCCCTGCGGGGTAGACGCGCCGGCGCCTTGGCCGAGCGCTCGCCCTTCACCCCGACCCTCTCCCCATTCGGGGAGCGGGGGTCTGGTCCCGAGCTACGCGCGGGCGACTTGCTGCGTCGTGCGCCGGCGAAGACGTCGAGGTGGGCGCAGGCGTCGCACGACGTCCCGCATGCATCGATGGTCTCGCCGAAGTAGCGCGCGAGTGCCCGATGGCGGCACCCGCCGTCCTCGGCGAACCGGTACATCTGTCTCACGAGCCGTTTGTGGCTCTCGGCCACGTCCGGGGGCGACTCGTCCAGGAACCGGTCGTACGCGATGACGTCCGCCCACGAATAGAAGAGGACACAATCGCTGGGTAACCCGTCGCGTCCAGCGCGCCCGATCTCCTGGTAATAACCCTCGACCGAGCGCGGCATGTCGCGGTGAATCACGTACCGGACGTTCGACTTGTCGATGCCCATGCCGAAGGCGACGGTCGCGACGATGACGTCGGCTTCGTCGTTCTGGAAAGCCTCCTGTGCGCGCGTGCGCTGCGCCGAGTCGAGGCCCGCGTGATAGGGCAATGCGCGAACGCGGTGCTCGCGGAGGTGCTCGGCCATCTGCTCGACCGACTTGCGCGCGAGGCAATAGACGATGCCGCTCTCGCCCTTTCGTTTGCGCACCAGGGCGAGGATGGAGTCGCGCACGCTCCCACGCCGCGCATCTTCGCCCTTCTTGTGGACGTGGACGTGCAGGTTCGGGCGGAAGAACGTGCCGCGAAAGACGAGCGGCGCTTGCATCGCGAGCTGCTCGACGATGTCGCGCGTGACGGCGGCAGTCGCGGTCGCCGTCAATGCGAGGACGGGAATCGTCGGGAATCGTTTCTTCAATCCGGCGAGCGTCCGGTACGCCGGCCGGAAATCGTGCCCCCATTGACTGATGCAGTGCGCCTCGTCCACCGCGACGAGGCGCAGATCGAGCCGTTCGAGCACGCGTCCGACGGAGGCTTCGAGCCCTTCGGGAGCCGCGTAGAGCAGCTCCACCTCGCCCGATCGGAGGCTCTCGAGGCGTGCCCGCCGCTCGTCGGGAGCGAGGCTCGAGTTCAGATAGGTCGCGCGGAGGCCCGCCGCGGTGAGCGCGTCCACCTGGTCCTTCATCAGCGCGATGAGGGGCGAGACGACGAGCGTGGTTCCGCCGAGGACGCGGGCCGGGATCTGATAGGTGATCGATTTGCCCGCGCCCGTCGGCATGATGCCGACACAATCCCGGCCCTCGAGCACGGCGCGAATGATCTCTTCCTGGCCGGGGCGAAACGACGTGTACCCGAAGGTCGCGCGCAAGATCTCGATGGGCTCGACCCGAGGCGGCGCGGGATGGCGAGCCACGAAGAGACTTCCCTGGCGCTGCGCCGCGGGGTCCTTGAGCGCGTGCGCGACGTCGCGGAGCGCCGCGATCGTGGCGGCGTCGAATCGCGCGGGTGACTGGCGGTAGAGCGCTCGGAGCGACGCGAGGGACGTCGCGCACGCCTGCCGGCAGTCCAGGTCGTCGAGGCGACCCGAGAGATCGCGCAGCCTCGCGATCTGCGGTGCGAGATCGTCGTCGGGCGCGTCGTCGGGCTCGGTGGACTCCAAGGAGACGGCAGAGCTTACGGAAGACATGCCGCGTGTCGACGCAATCGACGCGCCGCGCGTGACACGCGGCAATCGCGCGGACGGGCGCATCGAATCGCGGTGTCGGACGGGTGTCCGCCACGCGCCCGCCCGTGTCCGACGGCAGGGAGTCGGCTACCCTGGAGCGCGATGGCGGCAACGCGATGGCTGAAGGTCGACGGCCCCGGGTGACGCCCTTCGAGGCAGGCCTCGGAGGTTTGGCGCTCGTCCTCGCGCTCACCGGCTGCGAAGGCAGCGCGTCGGGTGGCTCTCTGCCGGAGCGCGACGCCGCGGCGATCGACGCGCCTTCGACGCTGGACGCGCGCACGCTCGACGCCGGGTCCGAGCTCGACGGGGCGGCGACGTCGGCCGACGGGTCCACGAGCGACGCGTCGAGCCCCGACGACGGCGCCCTTTCCCCGCCGGCCCCTCCTCCTCCTCCGCCGCCCGTCTCTCCTCCGCCCATCGACTGTCACCTGCGCTCGACGACGTTCGGCGGCGCGATGCTCGAGCTCGACGTGGGCCCGACGTCGAGCGAGCGACTGCGATTCGAGGTCCGGGACGTGCCCGACCGGGCGGTCGTGAGCGCCGCGACGCTCGAGTACCGGATCTTCGACGCCGATCATCCCGGCATGGAGGGATTCATCGACGTCAACGGGACGCGCTTCGACCTGCCCGCGGACGCCGCGGGCGACAACGTCGAGACGACGGGACGTGTCGAGGTGCTCGGGGCGCTCGCGGCAGGCACGAATTCCATCGCGTTCGGTCCCGGCCCGCTCGACCGGAGCTTCTTCCGCGTCGGTGACCTCGCGCTTCGCGTGACCGCGGCCGTCGCTGCGTGCCCGGGCGGCGCGCCTGCGGGACCGCCGCCGACACGACGGGTGATGGATTACCTCGAGGCGACGTACGAGATGCGCCGCAATTGGGTCAATCGTTGTCGATTCGCCGAAGGCTATATGTACACGGCGCGCGGCAGCGATCACCTCACCGAAGATTGTGACGGTCTCTACGACCCCGACGGGAGCCGCGCGGGACGAGCGGTGTTCGTCTTCGAGTCCGTGTCGCCCTATCTCTACGACGTCGTCGTCCGCTCGAGGCACGCGACGAATCGCAATCCCGCGGGCGCAATCGTGATCGTGAACGGAGAGGAAGCGCGCGTGGACCAGACGGATGGCGACGCGTTCGAGGACGACGTGTGGGGCAGACGAATGCTGGAGGGTACGGTGACCGTGGTGATCGACAGCAGGGAAGGGCAGAGCGAGAGTGTCTCGGAGATTCGCCTGGAGCCGGTGACGCCATGAGACGCGACGCGGTCGTGGGTTCGGTGCTTCTCGTGGGTGTCTCGGTCTTCGGGCTCGCGCCCGGCTGTGGAGACGACGACGGCGCGGCGGGAGCCGACGCGGGTCGGCGCGAGATGGGCACGTCCGGAGAAGGGGGCACGGGAGACGGCCTGACGAACGTGGTCGTCACGCGCCCGACCGCGCCTCCGATCGCTCCAGCGACGGAATGCACCGTGACGACGGCGGAAGCCGACGGGCGGCTGTCGCAGGAGCACGTGCCCTCGTGCTCCGAGCTGACGCACCCGTACATGCCGCCGACGGGCGGCCCCCATTACGGGATCTGGGCGGACTACCGGGTGTACGACACGCCCGTCCCCTGGGGATTCCTGCTCCACAGCATGGAGCACGGCGCGGTCGTGCTCGCGTACGATTGTCCGACCGGCTGCCCGGACGTGGTCGCGGAGCTGACTGCGATCGCCGACGAGGTCGAGGACGCCGATTGTGAGGCCGGCGACAATCG
>JADZFZ010000389.1 GCA_020854145.1 Deltaproteobacteria bacterium | reverse complement strand
GCCCCAGGGGGGGCCGGCGTTGATGAAGCGGCCAGGCTCGCAAGTGACGGTGCTGGGCCGGAAGGTGCGCTCGGGGTGGACGGCGCGTAGCTCGTAGGTGCCGGGCGCGACGTTGGCCCAGACGACGCCGCCGTCGATGGTGGTCTCGGTGAGGGTGCGATCGGGAAGGGTCTGCTCGGTGAAGTAGACCGTTTGGGAACCAATCGAGGGAGTGGTCTCGACCGTGGCTCCGGCGACGCCGTGAGGGCCGTACGCGCGGAACTGCTCGAAGGACAGGTCGCCGATCGCGGCGACGTTGACGGTCGAGGCGATCTGGCAGCGCACGGGGTCGATGTCTTCGCCGAGGATCGATCCGAAGGCGCGATAGATGCCCTCGGGCACGAGCTGGAAGTTCACGCGCTCGAGGTCGACGCCGTCGGTGGTGAACGTCTCGAGGTACATGGTCGGGTGCCGCGGGAGCTCGACGACCGGGGTGACGCGCGCGCCGTCGGGGACCTCGAGCTCCCACGTGCCGTCGGCTGCGCTGGTGGTCGCGAGCTCGGGCAGCTCCGCGATGGAGACGCGCGCGCCCTCGAGGAGCTCGCCGCTCGCGAAGCCGAACACGACGCCGCGCAGGCGGACGGAGCCCATCGGCGACTCGTCGTCGCCGCAGGCCATGGGGAACGCGCTGAGCACGAGCAGAACGATCGCAGCGAGGTGACGCGACACGCTCTCGAAGGTCGCACGGATCGCCCGATCGTCAGCCTGCTCGATTGCGCGGGATCGCGCGGCGCCTGTACATTTCGTCGAACGTGCCACCTACGAAGCTCACCCGGAAGCTCGCCGACTTCCTCGAAGGAGGGAACTCGATGCTCCTCGCGACGCGCAGCGCGAGCCTGGAGCCAGCGATCGTGCGGGCGGTGGGGCTCGAGGTGGCGGAGGACCTGGAGCAGGTCGTCGTGCTCGTGCCGGAGCAGCTCGCCGGCGAGACGATCGAGAACCTCCGGGCGTCGTCGCGCGTCGCGATCACGATGGCGCGCACGTACGACCACCGGACGTTCCAGCTCAAGGCCGACTGCCTCGACGTCTCGCTCGCCGGCGAAGCGCACCGTGCGCTCGCCGAGGGATACCGGAGCGCCTTCGCGGGGCAGCTCGAGATGGTGGGCATCCCGCGGCGGATCACGACGAGAGTGCGCGTGTGGCCGTGCCTGGCGCTGCGCCTGCGCGTGACCGACGTGTTCGCGCAGACGCCGGGGCCCGGCGCCGGGGAGCGCTGGCATCCGTTCTCGGACGCGCTCGAGGCGGGGCGGGGAACGCGAGAGACGCTCGGGTGACGCTCACGCTTCGGGACATTCGAAGGGCCGCGGCAGGCATCGTCCCGGGAACGGTCGCGACGTGCTCGGCCGATGGGGAGCCCAACGTCAGCTACATCAGCCAGCTGGAGATCGTCGACGATCGTCACGTCGCGCTGTCGCGTCAGTTCTTCAACAAGACGAGCCGCAACCTGGACGAGAACCCGCTCGCGCGCGTCCAGCTCCACGACCCGGTGACGTTCGAGCCGATCCAGCTCCGGCTCCGGTTCTGTCGCTCGGAGACCAGCGGCCCACTCTTCGAGTCGATGTCGAGCCGCATCGACGCGATCGCATCGCACACCGGGATGCGAGGCGTCTTCCGGCTGGTGTCCGCGGACGTCTTCGAGGTGCTCGAGATCCGGTCCGTCGACGGGTTCTTCGTGTCGGCGACGAGCCGAGCCCCGGAGCACGCGGAGCCGGTGTTCACGGAGCAGGGCGCGCTGACGGAGCTGCGTGCCCTGCAGCTCGTGTGCGAGCGCATCAACCGCGCGCACTGCCTCGAGTCGATGCTGGCCGAGACGCTGGCCGCGCTCGACGAGCTGCACGGGTTCCGATACTCGATGGTGCTGGTGCCGGACGAGAGTCGCGAGCGGCTCGTGACGATCGCGAGCCACGGCTACGGTGCCGAGGGGATCGGGGCAGAGGTCGCGCTCGAAGACGGGCTCATCGGCATGGCTGCAGCGCAGCGGCGCGCGCTGCGTACGCACGATCTCGAGGGTGATCTCCGCTACGGGCGCGCCATTCGCGAACGCGTCTTTCGCGCGGCGGGCGCGACGCGCGCTCGTCCCGAGATCCCGCTGCCGGGCCTGCCGAACGCACGCGCGCAGATCGCGTTGCCGCTGGTGGTGCGCGATCGCCTCGTCGGCGTGCTCGCCGTGGAGAGCCGCGACCCTTCCACGTTCGACGAGTGGCACGAGCGCTACCTGGACGTCGTCGCCCACCAGATCGCGCTCGGAATCGAGCACCACGGGGAGCTCGACGACACCGCCGAGGCCAAGAGCGCGGAGCCCGAGCGCCCGTCACTGGTCGGCGATCCGTCGGCGACTCGCAGGACGTTCGTCTTCTACCGCAACGACGACTGCGTGTTCGTCGACGGCGAGTACCTCATCCGCAACGTGCCGGGTCTCGTGCTCTGGAAGGTGCTCAGCGGCTTCGCGCGCGAAGGCCGCTCCGAGTACACCAACCGCGAGCTGCGCCTCGACCCGTCGCTGAAGCTGCCCGCCGGCAAGGACAACCTCGAGAGCCGGCTGATCCTGCTGCGCAAGCGGCTCGAGCAGAAGTGCCCCGACGTGCGTCTCGCGCGCCTGGCCCGCGGGCGTTTCCGCCTCGAGCTCGACCGGCCGATCGCGCTCGTCGAGCGCGACACCGCCTGATTAGGAAACTCTCAGGATCGGCGAGCAGGGATTTAGGAAGCCGAATCCACCCCGCGACGCATGCTGCGCCCCGCCCTGAAACGGAGGGATGCCCATGCGAAGCACGACCCTGCACATCGCGATGCTCGTTCTGAGCGCGACCCTGCTGTCCGCCTGCCCGCGATCGACCGGAGGCGAAGGAGGCGGAGGCGGTGGAGGTGGTGGAGGTGGTGGAGGCGGCGCGTCGGCGCGCTTCTTCTTGCCGACGGGTGAGCCCGAGAACACCTCGGCTCCGGTCATCGAGGTCGACGCCGACGGCGGGATCCACGCCGTTTACCCGGCATACGCAGGCGGAAACGCGTTCTATGCGTATTGCCCCGCCGGTTGCAGCGGGACCGCGGACGTCTCGGTCGTCGTCCTGCACACGGAGAGCAGCGTCGCGAGCACGATGATCGCGCTCGATGCGACCGGCCGACCGCACATCCTGCTCGGCGACTACGAGCACGTCATCTACGCGTCGTGCGACGGCGACTGCCGTACGCGGCAAGCGTGGACCACGACGGTGGTGCTCGACCACGGTGGCGACTATCAGCTGACCGGCGAGGCGTTCGCGCTCGATCCGCAGGGACGACCACGGTTCGTCATGCACACGGAGGTCGCGTTCCTCGGCGTCGGGCAAGGCGCGCCCGAGACCTACTACGTGACCTGCGACGAGGGCTGCACCGATCCGGCGCAGTGGTCGCAGCATCTCATCGCTCAGCAGATCTGGCAGTCGTCGCACCTGCGCTTCGACGCGACGGGCCGCGCGCACCTCGCCATGGTCGCGACCGTCGAGGGTGACGGCGAGACGCTCGACCAGGACGTGGGCGCGTACGCCGTGTGCGCGGGCGATTGCACGCGCGCCGACGGTTGGCTCTCGACCGGGCTCGAGGCCGCGTACGCCACCGAGTACTCCGCGGTCGCGATTAAGCCGACCATCGCGCTCGCGCTGACGGCCGCGGGCAACCCGCGCGTCATGTTGATGATGAAGACCCCCGAAGGTGCCCGTGCGCTCGCATACCTCGCCTGCGACTCGGACTGCACCGGCGGCGGATGGGGCGGCACCATCCTGGAGCAAGGCGACGCGCTCGGGCCCGGGCTCGACCTGGCGCTCGACGGCCACGACCACCCGCGCTTCGTCTACACGCGCGACTACAACATCGGCATCGGCCGTTGCGACGAGGCGCGTTGCGACACCGCCGAGTCTCGCTGGGTGCTCGACGGGGTGGAGCTCGGAAGCGACATGCCCACCGACGACATCATCCTCTGGCCCGGCTGCACGGTCGCCGCGTGGTTTCTGCACAGCCCGTCCATCGCGCTCGACGCCAACGGCGCGCCACGCGTCGGCTACCAGGCGCGCGACATCAGCGGTGGCCTCGAGGACAACCCCGACCCGACCGAGCCCGACTGCGTCGCGGGCACCGACATGACCCTGAGCCGCGTCGCATTGCTGGGGTCGTGATCGTGCGACCCGACGACCGAACGCAGCGAAGCACCAGGCCCACCAGCGAACGACCCGACGACTCGAGGAGGTTCACCATGCACGCACGCACCCTCGCGACGAGCCTCTCGATCGCGCTGCTGCTCACCGGCGCGTCGGCCTGCGGTGATGAAGATCCCGATACGATCCCCGATCGGCCAACTCCTGCTGCTTGCCCCGCGCCGCAGGGCGGACCGACCTTCCACGACCGCGACGTCGAGGGACACGAGGTGTGGAGCGCGGACGCGAGCCCGCACGTCGTCACCGAGACGATCTCCGTGCGTGACGGTGCCGTGCTGACGATCGAGCCGTGCGCCGTCGTGCAGCTCGCCGACGGCCGCAGCATCGACGTCGCGTTCCCCGGGACACCCACGACCGGGACGTTGATCGCCGAAGCCACCGCAGACCGGCCGATCCGCTTCGAGGGGCTCGACGGCGCCCGATGGGGTCAGCTCTTCGTGCAGAGCCCCGGCACCGCACGTCTCGCCCACGTCACCTTCGACGACGGCGGCGGAGACGGCGTGGACCCGTCGGGTGCGACGCTCGCGGCGCACGGCGACGGCACGCTGCCGACGCAACGCGGGCTGTTCGTCGATCACGTCACCGTGCGCGGCTCGCTCGGCCCCGGCGTGTCGGTTCGACGCATGGCGGGGTTCGCCGCCGGATCGACGGCGCTCGTCGTGACGGGCTCCGGCAACGACGAGCACCCGTACCCGATCGAGATCGCCGAGAGCGCGCTCGGCTCGCTTCCCGACGGCACGTACACCGGCAACCTTCGCGACGAGATCTTCGTCTCGCCCGAGAGCCGGATCCAGGAGGACGCGACCATCCGCGACGTGGGTGTGCCCTATCACGTGGGCAGCTCCGACCGCGACCACCTCACCGTCGGCAGATACGACGCGGACGACGACTTCGTGACGTTGACCATCGAGCCGGGCGTGGAGCTCGCGTTCCATCCGGGCACGTCCATCCGCATCGAGCACTCCACCGGTGACTTCCTCGCTACCGCGGCGCTCGTGGCCGTCGGCACCGCCGATCGACCGATCGTCTTTCGGTCCGCGGCGGACGCTCCCGCGCCGGGCGACTGGGTGGGCCTCTGGTTCGGCGGCATCGTGCGCGACGAGACGAGGATCCGTCACGCCCGCATCGAGCACACCGGCGCCGACTGCGGGTGCGTGCTCCTGACCTGCAGCGACGTGTCTCAGTTCGAGGGCGCCGTGATCATGACGCAGCCGCCGCCGTCCACGTTCGTGACCGACACCGTGATCTCCGAGGCGAGCGCGCACGGCTTCGTGCTCGGGTACGACGGCCCGATGCTCGACTTCGAGGCGGCCAACACGTTCGAGGACGTCGGTGGCTGCGCGATGACGCTGCCGCGGATGAGCGTGTGCCCCGACCCGCGACCCGGCTGCCGTTGATCCCCGCCGTGCTCGCGCGCCGGCCCGCCGCGTCCCGTCTTTGACGCGGCGCGGCGGCCGATTGTCGCGTTTTCCCCCGGTGACAAGGGCGCGGAAGCGTGCGAAAGCATCCGGTCATGGCCATTCGCTCTCGCATGCTCGGCGTCGGCGGCTACGTGCCTCCGCGTGTATGGAAGAACGACGATCTCAAGGAGCTCATGGACACGTCGGACGAGTGGATCGTCCAGCGTACCGGCATACGACAGCGCCACTGGTCCGAGGTGGACAAGGACACCTCGGACCTCGCGGTCGAGGCGTGCCACGCCGCGCTCGCGGACGCCGCGGTCGACAAGTCCGACATCGACATGATCGTGCTCGGGACGCTGTCGCCCGATCACGAGTTCCCGGGGACCGCCTGTTTCCTCCAAGCGAAGCTCGGGATGCCGGGCATCCCCGCGCTCGACATCCGGCAGCAGTGCACCGGCTTCATCTACGGCCTCGCGATCGCCGATCAGTTCATCCGCAGCGGCACCTACCAGAAGATCATGGTGGTCGGCGCCGAGACGCACTCGCGCGGGCTCGATCGCACCACGCGCGGTCGCGACGTGGCCGTGCTCTTCGGGGACGGAGCGGGCGCAGCGATCCTCGGCGCCACCGACGTGAGCGATCCGTCCAGCGATCCGCACGTGCTCACCACGCATCTGCACGCCGACGGGAGCCACGCGAAGGAGCTGTGGATCCCGGCCGACGGCATGGGCCTGCACACCTACGAGCGCATTCAGGCCGATCATCTGGAGAAGGGTCTCCAGTACCCGCACATGAACGGCAAGACCGTGTTCACGCACGCCGTTCGGCGGATGCCCGAAGCGCTGCACGAGGCACTCGGCGCGACGGGGCGAAGGCTCGAGGACGTCGATCTCTTCGTGCTGCACCAGGCCAACCTGCGGATCAACGAGATGGTCGCCCGGCAGATGAAGATCCCCGAGGAGAAGGTCTTCAACACGATCGACCGGTTCGCCAACACGACGGCGGCGTCGATCCCGTTGGGTCTCGTCGAAGCCCGCAAGGCAGGCAAGCTGCAACCGGGTATGCTCGTCGCCATGGCCGCTTTCGGCAGCGGCTTCACCTGGGCGTCCGCGCTCGTTCGCTGGTAGCTGCGAGCGCGCGCGCCCATCGCGCGAGCGTCGGGTGGTGACCGCTCCGGTCCTCGGCATCGATCTAGGGACGACGAACTCGGTCGTGGCGATCGCGGACGCGCAGTCGGTCCGCGTCCTCGCGACCGAGGATGGGCAGCGGCTCATCCCGTCGGTGGTCGCGTTTCCGCCCGATGGCGAGATGGTGGTCGGGCGGGCTGCGCGCGAGCGGCGGCTCATCGACGCGCGCAACACCATCTACTCGGTCAAGCGCCTCATCGGGCGGCCATACCGGAGCCCCGAGGTGCGCACGGCGCAAGAGCGCTTCGCGTTCGAGCTCATCGAGGGGCCGACCGGCGGCGTCGCCGTGCGCGTGCGCAAGGGGACGTTCCAGGTCCCCGAGGTCAGCGCTTTCGTGTTGCGCGAGGTGCGGCGGGTCGCAGAGGCGGCGCTCGGTGAGCCCTGCACGCGCGCCGTGGTCACGGTGCCGGCGAACTTCAACGAGCTGCAGCGGAGCGCGACGAAAGCCGCGGGCTCGATCGCGGGGCTCGACGTTCTTCGCATCCTGAACGAGCCCACGGCCGCGGCCCTCGCCTACGGCTACCAGGTCTCGGGCACGCAGAAGGTCGCGGTGTACGACCTCGGCGGCGGAACGTTCGACTTCACCGTGCTCGAGACCGACGCCGAGAGCCTGCAGGTCGTGGCCACGGCGGGGGACACGTTCCTGGGCGGCGACGACTTCGACGTGCTGCTCGCCGAGGAGCTCTCGGATCGGTTCCTCCGTCGCCATCGATGGAACCCGCGCGACGACCTGCAAGCGTTCGAGCGTCTGCGCGCAGCCGCCGAGTGGGCGAAGTGTCAGCTCTCGACGGAGAAGAAGATCACCGTACGGGTACGCGAGCTCGCGTACGGCCCGGGCGGCCAGTCGCTCGACCTGGACGAGGAGATCCGTCGGACCGATCTCGAGGTCAAGATCCGCGGGCTCGTCGGTCGATCGTTCGACGTCGTGCAGGATTGTCTGCGGCTCGCGTCGCTCAAGCCGGCCGAGATCGACGCGGTCGTGCTGGTGGGCGGCTCCACGCGTGTGCCGCTCGTTCAGATGCTGGTCAAAGAGTATTTTCGCAAAGAGCCCATGGTGGGCGTCGATCCGGACCTGGTCGTGGCGCAAGGAGCCGCGATCCAGGGACGCGCTCTGATGGGGCCGATCGAACAGAAGGCGATCGGTAAGATCAAGCTCAAGCGCGTCGCCAAGTCTGGAGAAGAAACACAAAGAAAGAGAAGCGGCCGGAAGAGCTCGAAGCGACCCGAGCAGCCGGCCTTCGGTCCGGACCGGCCGGCACCCGCGCCCGCGCACGCGAGCAAGCGTCCCGGTGTGCGTCTCGGGGACATCGTCGAGGTCGGGCCGAACCTCGACGAGGCGCGCCCGACCGGGGAGATGGATCTGTCGGGCGCCACCCTGCGCGACCAGCCGGCGCCGCTGAAGCATCTGCCGCCGCTCGACCTGTCGCAGACACGCGACTCGTTCGAGCCGAGCGTCGTGGTCGACTCCGTCTACGCCGAGCTCACGGCGAGCCTGGCGGGCAAGGACGTGGACGCGCTGTTCGCGTCGTCGGAGGGCGGAGCGACCAGCCCCGATGCGCTGCCGTCGCCGCTCGACGACGAGCCCACGCGCGTGACGGCGAAGATGGGTGCGCCGTTCGCGCCGGCCGCGAGCAGCCCGCCGCCCGCGGCGGCGATCGCGCCTCCGGCTGCTCCGCCGCCGAAACGTCGACGCGACTCGACGCGACCCTTCGCGACGACACCCATCGAGCCCGCCGTGGAGCCCTCGCGAGCGCACGGCGAGCCAGCGACCGTCGCTGCGCGCGGCCCGCTCCCGGCGGCACCGGCACCCGCACCCGCGCCGGCTGCACCCCCGGCGCCGCCCAGCACCAAGCGCCGCGCCTCCGGTCGCGCGGGACGCCCTGCGGCAGCGGTCCCTCCTCCGCCCCCGCCGCCGCCCCCGACGGCGCCGGCTCGACCGCTGGTCGCGCAAGCTGCGCCGCCGGCGTCCGACTTCGTCTTCGTCGCGCCCACGTCGATGCCGGAGACGCCGTTGTTCCCGGACACCTCGACGCAGCCGTTCATGACGCACGACGCCGGTTCGGCCGTCGACCCGGGTGACCTCCGGCTGCCGGCCCGCGACGCGCCGCTGCTGATGGACGTCACGCCTCACGCGCTCGGGCTCGAGACGGCGGGCGGCTTCTGTCGCCAGATCATCCGTCGCGGGGCGCCCATCCCGGCCGAGTCCTCACGCGTCTTCACGACGGCGACCGATCTGCAATCCGCGGTCGTCATTCGCATCTGCCAGGGCGAGCACGAGCTCTTCGCGGACAATCAGGCGCTCGGAGAGATCGTCCTCGACGGATTGCCGCTCGCCCCTCGAGGGGGCGTGCAGATCGACGTCGCGTTCCAGCTCGGTGCCGACGGGACGCTCGACGTGCGCGCGCGCGACGTTCACGCGCAACGCGAGCAGCGGATCCGCATCCAGCTGCTCGGTGGGATGAGCCCCGAGGAGATCGCCGCTCTGCGCGCGCGGCAAGAGAAGCTCGCGCGTCGCTGAGCTCGGCTCTCGCCAGAGCGCTCGGCCCTCATCCGCTTCCCGTTCGAGGAGAAGGGGCCTGCCGCCGATCTCGCCTGCGTGCCCGCGTGGCGAGCACGAGCGCCATCGCTGCTGCCGCGATCGATCCGCCGAAGCTCGTGCGCGATCGCGCGTGACCTGCGACGCGACACGAGCACCCTTCGTCGCTCGACAGCGGTCGCGCGGATGCGCCGCCGTCGGGGCTCGACGGCGGAAGCACCGACCCCGCGTCGCGTGCGCTCGCGTCGCGCGCGCCCGCATCCCCGGTGGTGCCTGCGTCCCCGGGAGGCGGGGGCGGAGGTGGCGGAGGCGGAGGTGGCGGAGGCGGCGGAGGGGGCGGAGGAGGTGGCGGAGGAGGCGGTGGTGGGGGAGGTGTCGCGCCGCACGTGCCGCCCATCGCGAAGCCCTCGGCGGGCGAGCGTTCGAGGCGCCCGATCGTCTGCGGTCCGGTGACGCCGTCCTCGTCGATGCGGTCCTCGGGGTGGTTGACGTTCCACAGGCGCTGGAACGAGAGCACCGAGAGGTTGCGCAGATCGTCGCCGGGCGCCTCGTAGTGAACCGGATCGCTGTCGGGCAGCGGATGCGTGAACCCCTCGCCCTGCAGGATGCCGTCGATGCTCGCGTAGTTGTCGACGTCGATGGCGCGACCGGTCTCGTGATTCGAGCGGCCGGGCTCTGCCGCGACCGAGCACCCGTCGTAGAGAACGTATTGCTCCGCGATCGTGCGGAGGGTCGAGTTGAGGCGCACGGTCGTGCGATCCGCGACGCGCAGGATCATGTCCCGGCCCGCCGGGCTCAGGTACGGGTGCACGCGGCTCGACGTCAGCTCGATGCTCGGGTGCTCGAAGCGCACGAGCCGGCCTTCCGCGAGGCAGAGCATCTCGTCGATGAGCTGTGCGGACAGGCCCTCGGTGCCCGCCGTCGTGCACCCGACCATCGCGGCGAGCTCGGAGAGCGACAGCCCCGCGCGCGCGACGCCGATCTCCTCGTCGCGCCCGTGCTCGGCGTGCACGTCGGGCTCGTCGACGGCGCAGCCGACGATCGCGATCGCGCCGAGCCACAGGCGGGCCCGCGCTCTCGTCGCTGCTCGGCGTGGCTCGGGACGGCTCATCGGCGCCGGCGTCGGCGTCGGAGCGCGACGGCGATCGCCACCGTCATCGGCGCGAGCCAGCTCGCCTCGGGTTCGTGGCCGCCCGTCGTCGTGCATCCTCCGCCGAGCATATCCTCGGTGCCGGCTCCCTCGTCGTCGCGGACGAGCGATCCGTCACGCGCTCGGACGAGGATCGCCACGACGCGCTCGGCGTCGGGCCACGCGGCCTCCTCGCCGTCCGGGTCGCGAACGACCAACGTGCGCTCGACCGTCCTGCCGACGGCCTCGTTCGCGGCCTCGATCTTCAGGTCCACGCGAGCAGTCTCGCCGGGCGCGACCGCG
>JADZFZ010000388.1 GCA_020854145.1 Deltaproteobacteria bacterium | reverse complement strand
TCGGGGAACCCGGCGCACTTGCCACCCCCCTTGGTCGACGCGGGAAGCATGCTCTCTCCTCATCTCCTCATGCGAGGTGGATCTTCTCGCCCTGGATCTTCACGTCTTCTTCGGCCTTGACGAGCGCGCGTTTGCCGAGCACCTGCCAGGTGGACTCGGCGATCTGGCGGATCCGGCCTGCGCGGGTCTGGGCGAGATCCTCGACCTCGCGGTAGGCCACTCTCGCCTTCTCGAGGATGCGCGTCGCGCGCGTGTCCAAGATCCCGATGACCGCGGTAGAGCGCTCGGCCACGGTCGAGAGCGTGCGTGCCACGACCTCCATGCGGTCCGACTGCCATCGTGATCGTGCGGCAGTCACCTCCACCTCGCGCGCGGCCAGGCGCACCGTCCCGCGCGGAGCGACGAGCTCGAGATCCCCCGGCGCGGAGAAGACGGTCTTGCCGGTCGCCTCGTCGTACACGAACGCGGGAGCGTGACTGCCTGCGTCCCGCACCGCGCGGAGGCTCGCGAGCACCCCGACCACGTGGTGCGCTCCTTCGTCGTCGGCGAGCAGCAGCACGGTGTCGCCGACCCGTGGGGTGTACGCCGGCAGCGCCACGTGAGCGGAGTGGCTGGCCCCGAAGCGGGTTCTGCATTGCACCGATGGGCCACTGACGCGCGTCACCGTCGCGCGTGTGGCGGCGCTCGCAGGCGCGAGATCGGTGGTGGGGTCGATGACGGCTTCCATGCGGGCTCCTGGGCAGTGAGTCTCGTGGCAGGCAATCTGGGACGGGCTCGGCGGGGGCGCGCGTAATGGCGCATTAAATCCGGGGCGGCGGCTCAGCGGGAGCGCCTCCCGGGGACGAAGTCCTCGGCGGCGGCGAGCGCCTTGTCGGTGCGCTCGACGTCCTCGAGGAGGGCGCCGCGGAGGTTGGCGGCGGTGTCGCTGACGCGATGGAGCTTGGCGCCGCGCAGGTCCGCCTCGGTCAGGTTGGCAGCGTCGAGCTTCGCGTGCGAGAGGTCGGCGTACCGCGCCTTCGCGTAGGGGAGCTCGGCCTGGCGCAGGTCGACGCCCTTCATCTGCGCGTGCGTCAGCTGAACGAGGTCGAGCCGTGCGCGGCGCGCGCGCGCTCCGACGAGCTGACTGTCGCGCAGGTCGCTGCCGCGGAGGTCGGCGAGGTCGAGGTCGGTCCCGGAGAGATCCGCGTAGCGGGCGCGGAGCTTCAGCGCCTTCGCGCCGGCGAGATCGGCTCGGTGGAAGATCGATCGCGTCGCATCGACCTCGCTGAGGTTGGCGCCGGCGAGATCGGCCTTGCCCAGGTCGACGTCGCGGAGGTTCGAGCCGCGCAGATCGAGCTGCCGCAGGTTGGCGCCGATGAGGCTGGTGCGCTCGAACGAGACGCGCGTCACCTGCGCGGCGGAGAGGTCGACGCCGTCGAGGTCGGCGCGCGCGAGGTCGGCATCCACGAGGCGCGCGCCCGCGAGGCGCGTGCGCATCATCGACGC
This sequence comes from Deltaproteobacteria bacterium, assembly GCA_020854145.1. Taxonomy (GTDB): domain Bacteria; phylum Myxococcota_A; class Polyangia; order Polyangiales; family JADZFZ01; genus JADZFZ01. The sequence goes on along the minus strand of JADZFZ010000388.1, from coordinate 2,208 downwards.
GGCCCGGAGCGAGGCTCCTTGCAGGTTGGCGGACTCGAGCGAGGCGGAGTCGAGCTGGGCCTCGTCGAGCTTCGCGCCCGACAGGTCGGCGTGCGAGAGGTCGGCACCCGACAGGGAGGCCTCGGTCAGATCGGCGCGCGCGAGCTTCGCACCCCGGAGGCTCGCGCCGTCGAGGGCGGCGCGGCGGAGGCTCGCACCCGAGAGATCGGCGCCGTCGAGGCGGATTCGCGCGAGCGGCCGGCCGTCGAGGTTCGCCGGGCCGATCGTGCAGGAGCGGAGGTCGGCGCCGTCGAGCCAGGCCGTCGAGAGGTCCACCTGACGAAGGTCGAGGCCGCCGAGGGACGCGTCGGTGAGCGTGGTCTCGACGAGCTTCGCGCGTGTGATCTCGGCGCCTGCGAGGTTGGCGCCGCGCAGGTCGGCTCCCGACAGGTCCGCCTCCGCGAGCCGGACGTGCTCGAGGTTGGCATCGCGCAGGTCCGCGCGCGCCAGCTTCGCGCCCGCGAGGCGCGACGAGGAGAGATCGGCGCCGCGCAGGTCCGCCTCCTCGAGGTCGACGCCGGTCAGGTCGACGCCGCACAGGCGCGCTCCCGGCAGCGTGCTCTTGCGGAAGCTGCTCGGGTGCGACGCGAGGCCGGCGAGGTCGGAGCCGGTCAGGTCGGCGTGCTCGAGCACGGCGCTGCCGAGCTCGGTGCGGTTGAGGATGGTGCCGACGAGGCTGGCGCCGCGGAGGCTGGCTCCCTGCAAGCGGGCGCCCGCGAGGTTGGCGGAGGTGAGGTCGGCGTCGGTGAGATCGGCGCCCGTGAGGTCGCCCTGCACGAGCTTGGCGCCACGCAGCGTCGCGCCCACGAGGCAGGCGGTGACGAGCGTGCTCATCGAGAGGTTCGTCTCGAGGAGATGCGCGCCGGAGAGGTCGGCCTCGTCGAGGTGCAGGCCCGTCAGGTCGAGCCCCGAGAGGTCGGCCCGGACGAGCCGTGCGCGCCGGAGATCGGTGCGGGCGGCGCGCGTGGCGCGATCGAAGGTGCACCCGTCGAGCCGGGTGCCGAGGAGGCTCGCGCGGTCGAAAGAGCAGCCGACGAAGCGCGAGCTCGAGAGGTCGGCGCCGTCGAAGCGCACCTCGCTGAAGACGACGCGGACGAACATGGAGCGCGGGAGCGCTGCCGCGGTCAGGTCGATCCCGCGCCACGTCTGATCCATGAAGGACGCGTTCTGCTTCTCGTGGTGCTCGAGCACCTGATCGCGCGAGTCGAAGGTCTTGGCGGCCGCCATCGGTCAAGACCTCGCCAGCTTCGTACGCGCCACGTTGGCGAGCTCGAGCTGGATGCCGTCGGTGTGCGCCTGCCAGACCTCGGCGCCGAAGAGGTTCGAGCCGCGCAGGTCCGCGTGGGAGAGATCGGCGCCCTCGAGGTTCGTCTCGAAGAGGTTGGCGTCCATCGCCGCGAGGTCGGCCAGCACGCAGTGCTCGAGGCGCGCGTTCGAGAGGTTCGCGCCGTGGAGGATGGCTGCGTGCAGCACCGCGCCGGAGAAGTCGGCGCGCGTGAGGTCCGCGAAGGAGAAGTTGGCGCCCGTGAGCGAGGCGCCCTGCCACTGCGAGCCCGCAGCCTTGGCGCGCTTGAAGGACGCGTGCTCGAGCACGGTCTCGCCGAACGCGCGGAATCCCGAGAGATCGGCGTCGTCCATGACGATCCGCAGCGCCCAGGCGCCTTCGAGGTGGACGTCGCGCAGCGAGGCGCCGCGCATCTGGACCTCTTCGATCGCGGCGCCGCCGAAGTCCGATTCGTCGAGGCGCGCCCCGTCGAAGACGGCGGCGTAGAGCAACGTCTCGCGAAACAGCGCGCCGCGGATCGAGCAGCCGCCGAAGGTGGCCGACGTCATGAGCGCGCGCGTGAAGTCGGAGGAGTCGAGCGTGCTGCCGTCGAAGGTGACGACCTCGGCGCGCGCATCGACCATCGAGCACTGCGCCACGAACGCGTCGCGCACGTACGCGCCCTGGAGGTTGGCGCGGTCGAGGTTGGCCCCGAGCAGCTTGCTGCGGTCGAAGTACGCCGAGCGCAGGTTGGCTTCCGTGAGGATCACACCGGTCAGATCGAGGTCGGAGAGGTCCATCCCGGAGAGGTCCGCTCCGGTCAGATCCATGCCCGCGATGGGCTCGTCGGCCCGCAGACGCTGCTTGACGATCTTGCGGATCTCTCGGGACTTCGAGAGCGGCGT
>JADZFZ010000387.1 GCA_020854145.1 Deltaproteobacteria bacterium | reverse complement strand
GATGTCGAGGAGCCGTCGGTCGATGGCGCGACGGTACCCGTTGCGGTGGTCGCCCAGGGCCGACTCGGCGCGAGCCAGGGACTCCGCGCTGAATCGTCCGCTCGAGAGAGGGCTCAGGGCGACCTCGCGACCACCATGGATGCTGCGCAGGCGGACGGTCGGGCTCGCCGATCCGCGAAAGCCCGCCGGCGTCGGCACGGCGCGGTGCCAGCGCGCGCGCGCGCTCTCGTACCGCGCGACACGCTCCATCGGTGTGGTCGGCCGCGGCTCTCGCCGTCGCCGGCGTTGCGCGGATCCTGTCGCACAGAAGGCGGTCAGCGCGACCACGATCGTGAAGCCCACGCCCGCGCGCATCCGGGCCGACATCGTGACCACGGTAGCACGCCACCCCGGCCCGTTGTTCCCACGCGCGTCAGCGATACGCCGAGTCGAACCACCACTCGGCGCCGATGCCGAGGTAGTGCTCCACGTCGCGCTGCGAGAAGACGTCGTCGTCCGGGTATTGCGCGCGCGCGTCCTCGCTGCGGAGCGTCACGGCGTAGACGCCGAAGAGGTGCGGTCTCCTGAAGGAGCCCGGACCGGTCGGGCTCAAGTAGGGCATCAGCGCGAATCGGAAGAGCGACGGAGCACGGGTCTCGCCGGTGCTCGTGTCGAGGAGGCTGGATGCCGTGCCCTGCAGGCTCGCTTCCGCTGCGAACCCGAAGATCCGCGCGAACGCCACGGCGGGGCGCGCGACGACGATCCACTCCGCGAGGTCGTCACGGTCGAACACGTTGGGGTCGGCGTCACGGAAGTACCGGTAGAAGCCCGCCGCCTGCAGCATGAAAGGGCCCCACTCGCCGTTGGCCGACAGCGCGATCAAGAGCTCCCTCGCGCGGCTGGCTTGTTTGAACGTGTCGAGCCCGAAAGGCAGCCCGATCTCGTCGTACGCTCCGAGGCCCCATCCGTATCGGACGAACAGGTTGGCGAACGTGTCGCGCTCGCCGAGGAACGCGCTCACCTCGGCGCCCACCACGAAGCCGTCGTCGGCGGGCAGCTGCTCGACGGTGGAGCCATCCGGTCCGCGCCGATCGCCCGACGCGAGGGCGTGCGCCTCGCCGTAGAGGACGAGCTTCAGCCCAGGGCCCGTGGATCCCGGGCGCCAAACGTACTCGCCCCGCAGGGCTCCGATGACGCGTGGTCGATCGAGCAACACGACACGGGTCGGCACGAACCCCGTGCTGGGAACGGCCACCTCTTGGTACTGGTAGCCGCCGCCGAGGAGTCGGCTCATCCCCACCGCCAGATCGACGCGCCAAGGGTCGCGTCGATAGCCGACACCGCCGCCGACGGTGTTGAGCTCGTCGAGCGGCCAGAAGTTCAACAGGTAGATGTCGTCGCCGCGCCACATCCGCGAGCCGACCCACAGAGACAACCCGGGTGTGCCCACGTCGCTGGCCTCGACGTACGCGTTGCGCAGGGCGAGATCGACTTCGAACTCGCCGCTCAGGTGAAACGGCTCTCCCGAGAGGGCGAGCGTCGCGACGACGTCCGTGCGCACGCCGAGGATCCGATCGTGGCGGGCGAGCTGCAGCTCGATGTACGACGACAGGTCGTATCGATCGCCACGCGTCCCGCCTCCGACGAGGTCGGCTTCGCGTCCGAGGCCCCCCCGCAGATCACTCGCGATGCCGATGCGCCCGTAGCTGCCGAAGACGAAGCGGCCGGTCTCGTCGCCGCCCGGCGCCTGCGCGGCCGGTCCCGTGGCGGCGGTCGACGAACCGGGATCGACCGGCGCTTCCTCGCGCTCAGCGCCCGCAGCCGACGGAGCCACGTCGGCTCCATCGGTCCTCGGTGGGGGTGGCTCATCGGCCGGCGTGGCGCTTCCTTCGTCCGACGATGCAGTCTCGGCTTCGGGTGCCGTCCCTGCGTCGGCTTCGAGCTCCGCGGGCTGTGCGGCGACCGGGCGCGCGAGCCCGAGGCCCACGACGAGCAAAGCCGCGAGAGTCACCTTTCGACGGTGGGACACGAGGCGCGGAGACTACACGAGCGACGCGCTCGTGGGGCGAGTCTGCTCCAGCCCGATCACCCCGAGTCGCCACCCATGTCGAGGCCGGTGTCGGGCGGGCCCATGTCCGCGGGCGGCGGGCCCATGTCGGGCGGCGGGCCCATGTCGAGACGCGGCGGGCCCATGTCTGCGGGCGGCGGGCCCATGTCTGCGGGCGGTGGGCCCATGTCCTCGTCGGGTGGTGGCCCCATGTCGTCGTCGGGCGGCGGGCCCATGTCTGCGGGCGGCGGCCCCGTGTCGCGTGGGCCCATGTCTCGCGGTCCCATGTCGCGCGGTCCCATGTCGAGCACCGGATCGGGCGCGCGCGCGTATCCCAGCCCGCCGTTGCTCTGTGGGCCCTGCCTGCACTGGAACTGCAGGCACTCGAGCGACGGCGCACAATCGCTCGACTCGCTGCATCGTGAGCCCACGCGACCGCCGTCGCTCTCGCATCCCGAGGCCAGCAGAGCGAACGACACGAGCAGACTACCCGCGAACCATTTCCCCATGACGTTCGCCGACGGTAACACAGCCGCTCGTCCGTCGACCAGATCGCGCGCACGTCGTCGGAAGGGGTATCGTTTCTCGACCATGGAGCGAGGGCGCCGATGAACGTACATCGAGCGGCTGCGGCGCGGATGTCGAGTTTGTTCGTTTGTGTAGTTGCTGCATGCGGCTCCGCCGCGAGCCCCTCCGTCGAACGACCGCGCCCGTCCGACGGCGCCGTGCGAGCTTCCGCTGCCGAGAGCGGGGCCTCATCCGCGTCGGCTGCCGGGGGCCGAGGTGGCTCGACGCGTTCGGGCAGCGCGTCGGCCACCACGATCATCGACGTGTTGCCGCCATCGTTCGAGGATCGAGGTCCCGGCTCTTTCGAGCTGTTGGGCGCGACGACGCGCGGACCCCTCCACATCGCGTACCGCTTCATGCGGTCCGGGCACGCGACCGACGAGCAGACGCCGAGCGTCACCTACTCGTGGAACCAGGACCTCATCCTCGCGGTCGACGCGCGCACGTGGCGCGAAGCGCACGTCTTCGCGGGCGATCAGCAGCGGATGCGACGTGCGACGGCCGACGAGGACACGCCTGCGCGCGGCAGGCGCTATTGGGCGCGGTTTGCGCCCAGATCCGTGGGCGCGCGGGGCTACGACGAGTGGTTTGCGTGGAGCACCGAGCAGCGCGTGCGTCCGCTCGACGTGCTCGCGCCGAACGCCCTCGGCGCGCTCCGATTCGAGACCGCCGACGGCGTCGAGCCGCAGCCCGTGGACGCCGACGGCTACTTCGTCTTCCGCACGCGCCCGACGGGGCTCTTCGTCGTGCGCCTGCGACTCGGAGACCGGACCGTCTGGGCAGCCGAGGCGCAGTCGGGAACGTTCGCGTGCACGACGCGGGGAGCGTCCGGGTCGGACGACGCGGAGGTCCACGTGCGGGTGCATGCGCTCTCCGAGTCGCAATGGATCGTCGTGTGGTCACGATCACGATCGCGGCGCGAGTGCCCCGAGACGACGGTGGTGACGAGTCACGAGGACGATGGCGGAATCGCGGTCGTCGGAGCCGCACAGTGAGCACGTCGGTCGCCGCGCACCGCCGGCGCACCTTTGCGATATGCGCGTTCGCGTGGATCGCGCTCGCGGGCTGCGAGGACGCGGCGACGGGCGTCTGTGGCGCGGGCGGCACGCTGGTCACGGCCGCGGACGCGTCGCGGTATTGCGTCTACTCGGGTCTCTCGCCGGAGCGCGGAGGGCGTCTGACTTGTCCTCCGGAGCTCACTTTCAAGCTGCAAACAGGGACGATCGTGGTCTGCGCCGAGCGACCGGCGTCCGTCGCCGACTTGCCTCCGGAGGTCTGCGCCGAGCTCGACGTGCCCGATTGCGGACGATCACCCGACGGAGGAACGACGGACGCGGGTACGGACTCGGACACGCCCGACGCCGGTCCCGCGCCCATCGACTCCGGCGACGACTCCGGGAGCGCGACCGACGCCGGCCGCGAGATGGGAGCGACCGACGCCGGAGCCGATACGGGACCGCGCATCGATGCCGGCCCGCTCGTGCCGGGCTGTGAAGGACGCGCGATCTGCGCCATCGCCGCAGGGCGCGGGCACAGCTGCGCGCTCTTCGCGAGCGGACACGTCCGTTGCTGGGGCCGCGGGGCCGAAGGTCAGATCGGATCCGGCGGCACCGACCGCGAGTACCGCACGCCGATGCCCGTCGGCGACCTCGTGGACGCCATCGCGATCACGGCCGGCTGGTACCACACGTGTGCGCTGCGAATCGGCGGCGAGGTCGCGTGTTGGGGCCTCGGCGAGCACGGCCAGCTCGGCGTGGGTGACTTCGAAACGCGCACGCGTCCCGAGACGATCACGGGATTGAGCGGCGTGGCGCAGGTCGTCGCGGGCGCCCGGCACACGTGCGCCCGGTCCGGCGAGTCGATTCGGTGCTGGGGCAACGGGGAGAACGGTCGTCTCGGCAACGACGCCACGACGAGCTCTCCGACGCCCGTGATGGTCACCGGCGCGATCGCGGGCGCGCGGTGGGTAGCGCCCGGCGACCGGCACACGTGCGCCGCCGAGGCCGACGGGTCGGCCGTCTGCTGGGGATCGGGCGGCTTCGGGACGCTCGGCGACGGCTCCGGCTTCGACAGCGAGAGCCCCACGCCCGTGTCGGTGCTCGGGCTCGCGGGAGTCGTCGCCATGTCGTCCGCCGACGCGACCTGCGCGCTCACCGAAGGCGCGCCGATGGGCGTGAGCTGCTGGGGGAGCAACGCGTCCGGTCAGATCGGCATGACGCCAGGCGGCTACGCCGACATCGCACGGAGCGTCGCGATCGGCGCGGGGTCGCCCGTGTCCATCGCGGCGCGTGGGGAGCGCGCCTGCGTGGTGCTCGACTCGGGCGGGCTCGTGTGTTGGGGCGCGCCTCCGCGCGGAGACGGCGATGCGATGGACACGGGGATCCCGACCGCGGTGCCGTCGATCACGAACGCGGTGCAGGTCGCGCTCGGGTTCGAGCACGCGTGTGTGCTCACGCGCCGCGACGAAGTGCTCTGCTGGGGCGGCAACGCGTACGGCGAGCTCGGCACCGGGCCCAGCGACACGAGCCCATTCGGGCACGACACACCGGTCGTGGTCGTGGATCTGCTCTGACGGAAATCGCTGCGCGAACGAGTTGACACGCGGCGCGACATCGGTACGCATTGCGCCGCCGTGATCGTCGTCGACCGAGTCACCAAATATTACGGTTCCGCTTGCGCCGTACGGGATCTGTCCTTCTCCATCGAGGAAGGGCAGTGCATCGGCTTCCTCGGGCTCAACGGCGCGGGAAAGAGCACCACGCTGCGGCTGCTCAGCTGCCTGCTGTTGCCGACGTCCGGGCGCGTGACGATTCGCGGGCTCGACGTGGAAGAGAGCCCCGACGAGATCCGCAAGTTCATCGGATACCTGCCCGACACGCCGCCGCTCTACGGAGAGATGACCGTCGAGCAGTTCCTGTCTTTCGCGGGGCGGCTGCGCGGCATGTCGGCCGACGACGTCAACCACCGCATGGACGAGGTGCTCGCCGTCTGCGCGTTGAAAGAGGTCCGCAAGAAGGCCGTCTCGGCGCTCTCGCACGGGTACAAGCAGCGCGTCGGCATCGCCCAGGCAATCATTCATCGTCCGGCGCTCTTGATTCTCGACGAGCCCCTCCAGGGACTGGATCCCGTCCAGATCGTGGAGATGCGCGAGATGATTCGTGGCCTCCGCGGCAAGCACACGATCCTGCTCTCGACCCACATGCTCGCGGAGATCGAGCAGACCTGCGACCGAATCCTGATGCTGTCGCGCGGCCGGATCGCCGCCGAAGGCTCCGAAGAAGACCTCGCCAATCGATTCGGGCACGCGGGCGCGACGCTCGAGCTCGACGTGCGCGGCGAGGCCGACGCGGTGCGCCTCGCGCTCGAGGGCGTCGGGGGCGTGAAGGTGACGGACGTGACCGCGACCGGTCAGATGCTGCGCGTCCGCGTATCGACCGAAGGCGAGGTGCGCGAGGAGATCGCCAAACGAATCGTCGATGCGGGGCTCGGGCTGCGGGGATTCCGCACGTCGTCCGCCGGCCTCGAGAACATCTTCGTGCGCCTGTCGAAAGAGACCGAGAGTGCGCCGAGCGCGGCGAACGCGCCGGCTGCCAGCGAGGAGGCTCCTTCGTGAGAAACGTCTGGCTCATCGCCAAACGCGAGCTCGGAGTCTATCTCCGGACGCCGGCGGGATATCTCATCACCGCAGGATTGCTCCTGCTCGACGGATTGGCGTTCAACGTGTTCGGCGTGGGGTCGTCGCCGAAGCTGTCGTCGGCGGTCCTGCAGGACTATCTCTACTTCGCGTTCGGGCTCACCTCGGTGGCGGCGATTCTCATCTCGATGCGTCTGATCGCCGAGGAACGGCAAACCGGGACGCTGACGTTGCTCTTCACGTCGCCCGTGAAAGAGCACGAGATCATCCTGGCGAAGTTCGGCTCGGCGCTCGTGTTCGTCACGGTGATGAACCTCCTGACCATCTACATCCCGCTGCTCATCTTCGTGAACGGAAAGGTCTCGATAGGTCACATCGCGGCCGGCTATCTCGGATTGACGCTGCAGGCGGCGACCGTGCTGGCGATCGGTGTGTTCGGCTCCGCAATCTCGTGGAACCAGCTGATGGCGGGAGTCGTCACCGCGCTCATCGTCGCGCTGCTCGTTCTCCTGTGGATGGTCGCGAGGGTCACGGAGCCACCGCTCAACAAGATCATCTCGTACCTCGCGCTGTTCCAGGGGCATTTCCAGTCGTTCCAGCGCGGCATCCTCCGAGTGAGCGATTTGATCTTCTACGCGAGCATCATCTTCTTCGCGCTGCTGGCTTCGACGCGCGTGCTGCAGTCGCAGAGGTGGCGATGAGCGCCCCCGCCAAACGCACTTCGAGCCTGGTCACCCTGGAGCTCGTCGGAGGCCTGGCGCTCGTCTTCCTGGCCGAGCGCGTGTTCGATCCGACCGGCTCGGGCCGAAAGGTGGCCCTCGGCGTGGGAGCGATCGTCGTCATCGCCGCGATCGTTCAGCGCGCGATGGCGTGGGCGCGTAGCGAAGGCGACTTGAAGCGGGCCGAAGGCGCGTTGCTCGCGGGCTCCGCCGGCGTGGTCGCGTCGCTCCTGCTCTTCGCGCTCTCGACCGACGAGGTGGCCGAGATGGTCGGGCTCACGGGCCCTACCGGGGGAAAGGTCGCGGGGGCGCTCGCAGCGTTGTGGCCCGCCGTGCTGGCCGTCTCGCTCACCTCGACGTGCTTCATGGAGCTCGCGTACTCGCGGATGCCGGTCGCACAGGCGGTGGAGCTGCGGCGCGTCCACTCCGCCGCGTACGCTGGATTGACCCTCGCGCTCGCGTTGGTCTTCCTGAGCGCCGTCAATTACGTGGCATTCAAGCGTGACGAGAAGTGGGACCTCTCCTATTTCAAGACGACTCGCCCGAGCGACGCGACGCTGCAGATGGTCCGCGGCCTCGGACAGCCGATTCGCATCGTCTTGTTCTGGCCCGAGGTCAACGAGGTGCTCGCGCAGGTTCGCCCGTATTTCCAGGAGCTCGCAGCGGCCGCCGGGAGCAAGCTGACCATCGACGTCCGTGACCACGCGCTCGCGCCGGAGCTCGCCCGACGCCATCAGGTGCGCGCCAACGGTCAGGTCCTTCTCCTCCGCGGCGAGGGCGAGAGCGCGCAATCGGAGCGATTCGACGTCGGGACGGACCTGGAGGGGGCGCGCAGCAACCTCCGGACGCTCGACGGCCGGTTCCAGCGCGCGTTCAACAAGCTCGCGCGGCCCGCACGCAATCTCTATCTGACCGCGGGTCACGGCGAGCGGAGCAACGTCGGTCAAGCAGGCGACCCGACCGGCGCGCGCACCTCCATGCTCGCCGAGCTGCTCCGCCGGAACAACATCGAGACGCAGCCGCTCGGGATGGCGCAGGGGCTCGCCAATCGCGTTCCCGACAATGCGCGGGCCGTTGCGATTCTCGGTCCGCGCGAGCGCTTCATCGAGGAGGAGAATCGCGCTCTGCTCGATTACGTGCGCGGTGGCGGCCGATTGGTCGTCATGGTGGATCCCGAGGCGGACCACGGGCTCGAAAGCCTGCTCCGCGGGCTCGGCGTCAGGACGATGCCAGGCACCCTGTGCAGCGAGACCAACCACGTGCGCCGAGAGCACACGCCGGGAGACGTCGCCTTCGTCTACTCGAACAAGTTCTCCGTGCACCCGACGGTCACCGCGGCGAGCCGCAATGCTTCCGAGGTCGCGTCCATCTTCGTGAGAGGCGGCGCGATCGAGCGGCACCCGGAGCTGTCGCAGATCCAGCCCACGCCGCGGATCGCGTTTCCCCTGCGATCGGACGACGACTTCTGGCGCGACCTCAACGGCAACTTCCGGCGCGACGACGACGAGCCGCGCCAGACGCTCAACATGATCGCTGCCGTCACCGTGCCCCGGTCCGGCAGTGGGGAGGAGGGTCGCGCGGTCGTGGTCGGCGACGGCGATTTCGTGACCGATCAGGTGATCCGCAACTACGGCAACGCGCTCGTCTTCGCCGACGTGCTGCAATGGCTGCTCGGCGAGGAGCGAATCACGGCGAGCACGACCACGGAAGAGGACATTCCCATCGAGCACTCGCGGGGCGAAGACAAGCTCTGGTTCTACGGAACCACGTTCGCCGCACCGCTGCCGCTGCTCGCGCTCGCGTGGTGGGTCGCCGGCCGCAGCCGCCGGAAGGAGGGCGCGTGAAGAAGTCTCACGTGGCCGTCTACGGCGTGCTTGCGCTCGCGGGGCTCGCCGCTGCGTACACGACGTGGCTCGAAGGCGAGCAGACGGAGCAGCGACCCGAAGAGGTCGTCGCGTTCGACTGCAACGAGAGAGAGCTTCGTTGGCTCGAGCTGCGCACGGAGCGAAAGACCACCAAGATCGAGGTCCGGCGCGAGTCGGGCCGCGACAAGGCGCTCCATTGGGTCACCGTCACCGAACGACCGCGCGCGGAAGGTGGCGAGTCGCGTCCGGAGCAGACGGAGGAGTTCGTCGGCAACCAGCCGCTCGACGAGTTCCTGTCTCGGAACATGCCGCTCAAGGCGCTGCGCTCTCTCGGCGAGATCAGCCAGGCGCGATTGACGGAGCTCGGCTTGGTGCGGCCGACGATTCGCCTCCAGATTCAATGCGGCAGCCGTCGGGGCACCTTCCGCATCGGCGGCTCCACCTTCGGGAGCGAAGATCGCTACGCGCGCGCGGCGAGCGGTGGTCCGGTCTACCTCTTCCCCGCGGCGCTCGTGCGCGATCTCGAAGGCGCCGACTTCCGGTTCATGCAGCGCGAGCTCGCTCGCATGCAGGAGTCGGAGATCGACGAAGCCCGGGTCACGGCATTCGGCAGGTCCAAGACGCTGATTCACCGGAATCGATTGAGCCCGCGCGAGGCCGAATGGGTCGACTCGGCGGACCGCAATCGTCGCAACGAGATCTACGGCAATTGGCTCGACCGTGTCCGCGGCTTGCGCGCGCAGGAGTACCTGGCGCCCGGCGCCGAGCCGGGCAGCGCGACGTCCCGCCCGACGCGCGTGCTCGAGATCGTCTATCGCACGGGCGGTCGCGAGACCGGGCGCCTCGAGCTCGTACGTCTCGACACGACACCCATCGAGTACTTCGCGCGATCCGACGTGACGCGGTCATGGGTCGAGGTGCCCCGATCGGTGGCGACCGAGGTCGAGCAGGACGTCCGGCCGGTGCTGGGGCTCGAGCCGCTGCCCGCACCGCCGTCCACGGTGTCGGATGGAGGCGCGCCCTCGGGCGACGGCGGCGCCACGCGTGTCGGAGACGCCGGGGCTCCCCGCGGGGACTCCGGGACGCGTCGCCCCGTCGGCGAGGCGGCGGACGCCGGCCCGGTCGCCGAAGACCCCCACGGTCACTGATCGCGGCTCACGGTGTGCCGATGGGCGTGAGCGTCGTCGTCGCCGGGCTCGGTGCGGGCGCGAGGGCCGGGACCGAGCCGCCGGCGTCCTCCACCACGAAGCCGGAGGATGTCGGCGCCGGCGCGGTGCCCGTCGGGACCTCCGGGGCAGCGGCGCCGAGGACTCGCGTCCCGCCGTGATGCTGGACCTCGATTCGCCAGCGGGTTGCGGGCGCGAAACGCGCCAGATCCTCGACCGATTGCAGCCGCTCCTCGTGCTCGCGCGTGCCGTCGAATCGAAGGAACGCGCGATAGGTGGCGCTCCGGCTGGTCCGCTCTTCTTCACCCGGTGACAGAGGCACCCGGGGTCTGAGCTCTTCGTCACTGGGCCACGTGGGCGGCTCCGTCGAGCCTCGGTGCGTCACGTCGCGATCCGGCGTCCATTCCCATACCCGCCATCGGAACCACGGCGCCTGCCGGGGCACCTGGCGGTAGCGCGGGACCTGGCGCGTTCGCGGCTCGTCGCGGTGCCGCGTGACCTGGCGTGAGCGGCGTTCGTCGCAATGGCGTGGCGAGCAATTGCGGTCACCGCCGGTGCACGTCGTCGTGCACGTCGCGAACCCATTGTCGTCGGGTCGGCAATGCTCGCTGCAATGGCGAGGTGTCTCGGTGCAGGTCTCTCCGCACTGGACCCGCTCCGTGTACCACTCGGTCTCCTCGTACGGCACCCGCTCGGTGTAGTGCTCGGTCTCCGTGCCGTCCTGCACGCGGTCGTGGTGGTGCACGCGCTCGCCGTCGGCACGGACATCGAGCGCGTCGGCGGGACGTGCCTCGGCGAAGCCTTCGTGATCCACGAGCCGCCGTCGCTCGACGGAGACCACGTGCTCCCACGACACGCGCGAGACGACGCCTTCGACGACGCGGGGAGGTGGCAGCTCTGCG
>JADZFZ010000386.1 GCA_020854145.1 Deltaproteobacteria bacterium | reverse complement strand
TCACCGACGCGCTGCTCGGACGCCTCGCGCCGGGCGCCGCTTCGCTCCTCCAGCTCGCCCTCGACGGCGCCGACGTCGTCGCGGTCGCCGCCGACGTGCCCGAGATCCGGTGAGATCCGCGCCCCTCGACGGCGCTCGGGCGTGTGGCGACGTCGTGAGGGCGAGCACGGATTCCCTGCTATCGTGCCCAGCGGCTGAACTGACGTGTCCCCCGGAGCAACCGAGTCGGCGAGGCGAGCCGTGACCCGTGTGATCGGATCCGAGACGATGGCGCCGCGCGGCCTCGACGAAGCTCGCTCCACGCCGGGCGCGGTCGAGCGAGAGGTCGCGGCTCCGTTCGCCTACGGTGGGATGCGCGTGGCGTGGGTGGAGGACGGCGTCGCGTGCACCACGGTCCGCCTGCCCGAGGAGCACGCGCTGCACGCCGGACGCGCCCGCCCGGCCGCTGCGGACGTCGAGGTCGAGGTGGTCCCCACCCGCCGCCCGCCGCCGTCGGGTGACGCGCGCGCGATGCGCTGGGCCTGGAGCGGGTCGACCGGGCGGGCCGAGTCCGGTTGGGCGGCGCTCGTCGTCGAGCAGATCGCGGAGCGCCGGTTCCGCGTGCAGGCGCACACCGTGGCGGGAGCGGCCGGCCGCGCCGCGATCCTGTCGCTGCTCGCGCCGACGGTCGTCGAGCGGTTGGGCGGCTTGGTGCTGCACGCGACGGCCGTCGTCCTCGGCGGGCGCGCGGTTCTCTTCATCGGACCGAGCGGCGCCGGCAAGACGACGTCGGCCCGTCACATGGGCGAGGCGACGTGGCTCGCGCGCGACCGCGCCATCGTGGTGCGCGACGAGCTCGGTCGATGGCAGGCGTGGGGCGCGCCCGGCGGGGACGACGTGCCGCTCGAGCACGCGTCCGACGTGGTGGCGCCGCTCGGAGCCGTGTTGCGCGTTCTGCGGAGCGAGGGAGCCTCGCGCATCGTGCCGCTCCCTCCCGCGAGCGCGCTCCTTCGCCTGCGGGAGTCCATCCAGTCGGGCGCGACGGACCGCGACGGCGAGCACGGAGCGCTCGACGCGGCGGCCAGGCTGCTCCGGGAGGTGCCGGTCGCTGCGGTCGAGGTGGCGCTCGGTTGCCGCCTCGCCGACGTGGTCGCGCCGTTCGTGTCCGAGCGCGCGCACGACGAGCCCGCAACTCGGACGGCCGCGACGCCGGTGTCGCCATGACGCTCGCCCCCTCGACGACGATCCGCCAGTCCGAGCGCATCGCGTCGCGCGTGATCGACGGCAAGGCGGTCGTGATCGTGCTCGACGCCCATCGCCTGCACACGCTCAACGAGGTGGGCACGCGCGTGTGGGAGCTCGCCGACGGCCGCTCCATCGCGAGCATCGCCGAGGCGCTCGCCGCGGACTTCGAGGTCGATCGCGACACGGCGCTCGCGGACACCGCGAGGTTCGTGCAGGAGCTCCGCGCGCTCGGCGCGATCGAGGTCGACGAGCCGGAGCGCGCGCAGCCATGACCACCGTCCCGTTCTTCAGCAAGTCGAGCGCCGTCGCGGTCTTGAGCCGCATGACGCGCGATCCGCGGGCGCCGCTGAGCGCGATGATCGAGGTCGCCGACCGCTGCAACCACGTCTGCGTCCACTGCTATCAGGTGCAGGGCCAGAAGGGCGAGATGACCACCGACGAGATCCGTCGCGTGATCGACGAGCTCGCCGAGATGGGCGTCCTGTTCCTCACGATCTCGGGCGGCGAGGCCACGCTGCGCGACGACTTCCTCGCGATCGTCGCGCACGCCCGCGCGCGCCGCTTCGCGGTCAAGGTCTTCACCAACGGATACACGATGACGCCGGAGCTCGCGCGGGAGCTGCGTCGCCTGGCCGTGCAAGAGGTGCAGATCAGCCTCTACTCGCACCGCGCCGAGGTGCACGACTGGGTGACGCGCGTGCCCGGCTCGTGGGCGCGTACCGTCGATGGCGCGCGGGCCTTGATCGCCGAGGGCGTGCACGTCGTGCTCAAGACGCCGTTCATGAGCGTCAACGTGGACGATCGGCAGGCCTACGTGGCCTTCGTCACCGCGCTCGGTGCGGACTACGCCTTCGATCCCGAAGGGCTCAACCCGCGCGAGGACGGCGACCGCACGCCCGAGATGCTCGACCCGCCCGCGCACGTGATCGCCGACGTGCTCGCGGATCCCACGCTCGTGCCGACGGCGTCGTCCGAGCAGGCGATCGGGTCGGGTGCATCGCGCCTCGACGAGAGCCCCTGCACCGCCTGCAGCGGGTGCGTCCACGTCGAGGCCAACGGGGAGGTGCGCCCGTGCACGCAGCTCGTGGTCTCGTGCGGCGACGCGCGCACGGAGGGAGTGCGCGCCGCCTGGAGGAGCGAGACCGCCGAGTCGATCCGCAGCCTGACGTGGCGCGACCACCACGGCTGTCGCGCGTGCGCGCTGCTGCCGCACTGCGGGCGCTGCTTCGCGGACGCGGCGACGATCGGAGGCGACGCGCTCGGCCCTTACACGGCCGCCTGCACGCGGGCGCGCCGAACGTACGAGGGCGCGACCGGCCGGCCGTTCGTCGTGTCCGACGTGCTCGGGCTCGGACGTGATCCGAGGCTCGGGCCCTACCGCGAGGGACCGGGCGGCTTCGAGCTCGCGCCCGACGTGGTCGACGAGCGCGACGAGGCGCTCGCCGCGCGGCTCGGGTGGACGCGTCGCGCGCCGAGCGCGGCTCCCACGGGACACGTGGTGCCGGGGGGCCTGGTGCAGATCCGCCGGCCGGGGGCGCGCCGCAGCGAAGCGGAGCGGGTCCCAGCGGCGCCGGACGCGGACCGCGATGGGCGGCGGCGCGAGCTTGTTTGCTCTACGGCACCGCGACCGACAGAATGACCTCGCTGGACGGACGGCCGGCGAGCCCGACGCGCCCCTCCCGAGATGGCGCCGAGGCCGCGTTGGATCGGGTGGGAGGAATCATGGCTTCGAACCGCTTGGGTGGGCTTCTCTCTTTCGTCTGCATCGCGGCCCTCGTGGGCGCGTGCGGGGACGACGACGGCACGAACGCGGTGGCGACGCTGACCATCGTCGCGCCGACCAACGCGCAGGTCGTCACGATCGCCGATGACGAGGATGCCGCGACGGCGGGCATCCAGTTCGACGTGCAGGTGCGCGCGACGAACCTGCCGGACACGGACGTGATCGAGATCCTCCTCGACGACGAGGTCGCCACCAGCACGATGCCGGCGGGCACGGCGCTGATCGAGGTTCCCGTCACGCTGCCGCCCGGCGAGC
>JADZFZ010000385.1 GCA_020854145.1 Deltaproteobacteria bacterium | reverse complement strand
GCCGCGAGACCGCCACCGCGAGCCACGAGCCGTCCGGCGACGGCGCCATCGAAGACACGCGCCCGAGCGAGAGCAGCGTGCGAACGTCGAATCGATTCTCGGACATGGCGCGGATCTGTGCCGAGAATGCCCGCGCCCGCAAGCCCTGCGCATCCGGTCCTTCGCGCTCGCGGCCGCGGCCGCGTAGTCTCTCGCCGTGATGCGGTTCCGCGTCGTCGCCCTGGCGCTGGCCGCCGTCTCGCTCGTCGCGTGCGAGACGGCGGAGCTGAGACGTGCGGACGCGAGCATCGCGACGGACGCCATGGCGCGTGCGGACGTCGAGCCGGACGACTCGGCTCCGCCGACGGACCTGGGGCCAGCCGCGGATTCCGGTGCGGACGGGGGCACGGCCGACCTCGGGCCGACCGATGCGGGTCCACCGGACACGGGCCCGCCGGACACCGGCCCTTCCGACGCCGGCGATCCCTGCGCTCTGTCGGCCGCGAGCGCACCCGCCGCACCGCGGCTCCTCGCGCCGTGGAATGGCGCCACCTGGGGAAGCGCGCTCGCGCCCGACAGCCTGCAGCCGCGCTTTCGATGGCGCGAGGCCGATCGCGCCGGCTGTTACCACGTGCAGTGGGGCACCGATTGCGATGCCGCGGATCTGGCCGCGTGTGATCTGGGCGATTCCGTGGACGCGGTCACGGCGGCGCTCGAGCACACGCCCGACGAGCCGCTGCCGGTCGGCACCACCGTCCCGGTGGGAACCCGCTATTACTGGCGGGTCCGTGCCTGCAATCGCGTCGATTGCTCGGCGTGGTCGGAAGCCCGGTATCTCGATGTCGGTCGATTGCCGGACGACCTCGACGGCGACGGCGACTCGGAGGTGATCGTCGGGTGCCGTGCGTGCGACGCGGCCGACGGGATGGCGCCCTTCTCGGGCGCGCTCCTGGTGTACGACGGGGGAGAATCCCTGGACGACTCACCGTTCCGATTCGAGGGCCCGACTCGTCAGGAGTTCTCGCGATTCGGGCAATCCGTGGCTGCGGGCGACCTCGACGGCGACGGGTTCGCGGACGTCGTCGTCGGCGCACCCACCGAGCTGGCTCCGGAGCCCGAGGCAGGCGCCGTGTATCTCCTGCGCGGCTCGGCGGCCGGGCTGATCGTCGCGGCGGGATCGGTGGTGCGGCTCACGAGCCCGTCTCCCGGGCGCGCGAGCGGGTTCTTCGGCGCACAGCTCGCAATCGCCGGCGACGTCGACGGCGACGGCGACCGGGACGTCGTCGTCGCGGCTCCGGGCGAGTCTCCCGACGGCAGCTACTACTCGGGTGCGCTGTATCTGCTGCGCGGCACGAGCACCGGGCTCGAGGCGACACCCGAGATGCTCGCTCGCCGGACGCTGCCGCCGTCGTCCAAAGCCGGATTCTCGGTCTGCGGAGCGGGCGACCTCGATGGCGATGGTCTCTCCGACGTCGTCGCAGGCGCTGCCGGCTACACGCCCGGGCCGGATGGCCGCGAGACCGGGCGCCTCCTCGTGTGGCACGGCGCGGCGGATGGGGATCTCGGGCTCGCGGCGTTCGTGGATCCTCCCGACCCGATGGCGGACGACCTCTTCGGCTCCGCGGTGGCGTGCGGCTTCGACGCCGACGACGATGGTCTGTCCGACGTCCTCGTCGGAGCCGACGAGCGCAACGTACGCAGCGGCCGGGTGCGCATCGCATTCGGTGACGAGGACGAGCCGCTCGTGGTGGGCGACGCGTGCCGGTCGGGCCTCGGGCCCTACTCGATGTTCGGCAGCACCGTGATGTCGGCAGGAGACGTGGACCACGACGGCGTGCTCGACCTCGCAGCGGGCGCCTGGGCGGCCGGCGGACCCGTGTTCCGCGTGACCTACACGAACCGAACGCGCCCTCCCATCTGCGAGAGCTGGCTGCCCAACCTCGGAGGCGGGCGCGTCTACAACGGCTTCTCGATGGCGCGCGCGGACGTCGACGGAGACGGAGACGAAGACCTGCTCATCGGAGCTCCAGCCGTCGGTCCGTACCCCGACGATCCGCTGCCCGAAGCCGTCTACCTCTACCGCTCCGGCGCCGACTTCGACACGACGCCCACGGCTCTGCCGGTGCCCTATCCGATGGGGACGCGCCCGCAGGAGCTCGGCTACTCGCTCGATTGACGCGTCTTCACTGCGTCGTCGGTGGAGGCGCCGACAACGACGCCCGCAGCTCTACGCCCGGACTCCTCGCCAACCCGGCACGCGCCCACCTCGTCGACTCGATCCACGACCGGCCCGGCCTCCGACAATGCCTGGCACCGTCCCCTCCCCCGCGGTCTCGCCCGCCGCCGCCGCCCGCGCACGCCGCGAACACCAACCTCGGTGCGGGATCGAAACTGGCACCGTTCCCCCCCGGTCCCTCCCGCCCCGCGGTGCGCTCGAACGACAACCTCGGTGCGGGATCCGCGGCGGTGCGGGATCCGCCGCGTCCCGCCCGCGTGTCCACATGCCGGCGAGATGAGCGTCCACGCCCAGCGATATCCGCACTCACCGGTTGCGCCAAACGACGGCTCCCTCCGCCCGCGCGCGCTCTCGCAACTCGCGCCAGCGGTCACGCTCTCCCGCCGTCGCCAGCTCCGCGACCAACTCGAGGTCTCGACGTTGCCGGGTCATCTCGGCAAGCTGCAGCGTCCGTCGCATCGACTCTTTCATGTCTCCAGCTATCGTCGTTTCGTAGTCGCCCCAACACCAATACTCAATCGCATCGAACGGGACTCGCGCGGCTCCGACCGCCGATTCCACAGGTCCGCCAATCGCGGCCTGCACTGCGTTCCGAACGCAGTTCCCAGCGAACGTCAGGTATGAAAGCTCCACAGTCCACGGGAGCTGGTCGGGAGGTATCGCACCGGCACATCGTGCTGAGTGCGTCTGCAGCGTCGCTTCCTCCGCGCTGTCACGTCCCTCGGCGACATTCCAGACCTCCGCCAAGGCCGCCCTGAGGGCGTCCCACGGTTCTCCTATCGTCGGCGTCCGCGCCTCGCAGCCGCTAAGGAGTCGCTCTGCACACGCGGCGGCGAACGCCAACCGCAACGCGACCGGCTGCGATCGCAACACGTCCCGAATCAGCCCAGCGTCAAATGTCAGCTCGACCCGAACCAGGAGGTCGCCGCCAGCTGCGGCCAGGGCCGCAGAGAATAGCTCGCCCCATTCATCGCGCGTGGGCCGACGCCCGAGAGTCTCGTTGAATCCATCCAAGATGTCGTTTGCCGCAAGGCCCAGACGGTCGAGCGGCTGGTCCCCGACCACGACATCTGCGCCCCACCAACCCATCAGCGCCTCCGCTCTTCGGGCACAGCCGCACACGTGGTGACCACGACGCCTAGTACGATGCCATCGTCAACGCAGCCAGGCTCCCCCGGGGTAGGAATGACGGTCATCTCAAGGAGTACTCGCCACTCCTCTGGACTCGGTTGCCTTCCCAGAGCATGCTGGTACGCGTCTACGACATCGTGGACGGCGGCCGTCGCAATTCCAACCATCTCATTCCGGAAGTTCGCGGTCATCGTCATTGTCACCTCCTGAAGTTGCGCTGATACATCTGCGAGTTCAGCAGACTCGCTGTCGGCGTGATCGTCGTGGGCACCGCCACTGGCCAACCCGTTGAGAGTGGCAGGCTCCGGTTCGCGATCGGCCGGCCCTCCGCCCACGCCTGCTGAATGAGCGACGTTTCGAGCGCAAATGCTTGGTGAACTCCGACCTCGGACGAGATGACCTGCATTGCGACCCACGGCGTCGGCGGACGCTGCGCATGACTGGCCAAGCGCGCCTGGAGGTTTGTCGTGGACCCGTAGTACACTGCCTCGCCGCTGGCGTTGACAAGCTGGTATGCTACCGCTCCGCCGCCGGACCTGCAGACACCGAAGTTGACGCCTGCATACGATCTCGAACGCCGCGCAAGGCTCTCCGCGTCATCGCCGAGCGCAGATACCGGGCCGCACACCGATCCCGGAGGGCAGTTGGCAGTGCCCGGATCGGGGAAGAATGCAAGATCCTGGGACGACACTGGATGTTGTCCGAGGAAAGCCGACGAGTTCACCAGCGCAGCCACAAGCACGAGCGCCACAACGGGAGCGACGATTTCGCCGCTCGGATCGACTCGGTTCAGTGGGTCTCCGACCACATACCCGTAGAGATTCGCGTCCCCGCCCCCGAAGCCGATCGGGTCCTTCGACGTCCATCGCCCGATCTCCGGGTCGTACTCGCGCGCCCCGAAGTGCACCAATCCCGTGTCGGCGTCCCACAGGCCCCCGGCGTACCCGAACGGCTGGAAGCCTGGCGCCGTGTCGACGAGCACGCGGCCCCACTCGTCGTGCTCCATGCGCTGCGCGACCGTGCCGGTGGCGACGTCGACCACCAATCGGACGCTGCCCAGATGGTCGCGGAGGATGCGGTATGTGACGCCGCCGCGGACCATGGTGTCGGGGACGTTCAGCCCCGTGGCGTAGACGAAGGTGCTGACGACGTTGCCGAGCCCATCGAGCTCCGCGATGGGGCGCAGGCCGTCCTGGTAGAGCCATGCCTGCTCGAAAACGCCATTGACCTTCTTGCCGATGCGGCGGCCGGCGGGGTCGAGCACGTACTCGACGAGGTCGCCACTCGGGAGCGCGACGGTGCGAAGTGCGCCGCTGCTGTCGTAGCCGTATTGCGTGAGCGCGCTCGTCCCGGTGTCGAGGCGGCTCGCGAGCTCGCCGTTGGGTGTGTACGTGAAGACCTGGGTGCCCCACTCGGTCAATCGGTCTTGCGCGTCGACGACTCCCGTCGCGGGGACGCCGCCGCGGAGGGCGCCGATGCGATTTGAGTTGGAGTCGTAGGTGTACCGGGCCGACAGGGCGCCGTCGGTGTCGACCTCGAAGAGGCGTCCCGCCGAGTCGTAGCGGTAATCGTAGACGTGCGTCGTGCCCAGGATCGTCTCGGTCTTCCGGGTGATCCTGCCGGCCGAGTCGCGCTCGTAAGTGGTCTCGTGGATCGTGAGGCCGAGGTAGCGGGCACGCGCGAGCGTGGGCTCGGCAAAGGTGTTGTGCTCGTGGGTCGTGACGACGTTGCCGAGCGTGGTCGAGCTGAGCAGGCCGTTCGTCGGGTTGGGCGTCAGCGACATCGCGCCGGCTTGCGTGACGAGGGAGTCGGGGTCGTAGCTGTAGGTCGCGACGGGGCTGCCGTTCAGACGGATCTCCGTCGTGCGGAGGCTGGTGTCGTAGACGCGGCCGACGTTGCCGCTGACCGGGCCGGAGAGCGTGACTCCCGTGGGCAGCGAGCCGTCGTAGCCGAAGGTCAGGCTGGTGCCGTTCGGGGCGGTCGTGCTCGACAGGAGGCCTGTCGTCGGAGCATAGGTGTTGTCGTAGATGCCCTCGGGAGTGAGGGTGTGGTCGAGCCTGCCTGCGGCGTCGTAGACGGGATCGAGCGTCGTGCCGTCGGGACGCGTGACGAGCTCGACCTGGCGGTCGAGGTTGTAGGCGAGAACCATGTTGCCGACGCCCGGCAAGGGCGGAGGCGCGTAGCTCTCGGCCAGCTCGACAGGCGTGTAGGTCAAACCGTGCGCGGGGCGGCCGGGCGGGGTGATCGAGGTGACGTTGCCGTTGTCGTCGTACGAGAGACCGACGATTCGCCCGTCGGGCAGGGTCTGCTCGGTCACACGATTGGCCGCGTCGTACGTGAACGAGACCGTGCGCGAGAGTGAATCGGTCACCTGCGCGACGCGGCCGAGCGAATCGTACGCGAGCGTCGATTGTCGCGCGGTCGGTCCGCTGCCCGCGGTCACCGTCTCGATTCGCCCCCGAGCGTCGTACGCCACCGCCGCCGGAGCCAGGTCCGCGAATCGGGACGTCACCGGACGCCCGCGCGCGTCGAGCGTCGTGACCGATTGCCGACCCTGCGGCGATCGCGTCGTCCAGCGTCGCACCGTCGGCTCGTAGCTCACCAGCGTCGTGAGCGACCCGACGACGTGGCTCTCCTCGTACGTCACCAGCGAGAGCGGGTCCTCCGCATCGCTCAACGCGATGCTCCGGCCGCTGGTGTATTGCGTGGTAAGGCCCGAGGGAAACCGCACTGTCGACTCGCGCACGAACGGCGCGGCCATCCGGAATCGAGGGTCGCTCTGCTCCACCGTCGTCGCGACCGTCCCGTCGGGGTGCTCGACGCGCGTCGTGCCGGTCGCCGAGATCTCCATCTCGCTCTCGAGCTCGTCGAAACCCGTGAACGTTCGCCGCTCCAGACCCGGATACACGTGCTCCGCGAGAATGCTGCGCTCGCGTCCTTCCGCGCTCGTCAGCGCGACTGCGTATGCGCGGTCGAGACCGAGGGGATCCTCGAATCGCGCCAGCGTCCAGCCGCCACCGACATGGTTGGTATCCGACACCAATTGACCGACGCCATCGTAGCCGAACGTCGTGGTGTGGCCGCGAGGATCCCGCAGCGTCGCCAGCAGGCCGCTCCGGTCGCGCCACGTCGGCGCGTGATAGGTCATCTCGTGACGCTGCCCGCCGGGGCTCGTCACCGACGACAGGAAGCCGTCGGCATCCAAGCCAATCGTCGTGCGCTGCCCATACGGTCCGACGATCGCCGTGGGAGCACCGGCGCCGTCTCGCTCGACGGTCGTGACGTTGCCGTCGAGATCGCTCACCGTCGTCAACCGCCCGCCCGAATCGGTCCCCATCTCCCAGACCACTGCTCCCGTGAACGCGTCGAGCGTCCGCAGGTGCCGTCCCGCGGCATCGAACACCCACGCTTCGCTCCCGTCCGGCGAGCCGACCGTCAGCTGACCCGCTCCCAGGCCAGGGAATCGCGACGCGATGCGAAGAATCCGACCGGCTTCCGACACGTACGTCGCACCGTCGGGGCCCAGCGCGACACCGCGCGGCTGGCTGACCATCGTTTGCGGCGAGAGATTGTCCCCTGCCCTCGTGCCGCCGCCCATCGCCGTCACGGCGGCGCCATCGCGCAACACCTGCAAGACGCGACCATGATTGATCGCCACCACGTAGACGCTGTCGTCCGGCCCCATCGCCACGTCCCACGGCGTCGCCATCGGAACGCCCGCAGCCGGTTCGCCGTCGCCGGGGTACACACCGGTTCCGCCATACGCCTCGGGGTCGGCCCCGCCCGCGAACAACGTCTCTCGCCCCGCGACGTCCTGCCGGATGACGCGGTTCTGATTCGCAATCCCCACGTACAGATTCCCCACCGCGTCGGCCGCGATCGAGTAACCGAATCCCGAGCTCGTCGTCGTCAGCGACGTCCCCGTGCACGGCGCCAAGTCGGCAGCCTGGCATCCTGCGATGTTACGCACGATCCCATCCGCGCCGATTCGCTGCACTGCCGTCCTCGTCGCGACCAGCAGGCTGCCGTCTCTGGCAATCGCGAGACGGCGCGGACGATCGAGCGTCAGCTCCTCCAGATCGATTCCCGGCTCCGCCGCCGCGTCCAGCGCCGTCCCGTCTCCCGCGATCGTCGTGATCACGCCATTGACGTCGATTCGCCGCACGCGCTGATTGTCGGTGTCTGCGACGTACAACGTCCCATCGGGTGCCAGCGCCAGCCCCTGCGGAGACGAGAGCTGCGCCGACGTCGCCGGGCCTCCATCGCCGCTGAATCCAGCCACACCCGTGCCGGCGACCGTCTCGAGGATCCCGTCCGGCCGCACCCGCCGGACTCGGTGCCTGAACGATTCTGCCAGATAGATCGTGCCGTCGGGCGCAACGACGATCTGCTCCAGCGTGTGGAGACCGGAGCCGATTGCTGGGCCGCCGTCGTCGGAGATCCCCGGGCTGCCGTTCGTCAACCCTGCCACCGTGTTGGCGCTGCGCGCGGTGTGATCGCTGCCGAGCCGCTCGCCCGAACCGTGCAGAACCTCGCGCGTCACGGGGTTGTAGACGTGTTGCGCGCCGAGCGTCCATCCGCCCAGCCCGAGCTCCGTCGTGTCGAACGTCCCCACCTCGTCCTGGTACACGTAATCGAAGTGGTACTCGTTCCGGGCCGGGCTCTCCGTCACCGCCTGACCCGGCCGCGGCGGACCCGCGAAGTAGTCGGTCGGAGCGTTGAGGCGGTCGAACACCCAGCGCACCGTCACCTCCGCGCGCTGCCGTCCCTGCATCCGCCGGCCCCAGGCGTCGAGCCCTGGCCAGTGCAGCTCCACCGAGCTGATCCCCATCGATGGCAGATAGCCCAGCACCGGAAACAGCACGCGTGGGCTCATCTCCTCCGAGTAATGCGAGTAGAGCCTCCCTCCCACGCGAACGAGAACCTCGATCCGTTTCAGGCTCGCTGGGAAGCTCTGAGTCCTACCCTTCAGGCGAATGCGCAGGGTCTGATCGACCTCCCGCCCGGGCACCGAGTCCGACCGGTAGTGCAGGTCGAATGGCGACCCCGCAATCCCCAAGTCCTCGCCGAGCACCTGATCCTCGCATTCGATGCGCGACCCTCCCACGACCGTCTTGCACCGTGCCGGGCGCTTGATGTTCGGATCACATCGCGGAAAATCCGCATCCTCGGGTGGCCAGAATCCATTGTTGCCGTCCCACGGGCTGAAGTGTCGGATTCGCGCGCGCACCAGCTCGTCCCCGGGCGCGTAGATCCCCGCCAGCGCGATGCGCTCCTCGTCGGTGATGCCGAGCTCCGACAGCGCGACCCCGTCATCGGCGAGGTCGTCGCCGTCCAAGTCGAGATCGGCCAGACCTCCCGAGACGCCCATGACCCGCACGACGCGGCCATGCGGATTGCCCACCCATTGCGCGGTCTGGCGGTCGTAGTAGCCGAACGGGACCTCGAAGCCCACGGGGATCCCCGCGACGAAATTCTCGACGTAGTACGAGACGTCGCGGTCCCACTCGACCGATGTCGCGCCCGCGGCGACGGCCTCGTCGACGGATAGCTCGACACAATGTGTATAGGCGCTCGCCGGCGGCAGCGACGCGGGCATCGCCTCTTCGCCGAGGTCACCGACCGTGTACTCCGTCAATCGAATGCTCGCGGTCGGCACCGACATCGTGCCTCCACCCGCGAGATGCGCAGTGGCTTGCGCGCCCTCGGGGATGATCAGCGTCGGCCGACGAGCCCCGTCGGTGTCGCTGACCAAGCTCCCCCGGGCCACGTGTGTCGCTGGCACGCTCGAGTCCACGACCGTGACCGCCGTGTCGTACGCCGTCAGCACGACGTCGGGCGCATTCGCCCAATCGCCCCATTGCGGCGTGATTGTACGGTCGACCGCCATGTAGCCGGTGCGCTCGTGACGCACGACGAGCGGACCGCCTCCATCGACGGCCATCTCCCAGCGCCCGTCCTCGCGCGACATCGTCGTGCCCAGCTCGTCGTGCCCCAGCACATGCACGCGCACGCCCGGCAGCGGATCACCCGCCGTGTCGAGCACGCGGCCGACGATCACCGCCGCGCGGCGCCGCTCGATGGTCCCGGACGCAACGCCCCACTGGACCGGATCCGCGCCCGTGTAGAGGAACGCCGTCGAGTCCGCGACGTTCGTCGCCACCGTCCTGTCGAGCGGAGGCACGACGAGGACGGGAAGCGGCATGTGCGCGGCCGTCGGGCCGCCGGTCGACTCGTGGCCCGCAGCGTCCAGCGCCTCGACGCGAAAGAGGTACTCCGTTCCGCGCTCGAGACCGGTCACGTCGAAGGACCGCGGCGACGCTGGCACCACCGCGAGCG
>JADZFZ010000384.1 GCA_020854145.1 Deltaproteobacteria bacterium | reverse complement strand
CGCGCGTGCGCGGGTCAGGGCACGAGCTCGACCGAGACGGCCGTGCTCGCGGCCAGACGCTCGACGACACGCGCCCGCTCGGCAGCATCGAGCGCGCCTGCGCCGGGGGGGAATGCCCACTGCAACACCGGGGGGAGATGCACCCGCACACGAGGGCGGCCCGATGGGTCTGAACCCAACGGCTCGCACACGAGATCGATCCCGCGGCCGCGCTCTCCGTATTGCAGGCGGCTCGGGGGCCAGTGCTCGACGACGTGATCGTGAGCGCCCTTCCATCGCAGCGGGAACCGCGGCCACGTCGCGGTCCAGAGGTACCAGGAGTCGTGCGGGAAGAAGCCGTCGAGCGCCGTCGCGAGACGATCGAGGATCTCACCTTCCGACGAGAGCGCTTCGGGTAGGTAGACGTTCGGGCCGTCCTCGCGTGGATCGAAGCGCACGCTCGATCGCGTCCCTGCGTCGTCCTCGTAGTCGAGGAAGTAGACCGTGTGCTCCTCGTGGCGGATCACGACGTGCCAGCCCGGCCCGTCGGCGCGCATGGCGGGCGCGGTCATCCCTGCGGACGCGAGGTGGTCAGGGCGACGAGCAGACGGCTCGCGACGAAGAAGAGCTTGCCGAGCGGGTGCTGCGCGTCCTCGAACGTCTCTGCGCCGACCTCCATCGCGTGCAGACCGAGGCGCGACAGCGCGGTGAACCGGATTCGCTCGCGCGGGATCGGCGCGCGATTGCGCACGGCGGTGGGACGAGCCGTCAGATGCTCCGCCGCGTAGAGCACCTCCGCCACCGCCGTGTCGATGCGGCCGCCCGGCTCGTGCACGACGACGCCGCCTGCATGGCTGGCGTAACGCGCGCTGCCGTCGGCGTACGCCGCGAGCGCGTCGAGCCCCGTGCGCATCGGAACCTGGATGACGACGCCGAGCAGCTCGCGTGCGGTCTCCGGCGGCGGCGCGACCCCGAGATCGCGCAGGGCGCGCCACGCCCACAACCGCATGCGCGTGTCGACGGTGGGCACGTCGAGCGCGAGCAACGTCTTGGCTGCGCCGGCCACGTCGCCGGCGCGCTGCTCCGCATGGGCGACGACGAGCGGCGCGAGGACGTCGTCGGTGACCGCGCTCGCGAGCTCCTTGGCCTCCGCGAGCCTGCCTTCCCAGAGGCGCGAGCGCGCGACGAAGAGTGGCGAGAGCGGAGCGAGCTCGACGTGCACGAGGAGCTCGTCGAGGTCCTGGTCGGCGAAGAGCAGATCGACGAAATCGGCCATGGCTCAGTGGCTCATAGCGGACGCACGAGCCGCTGTCCCGGAACCCGTGCGACGGGGATGAAGAAGCGTGCGTCGCCGCCGTCCGCGATGTTGGCGCCCGGCTCGATCTCCTTCTCGACGCGCGGTGCGAACCAGCGGAGGTAGCGGACGCTCGGCGAGATGTCCCACCACCAGGGAGCGTCGTCCTCGAACGTGGGCATCAGCATGAAGTGCCCGTCGCCGAGGAACGACGTGGCCGGCAGACGCACGAGCTCCGGTGGAGGCGTGGCGGGTGGACCGACGACGACGGGCTGACCGAAGTCCATGCACTGCATCATGCGGCGCACCATCGGCCACGGGATCGCGCCCGGTCCCACGGCGTGCATCTGGAAGAAGCGCGCCGTGATTCGTACGCGCGCCTGCACGTGCTCGGGCGAAGCCCCGGGCATGGCCGCGAGGAACCGGTCGACGGCAGACGGCACCCTCAACTGTGGACGACTCCGTTGGGTGTCAGCTGGAAGCCGGGCTTGCCGTTCATCGCGGGTATGTTCGGGCCCGTCCAGCACCCGTCGGCGCCCTTGTTCCACTGACCGACGCGGTTGGGCGGGTTGGTGCCCATGTTGAAGTTGATCTGATTGACGTTCGGGTTGTGGAGCAACGTCGGCAGCTCGATCGCACGGAACACGTTGCCGGGGTTGGCGGTGCCCACGACGTAGGCGTCGACCGATCCGCTGGCGTTGGCTGCGAACCGCTGCGACGCGGCGTCCCAGTAGTCGCGTATGCACGTGCCGTCGCCCTGCGCGACCCCGCTCGCCGGTTGCCAGGGCATCCCGCTCGCACCGAGGGCTTTGGAAGCGCCGCCGCCCTTGTCGTCGAGGATGCCGCCGCCCGTCGTTCCCTCGAGGCGCGGATGCATGCCTGGGGTGGTGGCGATCTTCTCGTCCACGCGCGCGGCGCCCTCACCCGACCAGAAGGCGCGGTGACCGCCCGCGGTGCCGACGTTCTCCCTCAAAGCGGCCTGTGCGGCCGTCCCAGTGGTCGGGTTGTTGATCAGCGCCTGCTGCGCCTCGGGAGACAGCTGGTTCATCGTCGGCGGCGGGCTCCCGGGTCCACCGGGCGTCGGGCAGTATCTCCCGGTCCCGGAGCCGTCGCCGCCGCCTCCGCCGCTTCCGCCGCCCGCGCCCGAGCCGCCGCCCGCGCCGCCGCTCGCGCCGCCGCCTGCATCGCCGCCGTCGCCGCCGCCTCCGCCGGAGGTGCCGCTGCCGCTCGCGTCGCCGTACATGATCGGGCACTTGAGCTCGACCTGCGCCGAGCCGCTGATCTCGAGCTTGCTGGTGTCGAAGGTGATCGAGCCGCCGGACATCTTCAGCGTGGAGCTCGCGCCCGACAGCTTCGCCATCGCGCCGCCGTTGAAGAGCACGCGCTTGGAGCCGAGCGAGAACGCCTTGCCGACGTCCGCCTTGAAGGGCCCCGCGATCGCGATGCTCATCGCCGCCTGCGCGCCGAGCCCGACGTCCTTCGTGGTCTTCCAGAGCATCGCGCCCGACGAGAGCGCTTTGGCCGCGCCGATGTTCTCCGCGTGACCGTGCTTGACGAGGTTGATCTTCGCGCCGCCGACGAGCTCGGTCTTGCTGCCCGCGACCGCCTCCACGATGGGCTCGAGCGCCACCGTGACGTGTGCCGCGCCGACCTTGCGATCGAGGTTCGTCTTGAACTCGTCGCCGATCTTGTTGGCGATGACGATCTGCGCGGCGCCGACGGTGTGCGTGCGCGACCCGTCGACGGTGAGGCCGAAGTTCTTGGTGATGCCCCACGTGTCGTTCGCGCCGATCTTCGCGGTGCGGTTGGCGGCGGTGTCGTCGTTGAGCGCGGAGGTCACCGTCAGGCTGTGGTCGGCGCCGATGGACTCGGTCTCGTTGCCGACGACGCTCGTGATGTACGTGGTCCCCGTCTCCTCCGAGGCATCGACGGCGATCTTCTCGCTCTGGTTGTTGTTGGCGCGCGAGAAGAAGTCCTTCTGCGCGTGCATGAACAGCTCCATCGAGCCGCCCGAGTCCTGCGCGCGGATCTCGTTGGTTCCGCCGCCGCCCGGTGAGGAGCTCGACTGGAACGAGCCCTGCGTCTTGGCGCCCGGCAGCTCGTACGGCGGCATGGTCGAGGCGTTGTAGGCCTTCGAGAGCGCGACCGGCCGATCGGGGTCGCCATCGATGAAGCGGATCGTCAGCTCCCAGCCCACGCGAGGGAGCAGCATCGTCCCCGCGTTGTTCATCTGCTGCACGCGGATCCAGCAGCTCGCGTTGTCGTCCGCGGGGCTCTCGCGATCCCAGTAGAACAGCACTTTGATGCGGCCGTGCTGGTCCGGGTAGATCTCTTCGCCGGCCGGCCCCATCACGGTCGCCACCTCGGTGCCGAACACCTTCGGCCGTGGCGTCCGGCGCGGTGGGCGGTAGGGGAGGTCGCGCGCCATCGCGCGGATGCGCGTCGTGTACTCCGAGGAGCCCTCGCTGCCGCCTGCTTCCACCTCGCCGCGCGTGAAGAGGTGCTCCACCTCGAGCAGGAGGTACTCGCCCACGGCGCTGGCGGGCCGCAGGTTCGGGATGCCGATGAGCCGCCCGGGCGCCATGCCCCACGAGTTGGAGCGCGCCGTCAGCTGGTAACGGTCGACCATCTGTGCGTGCATCCGGTCGCCGGCACGGCGATTGGCCATCGCGTCGTTCGTGAAGCCGCCGGGGTACTCGTACGTGAAGAGCAGGCCGTCGCCTTCGCCGAGCTCGCCGCGTACGGGAGCCGACGGCGTCTGCCAGTTCCAGTCGCGCGTGCGGTGCGCGTCGCTGACGATGCGTGCCGAGAACACGACGTCCCAGACGTGCTCGCCGTCGGTGTCCGCGCGCTTCGTGAAGAGGATCGTGCCGCCGCCGTCGATGGGCGCGTGCGCGGCAGGGTCGTCGCGCAGGCACAAGACGTGTCCCGCCTCGTCGTGCTCGAACCAGTAGTAGATGCCTTCTTCCTCGAGGAGGCGCGAGACGAACGCGAAGTCCGACTCCTTGTACTGCGTGCAGTACTCGCGCGTCGGGTAGTCGCCCGTCAGCGTGAACGAGACGCGATCGGCGGGGATGCCGGACTCCGTGAGCACCTGCTCGACGATCTCGACCGTCGTCTTGTCCTGGAAGATGCGGGTCCGGTGCCGGTACGCCAGGCCGTGCACCTGCGGTCGCAGGCGCACGCGATAGACGTGGCGATGCTCGCGCACGGAGTGGTAGCCCGCTTCCTCCACGACGCCGTGGAAGAGGCGCGTGCGTCCGGCGACCTCGTCGGTGAGCGTGACGTACGCGCCGGTCCACAGCAGTGGCTCGCACGGGATGTTCGGGTGGTCGTGGATGAACAGGAGCTCGGCGTCGAAGGGCTCCGAGAGCGCCTCGCGCATGCGGAACGACATGACCTGCGCATCGAGCTGCTGTCCCTCGAGCCAGACGCGACCCGTCACGCGCATTGCGGCGAACAGATTAGTACGTCGCTGCCGACGCGAACAAGGCGCGAGTTGCAGGACGCGGGGGACCGGTGGCATCGTGGTCGCGCGCCATGACGGCGGACGAGGCACCGGGGGAGGTTGGCGCGGCGCGCACGCTCCTCGATAGGGCCCTGCTCGGCCTCCGCCGCGTCGAGGATCCGCGTATCGCGACGCGCGACGTGAAGGCCGCGATCGCCGACGCGCTCGAAGAGCTCTACCGCGCGGAGATGCGCCGCGAGAGCTGGCAGGAGTTCCACGGTCACGTGACCAACGCGCTCCGCTGCGTGCGCGAGTCGCTCGGTCTGCTGCAGGAGACTCCGACCGACGACCTCGCGGTGCACGAGTGTCTCGAGCTGTGCGCGAGCGTGCTGCCGCGGCTGCTCGACGCGAAGCTGCCGAGCCCGACCGACGAGCGGCCCGTGCCCCAGCCGACCGGCGACTTGGTCGCGATGGAGGGCGAGCCCGTGCTGGTGCGGATCCCGCGGCAAGCCGTGCGGCCCGAGGTTCCGCTGCCGCCCCTCGAGGAGCTCGCGCCCGAGGTGCCGAAGCTCGCAGCCGTGTTCGCCGCCGGCGTCGACGTCGACGAGCTGCTCGCGCTCGCGGAGGCGTCGGTCGGCGTGGTCGGCGGCGGCGAGGACGACGAAGGAGACGACGAGGACGACGACGACGACGTGATCGACGTGCGGGTCGAGAAGCCCGAGGCGCCGAACGACGCGGAGGCCGCGCTCGAGTCGATCTACGGCACCGCGATCACCAGCGGGGAGCTGCTCCGCTGGCGTGCGGAGCAGCTCATCATCGACCTCGCCTCGCTGGGTCGCATGCGTTTTCCGCAACGCGACCTGCCGTGGACACACGGCGACGTCAGCGAGCGCAGGCTGCTCACGCGCCTCGATGCGCTCTATGCGTGCGGCGCGGAGGTGCTGCCGCACCTGGTGTCGCTGCTCGAGGACCGACCGATGCCGGATCCCGAGCTGACGTGGGCGCTCGTGATGGTCTTCGGCTGCATCGACGGGCGTGATGCTCTCGACGAGATCGCGAGGTTGCTCGAGGTGGTGGCGCTCGACGACCCGGAGGTCGCCGGGGCCGTGGCCGATGCGTTGGTGCTCGCGCCGCACCCGGGCATCGGCGGCCTGCTCGCGCCATGGCGGACGCACCGGCGCGTCGAGCGACGGCGCATCGCCACACACGTGCTGGGGCACCGCCGAGAGCTCGCGCTCGACGACGCGATCGCCGCGACGACGGACGATGATCGTGACATCGCGCTCCACGGCGCACGCGCGTTGATGCTCTACGAGCGCCCCGTCCCCGGCTCTGCGTTTCGCGAGGTGCTGCGCCACCGTGCTCCTGCGGTGGTGCGCGCGGGCATCCTGGCGGCGCTCGCACACCGGCGGCAGTCGGGCTTCAACCGTGCCCTCGAGCTGTGCCTGGCGAACCTGCCGGCGCAGTCGGACGCCGCCATGTTCGTCGCGGTCGCGGGTGCACGCGAGGACGGAGAGCGACTGTTGCTGGATCTCGCGCGGACGGGATCGGAGCCGCTGGTGTTGCGAGCGCTCGGATGGCACGGCTCGATCGAGGCCGTCGGCATCCTGCTCGACAAGCTCGACTCGGAGCTCGAGGCCGAGGTCTTCGCGGCGGCGGAGGCGCTCGAGCGGATCACCGGGGCCTTCCTGCTCGCCGACGGGCCCATCCCGGACCCTCTGCCGAACGAGGAGCCGTTCAAGCGCGGTTGGTCGCCGCTGCTCATGCCGCCCGAGCCGTGCCTGGACCGCAAACGCTGGAGCGAGTGGTGGGCACGCTTCCGCAAGCCGGCTCAGGCGAACGTGCGTTATCGAGGCGGCCA
Organism: Deltaproteobacteria bacterium; assembly: GCA_020854145.1. Lineage (GTDB taxonomy): Bacteria > Myxococcota_A > Polyangia > Polyangiales > JADZFZ01 > JADZFZ01. The sequence continues at coordinate 326 of JADZFZ010000384.1, read as the reverse complement.
CGCGTGGAGCCCGCGCGACGACATGCACATGCTCGAGGACGAAGCCTCGACGCTCGACGACCGCATCTACGCCTGGATCGAGCTCTCGGTCCGAACGGGCGCGTCGATCCCGCTCGACTGGCACCGCTTCCTCTCGCACCAGCGCATCCTGCTCGACCGCTGGCGCGCGCACGTGAGTCGAGGCCGCGTTCCCGATGGCGGCTGGCCCGTGCGCTACGAAGGCTGACGCCGCGGTGCGCGTGCGTGAGGCGCTTCGGTGCGCGCACCTCGCGAAGGTCGCGCGTGCAAACGTGGCGTTCGGCCCGGGCGCGCGCGTACCCTTCGGG
>JADZFZ010000383.1 GCA_020854145.1 Deltaproteobacteria bacterium | reverse complement strand
TCGCGCCCGCCGTCGAGCGAACTTGCCGCGGTGTCCGCTATCATCGCGCGCCCGCCGTGATCCCGATCGAGTCGCTGCTGCCTCTGCTGCGTGACCCCGCCGATGGCGGCTACCTGCTCTTCGAGCCCGACGGCACGATGGGCGGCGGAACGCTCGTCGGCGTGGGCAGCGCGCAGCGCTACGCGGTACACGCGGACGTCGCGGACTTCGTCCGCGCGGAGCGCGAGCCACCGTCGGTCGCCCAGCGCGTCATGGAAGCGAAGCCGTTCGCGGAGGCCTATCGACGCTTCTGGCGCGAGCACGGCCTGCCGCGGATGCTCCGGTGGCCGCTCGATCTCGAGAGCGAGCACACCTTGTGGCGCGCGCTGCTCGCGCCCGCGGCGGGTCTGCCGTTGCTCGACCTCTCGTGCGGAGCCGCGCCGTTCACGTGGTGGCTCGCGCGGGATCACGCCGGTGATCCGGTCATCGGCCTCGACGTCTCGCGTGCCATGCTCGACGAGGCCCTCGCACGAGAGGAACGCCGTGACGTCCACGAGATCTCGTTCGTGCGCGGCGACGCGACCCGGCTGCCGTTCGCCGACGCTTCGTTCGGCGGCGTGCTCAACCTGACCGCGCTCCACCTCTATCCCGACCCGGACGCGGTGTTCCGCGAGGTGCGTCGGGTGCTCGTGCCCGGCGGGGTCTACGTCGTGACGTCGATCCTGCCGCGAGCGATGGTGACGCCGATGGGGCTCGCTCAACGGGTCGCGGGTCGCGTGTCGGGGATGCGGCTGCACGGAGAAGAAGCGTTGCGTGCGCGGCTCGTCTCCGCTGGGTTCGACACCTTCGAGCGAATCGTCCTGGGCGGCAGCCTGCTCGTCGTCCGCGCCTCCATCGCGGGCTCGCCGAGCCGCACGGGACGCGGATGCGCGACGTGCCCGTCTCGGGATGCGGAGGGGCGAGTGCCCACGACCGAGCCCCCGCCGCCGGATCCCGAGGAGGATCCTCCACGGTGACCCTCGCACGCCTTCCGGTCTCCATCGAGGTCGTCGAGGATCACACTCCGACCCAGCCGAGCGGCTTCCTTCGGCTGCGCCGCCTCCTCGTCCGCGTCCATCGCGACGGCGCCGCGGCGAGCGAGCCGCACCTCTACGATCTCGTCGAGCGACGCGCCCTCGACGCCGTCGTGCTCTTGCTGTTCGACTGCGGTCCCGACGGCGCGCTGCGCGTGCTCGTACGCTCGAACGTGCGCCCGCCGCTCGCGCTCCGAGGCGAGCCGTTGCGCACGCGGTTGGGCTGCCCCGAGGGCGCGCTGCCCGACGCGCACCCCACGGCGTCCACGTGGGAGCTGCCGGCCGGCCTGATCGAGCCGCACGAGATCGCGGCCGCGCGCGCGAGCCCCGAAGACGCGCTTCGTACGTGCGCGTCGCGAGAAGCGATGGAAGAGACCGGGCACGCCATCGAGGCATCGCACTGGACTCTGCTCGGTGCCGGCGCGTTCCTGTCGCCGGGGCTCTCGGCGGAACGCGTGTACTTCTTGGCAGCCGAGCTGCCGGCGGACGATCCGGGCGACGCGCACGGCGACGGCAGCCCGTTCGAGCACGGGGCCGAGACGCGGCTCGTGCACATCGACGAGGTGCTCCGGCTCGCGCGTGCCGGCGTGCTCGACGACCTCAAGACGGAGACAGGCGTGGCACGGCTGCGCGATGCCTGGAGCGCGGGTGAGCTGGTCCCAACGCAGCGTTCGGGGTCGCGATGAGCGCGCGCCCGACGTCCGTGCTGGTCGTGTACAAGAAGAGCGCCTACACGGTTCACGTGCGCGAGAACCGCGACGCGCGCGTGAAGAAGCTGCTCGCAGCGGGTGATCCGTCGGTCGCGAAGCTGCCCGCCGCCAATCGCCAGCACGAAGAGACGATGCGCGAGGTGCGCGACGCCCTCGCCCGGCTGAAGGTGCGCGCGCGCTACGTGCCGCTGACGCTGGAGCTCGATTGGCGCAAGCTCGGCAAGCTCGTCGAGGACGCACGGCTCGTGGTGACGGTGGGAGGCGACGGCACGTTGCTGTCGGCGTCGCACTCGATCGGCCCGGACCGTCCGGTCGTCGCGGTCAACTCCGCACCGAGCTTCTCGGTCGGCTACTTCTGCGGGATCACGCAGGGCGAAGCGCGCGATGGGCTCGCTGCCGCGCTCGACGGCCGCCTCCCCGTCGCCGTGCTCGCCCGCATGAAGGTCGAGCGCGACGGCGAGCTCCTGCACGCGCGCGTGCTCAACGACGCGCTCTTCTGCGCGGCGAGCCCCGCGGAGACGTCGCGTTACATCCTGAAGATCGGCGACGTCTCCGAGGAGCAGAAGTCGAGCGGCGTCTGGGTGGGACCGGCCGCGGGCTCGACCGCTGCGCAGCGCTCGGCGGGCGGTCGCGTGCTGCCGCCGACGTCGCGCAAGCTCCAGTTCGTCGTGCGCGAGCCGTACGTGCCGAAAGGCGAGCGCTACGCGCTCCGCAAGGGCCTCGTGCCCGAAGGCGAGTCGCTCGTCGCGGTCAGCAAGATGATGGACGGGCGGCTCTACCTCGATGGCCCGCATCGCATGCTGCACATCCACATGGGCGAGCACATCGCCATGACGTTGTCGGACGAGCCGCTCTCGATCCTCGGCTTTCGCCACGTGCGGTGAATACCGCGACCGAACGCATCCAACGCGCAGCAAGCGGGCGTGCAGCCGCGGATCCGGCGATGCTCGCGATCAACGATCACAGGAGACGAGATGCAGCCGCAACAGCCCCATCCAGGTCAGTACGCAGGCTATCCGGGTCAGGGTCAGCCGGGCGCTCCGCAGGGTTACGCTCCGCCCGCCCAACCTCCCGCCGCAGCGCCGCCGCCCAAGAAGAAGGGCGGCAAGCTCAAGTGGGTGGTGATGGGCTGCCTCGCCGTCGTGCTCGGCCTCCCGTGCGTCCTGTTCGCCGGGTGGGCGGGCTACGTCAAGCTCGTCGAGAACCCCGCTCCGTCGTCGGACATCGAGCAGATCTGGGAGAAGTACGGTGAGGAGCTCGAAGCGGCGGCGGCGATGGCCGCCACGGAGTGCCGCGGGTACGTGGAGTTCACGCCAGGCTCTCGTCCCACGATCCTCCCCGCGGGTCCGACGCCGCTCGCGCGGCCGCTCAACGGGATCGACGAGGCGACGCGCATCCGGAACGATCCGCGCCTGCAGCGCAACCGGACGGTCTGCGGCAACGACACGATCGCGGGCTGGAGCAACGGAAGCCACAGCATCTCCGGGTGGGTGTTCCCGGACACCGGAAACGACCGCAGCAGCTCCGTCTCGAACACGTGGGAGATCGAGCAGCAAGGCGGGGTCGCAGGCCGGTGGTATCCGGAGATGGGCCTCTTCCCGTTCCTCAACGACTACGACAACCAGACGAAGATCCGCTGGGTCGTGCACAACGGCCGGACCTTCGTGGTCGTCGTGGTGCCGCACAAAACGCCCGGTACACCAGGGCTCGGGCAAGGCACCTCCACGATCCACGTCGAGATGCTGCTGTGATCAGCTCTCGTCCGCCTCGGCCGCCGGAGACGGCTCGGGGCGCGGCGCCGGCTGGTCCTTGAGCTCGAACAGACGTCGATCGATCGACTCCTTCGACACGAGAAGGTCCTCGACGACTCTCTCCGCAGGCCGCGGTGCGGCGCGCGGGACCTCGATCTCGACGAGCGGCAGGAGCAGCTCGCGGATGCGATCGGGCAGGACGCTGTCGAGGTACTCGAGGGCGGTCCCTCGCAAGGCGCGGTCGTCCGTGTGCAAGCCGCGGAACGCCACGCGCAGCGGCTGTTCCGGCAGCACGAGCGCGAGCAGCGTGAAGACGTGCTCCAGGCTCCGGCTCGCGCGATCGCGTAGCACCTCGTCCACGAACGGTGAGGGCCCGACGTCGTCGAACCCGTCGAGCAGACGTTGGCTCGCCCACACGCGCTTGCCGACCTTCAGCTCGCGCTCGACCGCCTCGAGCACCGTCTCGCGCGGGATGTCGAGCTCACCCTTGGGTCGCAGCGCCAGCGCGCGGGCGCACTGGAACCTCACCTCGAACCGGCGGTCCGCCAGCCCGGACACCAGACCGTCGGTCGCGCGGCGATCCTCGATCGTGCCGAGCACGCGGGGGACCCGGCGCCGCACCGCGAAGTCGCTCTTCGCGTCGACCAACGCGTCCACCAGCTGCCCGGTGATGCGGGCGCCGAAACGCCGCAGCGCCTCGCCCGCCGCCGGCGCGACGTCGTCCCACGCGAGCAACGCGATGACCTGCGCGACGAGCAGCGTGTCGGTCGGCCGCACCTCCGCGAGGGCGCTCGTCACCGCCGCCGCGTCGCCTCCGCGCAGCGCCGCGAATCGCGTCGTCGTCAGGTCGTTCACACCCGGCGGCGGGATCGTCGACGGCCTCGGCGCTCCTCCCGTCTGCGCGCCCGCGGCCGCACCGCTGCGTCGCGCCGCGGCGAGGGCGCCCGGCAGCGACGTCCGCTCGAGCGTCATGCCTCCGAGGGTCCGCAGCAGCGTGCTCTTGGTCGTGTGATCGGCCGCCTCGTCGAGGTCGAGCTCCAGCGCGCGCGTCATCAACCCACGCTCGAGCGCGTGGACGTAGCCTCGGGCCAATCGACGGGCGACCAAGACGCCGACCAGCCCCAGCACCGCAGCCAGGAAGAGCATCAACCGCCCCGCCAGGACGGGAGCGACGACCAGCAGCCCTTGCGCCAGCGCGCCCCCGAGGACGTCGCCTGCGCGGTCGAACCCGACGTCGATGATGGGCTTCGTGCCGCGCTTCTCGTCGGGTGGGATGGGCGTGTAGAAGAGCTCGTACCCCGAGCGGAAGAGGGAGCTCCGCAGCACCGTCTCGGCGCCGCGCGCGATGGCAGCGCTCGCCAGACCCGGCAACGCGAGCGCCGCGATTCCGCCGGCGGCGACGACGCCAGGCAACGTGGAGACCGCGACGGCGATGCCCCCGCGCTCGAGGACCCAACGCGAGAGCGACAGCTGCGCGAGGAACGTGAGGAGCCCGGCGATCGCGTAGAAGACCGCGAAGGCACGCAGCAGCTCCGGACCGCGCGCGAACGAGGCCGACGCCTGCGCCTTGAAGACGTAGTCGAGCAACGTCGCCGCCACCGTGCCGACCACCACGAGCAACGCGAGGTCGCGCAGATACGACACCGAGGCCAGCGTCTTGAGCGCCGACGTGCCCGTCGCCGATGTGTTGCTCGCGGAGTCGCGGTCAGCCGCGTCGCTCGCCGCGGGACCGGGCCTCGCAGGCTGCACCCCTTCGATCCGGATGCGCAGAGAGCACACCGCGCAGCCCATCGAGAGCAGCGCGAGCATCGGCAGCATCGACGCGATGGGGAGGTATGCCGCGACACGCTCCGCGAGCAGACCACCGACGAGACCGCCCAACGTGCCGCCCCCCGCGATCCGGCTGAACAGCGATCGCGCCGAGCGCGGGTCGAACGTCTCGTTGACGCGCGACCAGAACGCGCTGATGCCGATCGCACCGAGCACGCTGGTCTGCGCGTAGACCAGCAAGGCGGCGGCCCGATCGTGCGACATCGACACGAGCGCCCACGACACGCCGTGCAAGGTCGTGGCGAGGACCGACGTGCCCACGAAGAGCTGGCGCGGGCCCCACCGCGTGCTCGCCCTCGACGCGATCAACACGGCGACGATGCTCGCGACGGAAGTCACGATCAGGACGCCGGGCAACGAGGTGATGTCGAAGCTCGAGAGGAACAACGCGTCGCGCGTCGCCTTGCCGGCCACCTGCGCTGCGATCAGCAAGCCCGAGCACAGCGTCGCCCACGTCGCCGCGCGCGCGACGTCGGGGCCGCCGGTCACGCGGCGCGCTCCCTCGCGCTCGACGAGGTCGACGGTCGCACGCCGGCCGGACGCGCCTGCGGTTGGTGCGTCTGCCACCACGCGTCGCCGTCGTGCTCGGTCCACGGGTCGTCGAGCTCGATGGCCGAGAGCCTGCGCAGCACCTCGAGGGCGTCGGCCGGACGATCGGCGGGCGCCTTCTCGAGCATCTCGAGCACGAGCGCCTCGAGCGCGTCGGGGATCTCCACCTCGGTGCGCTGCGACGGCGGCACCGGCGGCGTGCGCACGTGATCCGCGATGACGCGGACGGCGCTGCCGCCTTCGAACACGAGCTGTCCGGTGAGCATCCAGTACGCGACGCACCCGAGCGCGTACAGATCCGCGCGCGCGTCGACCTCCGCCTCGCCCGTCGCGACCTCGGGGGCCATGTACGCGGGCGTCCCGCTCGCCACGCCCTCGGCGGTGAGCTTCACGTCGGTCTGCGCCTGGCTCGGCTTGACGAGGCCGAAGTCCAGGACCTTCACGAAGTCGTACGAGAGGCCCAGCCGGCACACGAAGACGTTCGCGGGCTTGACGTCGCGGTGCACGAGGCCCGATGCGTGCGCCTCCGCGAGCGAGCGGCAGACCTGTTGGAGCAGGTAGATGGTGCGAGGCGCGGGGATGGGTCCGAACCGCTGCACCATCGTCTCGAGGTCCATGCCTTCGAGCAGCTCCATCGCGTAGTAGAGCGAGCCGTCGGGAGCCTGGCCGAAGTCGTAGAGCGCGATGGTGTGCGGCGAGCGAAGACCCGCCGTGATCAGCGCCTCGCGCTCGAACCGTTTGACGGCCGCGTCCGCGCCGCCCGCGCGCGAGAGCGTCTCGGGACGGATCAGCTTCACCGCTGCAGGGCGCGCGAGGAGCCGGTGCTCCGCGCGCCAGACCTCGCCCATGCCGCCGCGTCCGAGCCGCTCCACCAATCGGTAGCTCCCGAGCTCGCGCGCCTTGGCCACCTCGCGACCCAGACCGTGCACCACACGTGCGCCCACGAGCGCCATCCCCGCGCTCATCGGGAACGAGAGCACCCAGAAGAAGATCGTGGCAGGGCCGGGCAGCGGCACGTCGCGCAGCCACACGATCAGGAGCATCGCGGGCCCGGTCGCCGCGGTGAGCATGGTTGCGACGACCGCTCTTCGCTTGGTCGAAGGCACGACGATCGGAAAGAAGATCATCCACCCGCAGACCCAGGAGATCCCGCCGGCGTTGTGGCCGGCGGCCTCGAGCGGCACCCCGTGCCAGAGCTCGGACATCAGGATGCCGAGCGCGCCGAAGAGCTCGAAGCCGATCGCGAGGTTGCCGCAGGCGTGCCCCTTCGCACGCCGTGCGCGGAGCAGCCATGCGAACGCGAGCGAGCCCGTGATGACGACCGCGGAGAGGCCGTACTGATAGGCCAGGCCGCCCGGCGGCCCCGTGTCCGGCGCCCCGACGGCCGGCAGGATCGCCGTCGTCAGGAGCGCAGCGCCCAACATCGCGACGATCCACGCGCCTGCGTAGACGAGCGCTGCGATGACGAGCCGGCGGTTGCCGGCGTCCATCACGTCCGTCGGCAGCGAGCCCGACCCCGAGCTCGCGGCGACGGTGGCCTCCCTGTGCGGGTGTCGGCACTCGAGGACGCGCGGCCCGCTCGCAGCCGAGGCCACGTCGCTCATGGGGACTCCGCCTCGTCGTCGCTCTCCGGGTCGTCGTCGGGCGTCGGCGGCGCGGGGACAGTCGCTCCGTCCGCCGCCGCAGCCGGCACACCCGCATCGCGCGGCGGACCACCGACGTAGCGCAACACGCCGTCCACGGAATGCATCGTAACCGACCTGCGGCTCGCCAGACCGGCGACGAGCGACTCGCGCGCACGCGCCCGTTGCTCCGCGCGCCAGTGCGACTCGACCGAGCGCATCACCCGCTCGAAAGGACGCACCTCGGCGCCCTCGCGCTCCGCGACGTACACCAAGTACCAGAGCCCGTCGTCGCCTTTGACGACACCCGGGAGCAAGCCGATCCCCGCGCCCGCGAAGCACGCGCGGATCACGGCCGCATCCACCGTGCCCGCATCCACGTCGAACCAGCCCGTGTCGCCGCCGCGCCGTCGCGACCGCCCTTCGCCCTCCCGACGCACGAGCGTGGTGAAACGCTCGATGGACATCGACTGCGCGCGGGCGCGTAGGCGGCGCGCTTCGGCCGGGTCGGCCACGCCGAGCAACCTCGCGCGCACCTGCGGCGGCCGCGTGTAGATGCGGAGGTTCGTCGTGTACCAAGCGCGCAGCGTCGCCTCGTCCACCACCTGGCGATCGATCGATGCGAGCCGATCGCGCAGCAGCTCGCGCGCGAGCAGCTCGTCGATCTGGTGCACGACGTCCGGTCGGCGCGCGATGCCGCGGCGTCGCGCTTCGTCCGCCAGCAGCCGATCGTGCGCCACGTCGCGCACGAGCTCTGCCAACGTCGCTGGGTCGCCGTACCGATGACGGAACGCGCCCGCCTGCGCATTGGCGATGGCCGCCACGTGCTCCGCGTCGACGCGGAGGCTCTTTCCTTCGATCACCGGCTGTCCGGGGCGCACCACCTCGACGTGCCCCCACGTCGCATCGTCGACCGGAGGCGGCGCCGGGGCACGCGCGCGCTGCGGCGCGGGCGCGTCCTGCGCCGTCGCGTCGCGCGTGGGCTCGCACCCGAGCGACGTGCTCGTCACGGCCGCGAGAACCGCGGCCACCGCAACCGTCCTACGGCCGCGCGGGTCCGCGCCGCGCTCGCGTGCCCGAGCCATCGCCGCGAGATAGCACTCCGACCCGGCGGGACCAGGCGTCCGACCGACTGTCGCTCCAGGCGGCGGTACACTCGCGCGCCATGCCGCCGACCGCGCTCTCGTCGCGCATCCTCTCGAGTCTCGCGTTCGCCCTCTTCTCGTGCGCGGGCGCGCCTGCGCGGCCAACCGCGGCGGCCGTGCAGATCCGGCCGGCAGCGGTGCCTCCGTCGCGGGTCGAGCTGGCCTCCGCCCTGGAGGAGCCTCGCTTGCTGGGCACGTTGCCGGACGGTCGTCATGCCGTGGCGGTGCACGGGATGCGTCTCGCCGTCGCGCGCGACGGCGTGGAGGCCGCACCCGACGTGATCGCGCGTGGCATCGTCGGCGCGGTCGTGACCGAAGCGGGTTGGCGGTTCGTGGATCAGAGCGGGGCGCGCTGGCAGGCCACGAGCTTCCTCGGTCCGCTCGAGCGGGCGGGCGTCGGCATCGAGGGCTCGTTCCGTCCGACGCACTCGGCGGGGATCGTCGCGATCCTTCGCGGAGAGACGCGCGACGAGCTCCACGTGACCGACGGCTCCGCCGAGCCCCGTCTCGCCCTGGATCTGCCGGTCCAGGGGGCGAGCTTCCTCGACGCGCAGAACGGTCTCGCCGTCGTCCTCGGCGGGCTGCTGGCGCGGACCGCGGACGGCGGCCGCACGTGGGAGCGCGTCGCAGCTCCCGTCGCGGCCCACGACGTCAGCCACTGGGGCACGCACTGGCGCGTATCGCTGCCCCTCGACGCGGAGGCGGGCGCAGAAGCCCGTCGTCGTGCGCTGGACGTCTTTCCCGACGGTCGGACCGCGGAGCTGGAGGTCGAGCCCCTTGCGACGCCCGAATGGGTGGGCGACATGCTCGAGCTGTTCGTCGCGCTCTTCCGCGCCGCGCCTGCGATGTTGACCTCCATGTCGAGCCTGCCCTTCGTCGGCGACGCGTTCGTCGTCGGAGCGGGCGCGGACTTCCCCGATCTGCTGCGCTTCGACGGGCACGGGACTCTGGTCGAGCGAATCGCTCGAGGAGCACGCGGCCGTCCGGTGGAGGCCGCCGGCCTGCCCGCCTCGTCGTGCAGCCTGCGTCGATGGGGCGCACGCGTCCTGGCGACGTGCGGCGCGCGCGGGTCCGATGGCGGCAGCGGCGACGACGAGCACGCCAACCTGTACGTGAGCG
>JADZFZ010000382.1 GCA_020854145.1 Deltaproteobacteria bacterium | reverse complement strand
GCGCATGTCCGGGGCGCTACGCAACCCCGGAGCCACGAGACCGAGCCGCCGCATCTGCCTGAGAAACAGGCCCGAACGGAGCGCGGGCAGCAGGCATCTGTTCCATGCTGTTCCATCCCGTCCCCTAGTGCCTCTCTGGAAGGACACGAGAGTCTGTCGTTTCTCAGACCCCGAGAACCCAGGCACAATCCTCCCTCGAGGTGGGTGATGAGCCGATTCACGCACGCGCATGTCGCGGTGCTCGTAGCGATGTGGGTCGCTGGCTGCGGTGGGGACTCGGATGGTCCCGACGACGGCGAGCGGGACGCGGGTCGAGGCGATGCGCGCATGATCGAAGGCGGGAGCGCAACGCTCGATGGGTCGAGCGGCGACGGTGACGGGCCGAGCGAAGATGGTGGCGGATCGAGCGAGGATGGTGGCGCGAGCGACGACTCCGGCGGCGCCAGTGACGACGCGGGCGGCTCGGCCGACGACGGCGGATCGCGCGACGACACCGGACCGACGATGTGCAGCGGCTCGCATCCCATGGTCGAAGGCGACCGACGTTTCTGCGCTGCCGCGGACTGCTACTGCCCGACGCGAGATGCTTGCTTCGCAGCGAGCACCGCGATGACGTGTTGCGGCGACCTCGTGGTGTGTGGTGCCGGCGACGATGCTGGGCCGAGCTGCCTGGGATCACATCCGATGGTCGAAGGCGCACGGCGATTCTGTGCGGCCGCGGATTGTTATTGCCCTTCGCGCGATGCCTGCTTCGGAGCGGGCACCGCGGCAGCCTGCTGCGGAGCGGCCGTCGTTTGTGCGGCAGATGGCGGCGACGCAGGGCCCGGCTGCGGGGGCACCCACCCGATCGTGGAAGGCGACCGAAGATTCTGCGCGTCGGGTGACTGCTACTGCGCGACGACCGACACGTGTTTCTCCGCCGCAACCGCCGACGCTTGTTGTGCTGGCGACATCGTATGCCGCGCGCCGTAGGCGGCTGATTCGCCGGCGCCGAGCATGTTCGCGCGCAAGCCGTTCGCGGCGGGCCTGATCATGGTCGCCGATTTACGGAGGCACGTCTGTTGCTGCGTCTCCCTCCGCAAGAGGAGAACGTCATGCGACAAACGCTGTGGACGGGAGTCACCATCGTGTTGCTGGGCTGCGGGTCGCGGGGAACTGCACCCGAGGACATGTCGGCGGCCGAGCATCGGCAGGCGAGCCGCGAGCATCACACGACGGGAGACGAGGTGGACCGCCGGCCGCCGACGCCGTTGGCGGGGCGAGCGGGCGTCGGCCCCGTCGACCACGACGGCGCGTCTCATCATCGCCTCGCAGCCCAGCATCAGGCGGCTGCTGACACGCTGGACGCGCAGCTACGCGAGGCATGCGCAGGCGTTGCGGAAACAGAGCAGCGTCGTTGCCCGTGGTCGCACTCCTCGAGCGTGGAGGACGTCGAAGGCGGCGCCAGGATGCGAGTGGCCGCGGGCTCGACCGCCGCAGAAGTCGAGTCACAGGCGCGATGTCACCGCGCGCGGATGATGGTCGACGGGCTCGATCACATGACGTCGTGCCCGTTCGGCGTGCGGGGTCTCGTGATCACAGCCCGACCTGTCGCGGGCGGCGCGGTCGACCTCGTGCTCACCACGACCAACGCCGATCAAGTCACCGAGCTGCGGCGACGGGCACGCACACCCGTCGCCGAGCATTGACGACCCGCTCGAACTTGTCCGATGAATCTCCACGCCGGTACGTGAGGAGAGATCATCAGGGGTCGTTCGTGGGATCACGAGCTCACGCGCTCACCGCGGTGGCGCGCTGACGTCGCACGGCGCAGGAGCTTTGCGAGCTCGACGGCAGGGACGACACCCACGCTCAGGAGCACGAGATACCCCCAGTCGGACCACGAGAGCGGAAACGTGAGGAACACCGGCCGTAGCGCTGGGACCATCACCGACGCGAAGTGAATGAGCGCGGACGCCAAGCAGGCGGCTGCGAGCGCTCGGAGGGGCACTTGGCGGCCTACGATGGACGCAACCGGGGATCGACAGCTCCAGGCATGAAAGAGCGGAGCCAGGGCGAGCACCGAGAACGCCAAGGCTCTATGGCCTTCCGGGTGGTCCACGTGGCCGGGCGGCGGCAACGCAAACATGCCAGTCGCCATGGCGGCCATGACGACCCCGACGAATGCGATTCCCGCGTAGTCCGCCGTGCTCAACAAGGGCTCCGTCGTTCGCCGGGGAGGTTCCTGCATCTGCCGTGGATCCGCGGGATCGATGCCCAGTGCGAGGGCGGGCAGCCCATTGGTGACCAAGTTGATCCACAGGATCATCAGCGGCGTCAGGGTGAGCCAGCTCGGGCGCATCGTGACCGCGAGCACGGTCAATCCGAGGCCGGCATTCGACGAAAGAAGGAAGAAGATGAACTTCTGGATATTGCGGTAGATGGCCCGGCCCTCGCGAATCGCTTCGACGAGCGTCGCGAAATTGTCGTCGGTCAGGACGAGGTCGGCGGCCTGGCGCGCCACGTCCGTGCCGGCGCGCCCCATCGCCACGCCGATATGCGCTTCACGCAGAGCAGGCGCGTCGTTCACCCCGTCTCCAGTCATCGCTACTATCTCGCCACGCGCCTTCAGAGCACGCACGATCTCGAGCTTCTGCTCGGGAGTGGTGCGCGCGAACACCGCGACATCGCCGATGCGCCGGAGCAGATCGGCCGATGTCATCATATCGAGATCGGATCCCTTCCAGACCTCTTTTCCCGTTTCCAGGATCCCGATCTCGCGCGCCACTGCTTCCGCCGTTGCGGGGTGGTCACCCGTGATCATGACCGTGCGAACGCCTGCGCGCTTGCACGCCGCGACCGCGTCCGCGACCCCCGCGCGAGGTGGATCCATCATTCCGACCAAACCGAGCAACACCAGATCCTTCTCGGGGTCCGCAGGGTCAGCGTGCTCCCGCCGCGCGATAGCGAGCACGCGAAGCGCGTCGCCGCTCATCTGCACTGCCGCGCCGAGAATGGCGTCGCGCTCGACGCTGCCGAGAGGCCGATCGCCGCCGTCCACGCGGAACGACGAGCACAGCGGCAGAACGACATCGACGCCGCCCTTGACGTGCGCGGTCTCCGGACCGTCGCCGGTTCGCGTCACGACCGTCATCCTCTGGCGAGCCGCGTCGAACGGCCTGTCACTGACAATGGTAGCGTCGTGTCGAGCTGGCTCGGGATCGACTCCGCCCTTGCACGCGAGGCTGAGCAGCGCTCCTTCGGTCGGATCCCCGATCGTCGCCCAAGCGCCCGATCCCGGGTCACGATTGAGCGTCGCCGTATTGCAGATCGCACCGGTGGTGAGCAGCTGGGACAACACAGCGTCGGGCGGCCCGCCCCGCGCGCCATCGCGGGGCACGATGGTTCCACGCGGCTCATAACCTTCGCCCGTCACCAAGAGCTCGCGGTCCGCGCACCACACCCTCCGGACGGTCATCTGGTTCTCGGTCAGCGTCCCGGTTTTGTCGGTGCAAATGACGGTCGCGGTGCCTAGCGTTTCCACGGCAGGAAGCCGCCGCACGACGGCGCCCCGCTCCGCCATGCGCTGCATCCCGAGACCGAGCGTGATGGTCGTGATCGCGGGCAGTCCCTCCGGGATGATGGCCACCGCCAGGCTCACGCACTGCAGCAGCAGCTGCGGCCACGTCTGTCCGCCGCGAATCGCGCCGAGCGCGAAAAGCCCCGCGCTGACCGCCAGGCAGATGACCAAGATTCGCTTGTCGAAAGCCTCGAGACGGTGCTCGAGCGGCGTGGACTCCTTGCGGACCTGCGACAGCATGGCACCAATTCGCCCGAGCTCCGTCTCGCGGCCGGTCGCAACTACCACCGCGACGCCGCGTCCGCGCGTCACCGCGGTGCCGAGGTAGACCATCGTCCGGCGGTCGGCGAGCGTCGCGTCGGCGGCGACGATCGCGCGGGCGTCCTTGGGCACGGGTTGGCTCTCGCCAGTCAACGCCGATTCCTCGACCTCCAGCTCGGCCGACTCGACGAGCCTCGCGTCCGAAGGCACCGCATCTCCGGCCTCGAGCACCATGACGTCACCAGGCACGAGCTCGTCGGCGCCCACGATGCGCGTCTCACCACCGCGCCTGACGCGCGCGTGCGCAGTCACCATCCGCTTCAAGGCGTCGAGCGCCGCCGCCGCGCGACCCTCCTGCACGAACCCGAGGATCGCGTTCAGAGCGACGATGAACGCAATCGCGATCGCATTGCCGTACTTGCCGAGGAAAGAGACAGAACCCGATTGACTGGATCCCACCCAGAGCGCAACGCCGGCGGAGACGAGAAGCGTCAGGACCAGCGGGTTGGCGAGCTGGCGCGCGAGTCGCCGCAAGGCGCTCTCGCCAGGAGGCTCCGGCAACGCGTTCGGACCGAACTGCGCCCGCCTCGCCGACACCTGCTCCGGCCCGAGGCCCGCAACGGCGGACACGCTCCGTGCCTCGAGCACATCCTCCGGGCTGCGAGAGAACTCCGGCGTCTGCCCCGGCTCGCTCACGCCGCCGCGGTCGTCAGGCGTCCGGCACGTGGCGCTCCAATCGCTCCGAGCGTCCCGGCGAGAGATCCGGCGCCAGCAGCCGTGCGGACGTGGCGCTCGTGAATCCGCAACAGGTCGTTCATGGACACGACCCCTACGAGAGCGCCTCCTTCGTCGGTCACGGGGAGCCTGCGCACCTGGTTCTGTCGCATCAACCGCTCCGCGTCGTCGATCGAGTCGTCGGCTTTGCACGTGACCACGCTCGACGACATGGCCGTGACCACCGCGATGTCCCCCAGCGTCCGGCCCTGAGTGAACGCGGCCATGCAGGCATCACGGTCCGTGATCATCGCGACGACCTTGCCATCATCGTCGACCACCGGGACGCAACCGCAGTCGTGATCCCACATGATCTGCGCAGCTGCCACGAGCATGTCCCTCGTATTGCACGCATGAGGTTGCGCCGTCATGACGTCTCCCACCTTCACCGTTGCTTGCCTCATCGTCATCCTCCTTTCGACTGTCACCCGAGCACGAGCCATGCCTGTGTCGCTGGCCTGCCACTCCTCGAGCACGACCACGGGTCCCCCGAATCCGCTGCATTCCAACGCGACCCGAGCCGAACATGCCGCACGCAGTAACCGGTCGAGCCACTGGGGGTGACTGTACCGGTCACATCGCTGCTATCGACTGACGCAAGATCGATGCACGCGGCCTGGTATGGTCTGTGCTGCGGTGAGGGACCGGAGGTCCACCATGCGCCCTCGAACGGTTGTTGCCGGTCTCGTCGCCCTTTCGCTGCTCCCCGCCTGCATGGCCGACACGGCGGGCTCCGAAATGGACCTAGCGCACTCGCAGATGTCCCAAGCGCGCGAGGAGAACGCGCGGCACCGCGCGGCAGCCGAAGCATCGGCGACGCTCGACGGGATGATGGCGGATGTTCGCACGCACGATGCGCGGATGGGTGAGATCGCCCGAGGCATCGGCTCCTCGGTCGACCGGATGAGCCATTGCGGCATGGGCATGTCCCGCATGCGCGGCGTGATCGTCGACATGGACGCCGCAATGTCCCGTCATTCGGTCGAGATGGCTGGGCTCGAGTCCAGCGGCGACGGTCGAGCTGAGTGCGATCGGCACTTCGCTGGGCTGGAGGGAATGCTCGACGAGATGGACGATGCGCTCGACGCGATGTCGGGCTGTGGTCATTGACCATGACAGGCTCGTCCCACCAGCCGGAGGACACCAGGCATGACGCGGCGCCGCCGCCCGTGTCGGCCGAGGCCCAGTTGGCGCGCGCCGTGGCAGAGATGGTGGAGAGGGCCAGCTTCGGGCCCAGGTTCTTCCTCACCCAGCTCGCCGCGTTCGTGCGCGATCGCTGCCCGACGGCTGACGAGGCGATCCCTCTCGTCGAGATCCACCTCGCGGGAGGTGAGTCTCTCAACATCTGTCACGTCATCGGGCTGGCGCCCGGATGGGTCGCGCTGGCAGTGTTCGAGGAACACCGGAGCGACGGCGCGCATCGAATGCGGACGGAGCTGGTGCCCTACGCGACGATCGTGCGGGTGACGATACGGGCGTCGGCGACGGTCGAGAAGCGGATTGGCCTCCACGCCGGCACGCCAGATGTGCTGGTCAGAACCCCTGAAGAGTGCGGGAGCAGTACGGCGACGGTCGAGAACGCGAGAACCGCGCAATGACCAATCATGCAATCCACGTCGTGCTCGCATCGTTGCTGTTCGGCGCGGCATCGTGTGGAGGGAACGACCCGACGCCCTTTCCCATCGACGCCGGCCGCGGGCTCGATGCGGCCCGGCCCGGGCCGCACGATGCTGGCGAGCCCGCGGATCGAGGCGTCGAGCTCGCCGACGCAGCACCCGAGAACAGCCAGGATGCCGCCGGACCTGCGAGCTGCCAACCAGCTTGTGGGAGCGGGTCGGTGTGCTGCACCGATCAGCACGGTCATTTCCCGCAATGCGTGACTGGAGCGGAGTGTCCCTGAACAGTCCTGTGTCCGGCAGACCAAGGTCGGATGTGACCGCTTCGGTCACAGAGTGGTCGTGTGGTCTTCGAGCAGCACGGTTCGCAGGCGGTCGTAGATTGCGCCGTGACCGATCGGCGAGGCCGGGATGCGCGTGCACTCGCCGCGTGCCAACGGGGCGCGGGCGTCAGCCGCGCGCGACCTTGAAGGCGGCGGGAGTGATCTCCTCGAGCGCGAGACCGAACTGCTCGCGGTGGCGGTGAGCGTTCCCTCGAACGTGGCGAGCTTGGCAACGACGTCCTCGCTCCCTTTCTGCGCCGCGTATTGGAACACGGCGCACTCGGCATTGCGGTACAGCTCGACGCAGCCGTCGCGTGCGACGGTGACCGCAAATCCTGCCCACGTCATCCCGGCATCGCTGAGCGGTCACCCAGCGACGGGGGGTGGACCACTTCTCGAGAGCACACCCGGGTCAATTCTCGCGAGCGCTGAAGAGTTCGCCGAAATCCTCTATTTGCGCTGCCGCAAGTGAGGTGGCTTTCACCGTCACCCTGTGACTGCACTGGTCACATTCCAACTGACAGCGCTCTCGCGGCTCTTCAGGCGCGACCCGATGGCACGCCAGCTGCGGATGGTCGCTGCTAGGAGGACGCATGAAGCAACGGATGAGATGGATGCTCGGAGCTTCGTTACTCGTCGGGTGCACCACCGAGCCGAGGGGGGCGTCGCAAGGTGGGAAGGTCTATGTCGCCGAGGAAGGTTCGGGATCGATCGCGGTCCTGGATATTCAGACGAACGCTCTGCTGACCAGCGTCACGCTCGACGACCCGTCGACCGGCGCGACCTTCGCGCCGCACAACGTGCAGGTGGCACCGGACGGACGCAGCGTGTGGGTCACCGCACCTCCCGCGGAGCCGGAGGGCGAGGACCACGGCGGGGGCGGACACGGCGGCGCGCCGGAGCCATCGGAGCAGGTCATCGTCCTCGACCCGGTGACCGACACGATCGCAGCGCGGCTGGATGTTGGGAGCGGGCTGCACCTCGCACACGTCATCCTCGATCCGGAGTCGCGATTTGCTTACGCCACGAGCAACGAGGCGAGCTCGGTGCTGCGCATCGACGCCGGGTCCCGTCGAGTCGTCGCACGATACGAGCTGGGCGAGGACCGGATGCCTCACGGGCTGCGCTTCTGCGCCGGTCGTCTGTTCGTCGCGAACATGGACGGCAAGAGCGTGTCGGTGGTCGCGCCCGAAACGGGAGAGAGCGAGGAGGTGCCGCTGGGAGGCATCGCCGTGCAGACTGCCTGCTCTCCCGATGGCCGCTTCGCTTTCGTGTCTCTCTACGACACTCGCGAGGTCGTTCGGCTCGAGACGTCGAGCCTCACGGTCGAGCGCACCAGCCTTCCGGACGGCTCCCAGGGTCCGGTGCAGCTCTACCCGAGCCCGGACGGTCGCCGGCTCTACGTGTGCGACCAGGGGAACCTTCTCGGCCGGCCGCCATCGAACAGGCTCTACGAGCTCGACGTCGAATCGATGTCCGTCGTGGCCACCATCGAAGTGGGTCGTGGCGCGCACGGCGTCGTGGTCAGCGACGATGGCGCCTATGCGTACGTGACCAACATCGTGGACGGCACGGTCTCCGTCGTCGATACGGAAACGCGATCGGTCTGGGCGACGCTGGACGTTGGTGAGGCGCCCAATGGGGTGTCGCACTGGCACGTGACCGGCGGCATGCCCTGAGGCTGCGGTGGATACGCGCGCTACGTCTCCTGCTCGCAATTCAATGGAGGCCGACATGGCGACCCACGATGGACCCAACACAGTAGCGGTCGGGACTTCCGACGATCCCGCTTGCCACGCAGCGCGAGCGACCCTCTGGTGGGTCGTCGCGGAGCTTCTCGAGCCGTCGCTGCAGGCCGTGGACGTCGCCGCTCTTCGCGCGATGCTCGACGCCGCGCCGCCACCAGCTGCCCTACAGGAAATCTGGGGCGATCTGCGCAGCGCGCTCGTCGCGATCCAGCTCGGCGATCGCCGCGAGCCCGAGAGGGTCCTCCAGTGCGCTCGTG
The DNA here is from genome assembly GCA_020854145.1 of Deltaproteobacteria bacterium. Lineage (GTDB taxonomy): Bacteria > Myxococcota_A > Polyangia > Polyangiales > JADZFZ01 > JADZFZ01. The sequence goes on along the minus strand of JADZFZ010000382.1, from coordinate 7,157 downwards.
AGCTTCGCGTCGTCGCACGCGTCGAAGACGCTCGGGCATTCCACGTTGGCGTAGCGGAGGCACGCACCGACTCCGCGGCCGCGGAGCGTATCATGCGGCAATGGCGCGATTTCCTGGACGGTCCGGGCGCAGGACACATCGAGGCCGCCGCCGCAGCGCTGGCGACGGCCGACTCCGCGGCTCGGCAGCTGATAGGCCGAGCGCTCCTGCGCTTGTTGGCGATCTCCGTCAACACCGATTCGTCGGGCGTAACCCGTTGGGCGATCGGATCTGCCGAGCAAGGCGACCTGCGATCGCCGGAGGCCGCGTAGGGTGATCGCGATGGACTTCGCGATGTGACCGAGCGAGTCACACGGTGGCTGCGCCAGTCACTGCCCGCCGTGTGTGATCATGCCACATACCGTTATCTGCCGGTGGCATGCGTGCTGCATGCTCTCGGGGAATGCCGCGACTCCACTCTTGCGCCCTGGCACTCGTAGCCGTGATGGCTGCGGGTTGCTCGTCGTCGTCTTCGGCAGAAGCAGAACCGCAGGCGCGCCGGACGTCGGCACCGGTGCCATCGGCACCAGCGCTACCCTCGGCACCAGCGAACGTCGTGTACGCCTGCCCGATGCACCCGGAGATTCGGCAGAGCACGGTGGGTCGGTGCCCTCGGTGTGGGATGGACCTCGTGGCGCAGAGGTCCGGCGAGCCGAGCCCAGGCGACGGGCAAGGCGGACACGATCATTCCGCGGCGCCGGCGGATCCTGCGGCACACGCCGATCACACCCCACGCCACGGCGGGCAGCTCGGCATGCAGGGAGACGTGCACATCGAGCTCGTCGCGCGGCCGGACGGAAGGCACCAGGTGTTCCTCAGCGACGCAGTGCGCGTGCCCATCGCGATGGAGCGCGTGCGCAACGCGAGCCTTCGCTTCTTGCCGTCGACCGGCGCTGAGATCGAGTCACCGCTTGCGCCGGACGCCACGCTCGGGGCACTCGTCGCGGCGCGCGCGCTTCCAGCGACCGGCGGAGACGTCAGCGTGCGCGTCGAGCTCGGCTCCGAGCGCATCGCGATGGACTTCACGCTCCCTGCGGCCGTCGCCGACCCGCACGCTGGGCACCAGCACGCTCACTGACATGCGTTGGCTGGCATTGATGTGCGCCGCGTGCGTGTCCGCGTGCGCGGCAGGTCTCCCCCGACGGTTACCAGGTTCTCACCCCGCGAGTACGCAGGCCGCCGAGGCCCATTGGTCTGCAGGCGAAGGAGTGCTTGGTGGGCGTCGCGCGGCCGCTGCGCCCGAGCCCGATCCGCCGGCCCCGTCGGGGCACGCGCACCACCACGGAGGCGGACGATGATTCCGATTTGCGAGACTCACGCCAGCGGCGTGCTCGCTGCCTTGCTGTTGGTTGCGTGCGCGCCATCCTTCGAGCACTACGCGGAGCGTTCGCGCGACCATGCAGCCGACCGGTTGCGGGTGCGCCGGAGCTGGCAGCCGCCCTCCGTCGAAAGCGGTGAGACCCCCGCAGACGTCCGGCGGCTGCTGAGGAGGCAGCTCACCAGCGACGACGTGGTGCGGATCGCGCTTCTCAACAACCGCGATCTCGTGGCCGCGTTCGGCGAGCTCGGTGTCGCACGCGGCGAGCTGATCGAGGCTGCCGCATTGCCGAACCCGACGCTTGAGGAAGGCGTCGTTCGGCTGCCGATCCAGGGCGACGAGCCGCCTCACGTCGAGCTCGCGGTCGTCATGGGGCTGACCGAGACGGTGCTCCTTCCTCTGCGCAGATCGGCCGCCGATGCCGCGATGGGTGCAGCCGCGCTCGGCGTGACCGGAGCCACGTTGTCCTTGGCCTTCGCCGCGCGGAGCGCCTTCGTCGAGTATCAGGCAGCAGAGCAGGCGCTCGCGGGTCACCGCGACGTGCTCGCAACGGCCGAAGCCGCCCTTGAGGCCGCCACGATCCTGCGCGAAGCTGGCAACGTCGCCGAGATCGATCTGCTCACCGAGCGAGCGTTCCACGAGGAGGCGCGCATCGCCGTGTCGCGCGCCGAGACGAACGTCCACGTTGCACGAGAGCGCTTGACCGTTCTGATGGGGCTCTGGGGACGCGACACCAGGTGGCGCGCCGTGCCAGCCCTCCCTTCCCCTGCCCCTCGGAACCGCGAGATCGCGCTGGCGCACGTCGAGACACGCGCGATCGCGCGCAGCTTGGACCTCGAGATCTCGCGGCTGCGGATCCTCGCGGCTGCGAGGCGGACGACGTACACACGCGTCGCGGGATTGGTCCCCGACGTCGAGGTGGGTTTCGGTGCCGCCCACGAGTCCGGAGAGTGGGCGGTGGGCCCGGCGTTCCGGGTCACGCTCCCGCTGCTCGATCAAGGCAGAGGCCGCTCGATCGCTGCCAGCGCCGTGCTCGACCGGCTGCGTGCCGGGCACGTCGCGCTCGGAGTGCGCATCCGCTCGATTGCTCGGCTCTCGAGAGCGCGCCTCGAGGGAGCGCGCGATCGGGCGATTCAGTATCGCGATGTCGTCGTGCCCTTGCGGCGGCGAATCGTCGCGGAGCGCCTGCTCGACTTCAACGCGATGCAGATCGGTGTGTTCGAGCTGCTCGATGCCCAACGTTCTCTGGTGGAGGCCGAAGCTCGCGCAGTGCAGGAGCTGCGGGACTATTGGATTGCACGCATCGAGCTGGAGCAGCTGCTCGCAGGTCGAATCCCTGAGCCGGAGCCTCGCGGCAGCAGCAGCGACACCGGCGGCGCAAGCGCCGAACGAAGGGGGCACTGATGGTCTCTCGGAGAGGCTTCCTGGGTAGCACGACTGCGGCGGTCGGCGGATTGCTCTTGGCGGCGGAAAGCCGTGGCCTGGCGCAGCCGGCGCCAGCACGGATGGACCCTGTGGTCACCCCCCCGCGCCCGCGCGCGCCCGTCGAACCGGCTTCGCCGCCGGAGCGCGACGGACGTTACCTGCCGGTGATCACGCCAGACGGGGTCACGCTGCCGTGGCGCCGCGTCGAGGGCGTCAAAGTCTTCCATCTCACGGCAGAGGAGGTCCGTGATCACGAGTTCGCGCCAGGCTTGCAGGCGCACTGCTGGGGATACAACGGTCGGACGCCCGGGCCGACTATCGAGATCGTCGAAGGTGATCGCTGTCGTTTCTACGTGACCAATCGCCTGCCCGAGCCGACTTCGGTCCACTGGCACGGTGTCCCGCTGGCCAACGGCATGGATGGAGTCGCGGGGCTCACGCAGCGCGCCATCGGGCCTGGTGAGACATTCCTCTACGAGATCACCTTCCGTCGCGCGGGCACGTTCATGTACCACCCCCATTTCGACGAGATGACACAGATGGCGCTCGGCATGATGGGGATGCTCGTGGTTCATCCGCGTCGTCCGCGCAGCGTCGTCGATCGCGACTACGTACTCATGACGAGCGAGTGGTTCATCCGACCGGGCGCTCGACGTCCTGACCCCGCGCGGATGAACGACTTCAATCTGCTGACGTTCAACAGTAAGGCATTCCCAGGCACGTCGGCGCTCGTGGCGAGAACGGGAGAGCGGGTGCGCCTGCGAATCGGCAACCTGAGCGCGATGGATCACCATCCTATCCATCTGCATGGTCCATCGTTCAAGGTGGTGGCGACCGATGGCGGTCCCATCCCGGAAGCAGGTCAGTGGCCCGAGACCACGGTGCTCGTTCCCGTCGGCAGCACCCGCGATGTGGAGCTCGTCGCGACCGACCCCGGTGACTGGGCGCTTCACTGCCACATGACGCATCACGTGATGACCCAGATGGGACACGACGCGCCGAACATGGTCGGCACGCGTGGCACGCGACGCCTCGACGCGCGCGTGCAGCGGCTGATCCCAGGCTACATGACGATGGGCCAAGCCGGCATGGGAGGCATGGGCGAGATGGCCATGCCCGTGCCGCCGAACAGCCTGCCAATGCGCGGAAGCGCAGGACCGTTCGGGTACATCGACATGGGCGGCATGTTCACTGTCCTCAAAGTGCGCGACACGGTGCCGGAGGACGGCAGCGACCCCGGCTGGTATCGACACCCCGGAGGCACGGTCGCGGCCGCCGCAACGCCGGAGCAGCTGGAGCGTGACGGGCTCCGGGCCGAGGTGACCGCTCGATGATCCGAGCCCAATCGGGACATGGCGCGACACGAGCATCGAAATCCGAGTTGCGAGTCGCAACCGCGAACGGAAGCACAGCAGAGAGGTGTGGAGATGACTTCGACGAACCTGCGTCGGTTCTCGTCATGGGCGTCTGTCCTGGCAGTCCTTGCGGCGTGCGGGTGCGGTGACGACGGCGAGCCCGGCGGCCACGCTCCGCCGCCGGTTCCACCTGCACCCCAGCCTGCGCCCCCGGAACCTCCGCCGACGCCAACCGAGGGGTCATTCGACGGCACGCTCGCGGTAGACACCGATCCGGCGCCCGATGTCGTCGACGTCACGCTCGAGGCGCGCGTCGCCGACGTGGAGCTGGCGCCAGGTCGCGTGGTCTCCATGTGGACCTATGACGGTGTGTTGCCGGGCCCTCGCATCGAGGCGCGCACTGGTGACCTCGTTCGCGTGCGATTCACCAACAGTCTACCAGAAAGCACGACCATCCACTGGCACGGAGTCCGCGTCCCCGCGGCGATGGATGGTGCCCCGGTGGTCCAGTCGCCCATCGCGCCCGGAGGGTCGTTCACCTACGAGTTCCGCGTGCCGGACGCGGGAACGTTCTGGTACCACCCACACGTGCGCTCGGACGAGCAAGTCGAGCGCGGGCTCTATGGAACACTCGTCGTGCGGGGCGACCGCGAGCCCGATTCGACGAGCGATCACGTCGTGGTGCTCGACGACATCCTCCTCGACGAGGGCTGGCAGCTCGTCCCCTTCGATGAGTCACAGGCGATGGTCGGCCGGCAGGGCAACGTCATCCTCGCCAACGGCCGATCGCTGCCCATCGCCGACGTGCAGCCCGGCGGGCTCCATCGCTTCCGATTCGTGAACGCAGCGAACGCGCGCTACTTCCGCCTCGCGCTCCCGGGGGCGCGCTTCACGCTCATCGGCACCGACGGTGGACCGATCGAGCAACCGCAGGAGCTCGCCGAGATTCTGCTCGTCCCGGGAGAGCGCGCCGACGTTCTCGTCGTCGCTCCCACGACGGCGGATGCGGTGGTCGAGTGGCAGAGCCTGAGCTACGACCGCGGCCACGAGACCGGTACCGCCCCGGATGTCTCGGTGTTCCAGATGCGGTCGGCCGGCGAGCCTGCGGCAACGACGCTGACGGTACCCCCGACGCTCGGGACAGTCCCGGAGCTGCCGCCCGCGACCGTCGTGCGCGAGCTTCGGCTCGAAGAGATGGAGGACGGCGGCGGCGGCCACGCAGGCCATGGCGATCCCGGGGCGGCGGGGCCGTTGTTCGCTATCAACGGCCGCATCTACCCCGACGGCGAATCGCTCCTCGCAACGCTCGGTGACGTCGAGGAATGGTCGATCGTCAATACGACGATGATGGATCATCCTTTCCATCTTCACGGCTTCCGCTTCCAGATCGCCGACGTGCAAGGCACGTCGCCGTCGTTTCGTGCATGGCGCGACACCATCAACGTCGTGGCGATGCAGACGGTGCGATTCCGGGTTCGTCTCGAGAGCAACCCTGGAACGTGGATGTTCCACTGCCACATCCTCGAGCACGCCGAGCGGGGCATGATGGGCGAGCTCAGCGTCGTCGAGCCGTGACCGCCCTGACGAGAGTCGCAGGCGCCGCGTCACGAGCGTTCCTCGCGCTCTCGACCATCGCGGTGGTGGCGTGCGGCGGCTCGAGCATCCGGACGCCGAGCTCCACCTCGCGCATCTCGCGCCCCGAAGAGGACCGTCGCGCGGACACGTCGAGCGCGCGCACGGCCTCGGACGCTACGGTCGTGGATGGAGGCACATCAGCGCCAACGAATGGAGGATCGGAGCCGAGCGAAGATGCCGAGCCCACGGCGCCCGTCGATCCTGCCCAACGCGAGCGTATGGCTTACGAGCGAGCGCGTCCCGTTTTCGAGCAACACTGTGCAAGCTGCCACACACATGCGCGCGGTCGTCGCGCGGCTCTGCGTCACTTCGGCATGGACACGTACCCATTCACCGGCCATCACGCGACCACCATCGCCGCGGAGATTCGCCACGTCCTCGGAGCGTCGGGTCGCCCTGCGTCGATGCCCCCGGACAATCCGGGTAGCGTACAAGGTGATGACCTCGCGCGCCTGCTGGCTTGGGCTGATGCGTTCGACGCGCGCGTCGCGTCAGACCCGCCCGCACGTCGACACTCGCACTGACACATCCGATGGTCGAGGGCGCACGGCGCTTCTGTGCGGCTGCGGATTGTTATTGCCCTTCGCGCGATGCGTGCTTCGGAGCAGGGTGACCGCTCAGCGACGCCGGGATGACAGGAACCCTGCCGGCGGTCACCGTCGCGCGCGATGCGGAAGATCGCGAACGAGGCAGATGCGCGGGCGTGCCTGAGGGCGGCGAAGACCGCGGGCGTCGCACCCACAGAGTGGGCGCGGGAGCACGGAGTGGACGGGCGCTCGCTGCACGCGTGGCGGGTCAATCTGTCGCGGTGGCGGGCGAGGAAGAGCGGCGCTTCGGTAGCGACGCCGCGTGTGATCGAGCTGGTGCCCGCCGCCTCGAAACACGTCCCATCTCGGTACGTCGTGCGCATCGGCGAGGCGGCGGTCGAGGTGCCGGACGACTTTCGCGAGGAGACGCTGGTGCGGCTCGTGCGAGCGCTGCGCGCGTGCTGAGCCTGCCTCCCACGGTCCGCGTGTTCGTGGCTATGGAGCCGCTCGACATGCGCGGCTCCTTCGATGCGCTTGCGGGCGCCGTGCGGCGGCTGGGCCTCGATCCCGTCGACGGGCACGTCTACCTCTTCCTCAACAAGCGACGACGGATCGCGAAGGCTCTTTGGTTCGATGGCTCCGGATGGTGCGTCCTTGCGAAGCGGCTCGAGGCCGGGAGCTACCAGCTGCCGCTCTTCGAGGTCGCAGAATCCAAGGTCCAGATCGACGGAGCGACCTTCGCGTCGCTGCTCGCGGGCATCGATTTCACGGCGGCACGGCGCGGGTGGTATCGGAGACTTTCGAGCGGCTCTGCTCGATAGAGGATCGACACCGATCGCGAGGCGTGATCTCGTCGGG
>JADZFZ010000381.1 GCA_020854145.1 Deltaproteobacteria bacterium | reverse complement strand
CCCTGACCGATCTCCTACACGTCGAGACGAAACTGCTCGCCCAGCCCGAGCGAAGCCCTGATGTGAAACGGGCCGCATTCGCCGACGATCCGGTCATGCGTGATGCCTATGACAGTTGGTGGTGTCACCAAGGGTAGAGCGCAGGCTCGGACCGTACGAATATGTCCGCCGCGCGCACGCGCAGGGTCGTCGAACGGGACGTGATGCGGACCGACGGTGATGACGACGGAACTCGCGATGAGATCCTCCGTTGCGTATCCTCTGGGAGTGAGCTTGGACGCCATACGAGCCGACGACGCCGGCCTGAGCATCAAGAGGGAAGGGGGGGCGGCTTCCCTCGTCGCCTGGAGCGAGATTCAGGCGCTCGTGGGCTCGAAGGTCGACTGCATCGAATACGAGGAGCTCGTGCTCGATCGCGCTTTCTGGCACCTGCGCCGGCTGAGCGAGGGGATTCGCGCTGGGGGGCGCTACGCGTTCGCTGACGATCCGCGCAGGCCGGTGAAGTACCTGCGTAAGAGCTGATGCGGCACTCGAGGACGCGTGGACTCCATCGGCTGGCCGCGGAACTCGCAACGGTGGCGCTGACTCTCGCGACGATCGGATGGCTCGGCTGCTCGGGGAGCGACGGCATCGCGCGGGGCGACTCCGGTCCTCCGCCCGAGGACGTCGAGCAGCCCGACGCGTCCTTACCCGCGACGCCCGTGGCGCCCGCAGCGCTGCCCGTGCTCGGTCCGTGCCCGGCGGGATGGCTCGAGCGGCCCGCGGCGGGCTCGACCGGCGTCACCACCTGCGTGCCGTGGGAGGCCGACGACGTGCCCTCGTGTGTGGCGCTGGAGGCTCGTTTCCCTGGCGATCCGGGGTGTGCTGCCGTCGGCGGCCCGTGCCCCGCGGACGATTGGTCCGAGGCGTTACCCGCCGACGCCACCATCCTGTTCGTGCGCTCCGACGCGCTCTCCGGACGTCGCGGCACGCGCGAGTCTCCGATGCGTCTGAGCGACGCGATCGCCCGGGCACGCGACGGCACCATCGTCGCGCTCGCGAAGGGCACGTACGAGGGGCCCGTCATACCGGTCGCGGCCGGCGTGACGCTCTGGGGCGCGTGCGCGAGCGAGACGCACCTGACGCAGAGCACGCCCGAGCCGCCGTACCCCGTCGTGCTCGCGCAGGGAGACGGTGCGGTCGTGCGCGACGTGCACGTGAGCGGCGCCGCGCCGGGCATCGCGGTGATCGACGGCGTCGAGGCGCACGTGCAGAACGTGGTGATCGAGCGCGCGACGATGGGCGGGATCCTCGTGGTCGATGGCGCGCATCTCACGGGCCACGACGTCGTGGTGCGCGACACGGCGACCACCGCGCGCGGCGACGGCGTCGGCATCTTCGTGCGCTCGAGCCGCGTGGAGCTCGAGCGTGTCGTCATCGAGCGATCCTCGGACTTCGGGCTGAACGTCATCGGCGACGGCGCCGACGTGTCCCTCACCGACGCCGCCGTCACGGCGACGCGACGTCGCGACGACGGCATCAACGGGTTCGGTGTGCTCGTCTTCGACCGCGCGCGAGTGGCGCTCGCACGCGCGATCGTCGAGGGCAGCGAAGGGATCGCCGAGGTGAGCGTCGATCGTTGCGGCGACTCCGACGTGCGTCCGTGCCCGACGGAGCAGCCCGGCGCGCACGTCTCGCTGACCGACTCCGTCGTTCGCGGATCGGAGGTCGAAGATCCCGGGCTTCTCGGCTACGGGCTCCAGATCCGGGACGGCGACGTCGCCGGCACGCGTCTCTTCGTGTCGGGAGCTCGGACCGCGGGGTTCGCGGTGGGGCCCGGAGGTGCGGCGACGCTGCTCGACTCGGTGGTCTCGTCCACGCGCGCGCAGGCCGCGACCGGCAACCTCGGCCGCGGAATCAACGCGCAGCAGGGCGCATCGGTGGAGCTGACGCGCGTGCTCCTCGCGGAGAGCCGCGACGCCGCGATCGTCGGCAACGAGCCGCCGACCCGGATCTCGCTCACGGACGTGACGATCAGCGCGAGCCTCGGCCGCGACTGCGACGGCGCTCACGGACGGGCCGTGCAGCTCCAGGACGGCGCCGAGCTCGTCGGCGAGCGTGTCGCGATCGACTCGGTCCGCGAGTACGCGGTGCTCACGTTCGCAGCGCGCGCGACGTTGACGGATCTGCGGATCGCGGAGACCGCCTCGAGCGAGTGCCGCGCGTCGGACGTCTGCTTCGCGCCGTTCGCCCCGTCCACACCCGCTCCGAGCTGCCGCCCTGACATCGGCGGCGTGGCGCTCGGCGCCTTCGAGTCGGGCGGGATCGACGTGACGAGCTTCGCGCTCGTGGACAACGCGCTCTCGGCCGGCTTCCTCACGACGGGCGGCACGATCGATCTCCACGGCGGGCTCGTGCAGGGCCACCCGGTAGGGTTCGCCGTCTTCACCGAAGGCTTCGACCGCGAGCGGCTTCGAGACGACGTGCGCTACCTCGACAACGAGACGGACATCCAAGCGCGAGAGCTCGACGTCCCCGAGCGCCTCGACGCGCTCTGAGGCGGTCGCCCGCGGTTCTCGAGCCCGCTCGATTGGAGACGAGCGCACCGACGCCGCCGGCGCGGCATCGCTCGATTGTGCCCTCACCGCGAGCGTCGTCTCTCCACCGGTCT
>JADZFZ010000380.1 GCA_020854145.1 Deltaproteobacteria bacterium | reverse complement strand
GGCTTCATCCCGGTGCCGATCAGCGACGGGACGCAATCGGCGCGGAGCGTTCCGTAGAAGGCGACGACGGAGTCGAGCGAGTTGTCGAGCGCGACCAGGATGCGGTCGCCGCGGCGCACACCGAGACCGCGCATGGCGTTGGCGAACCGATCGGAGAGCGCGTCGAGCTCCGCGTACGAGAGGCGGAGCTCGCCGAGGACGAGCGCGGTCGAGTCGGGTCGCGCAGCGGCGTGGCGTCGCAGGGCGTCGTCGATCAGGAACTGGTCGCTCCGCGGATCGCGGATGCCGAGCACTTCGGGGAACATGTGCGGAGGCTACAACCGTTCGCGCGAACGGTCGTGTCCGTCTCGCTGACGCGTCAGCTCTTCTTCTTGCGCTCGACGTAGCTCGTGAGGAGCGCGATGGAGCCGAAGTGATCGGGCACCATCTCGTCGTCGGCGACCGTGACGCCGAGGGCCGACTCGAGCCAGGCGACGATCTCGAGGACGCCGGTGGAGTCGAGGATGCCTTCGTCGAGGAGCGGCACGTCGCGACCGAGATCGGGGGTCGCTCCGCGGTAGCCGAAGTTGTCGACGAGGAACGCGCGGAGCTGGGATTCGATGCTCGAGTCGCTCATGACGGCCGGGGGATAGCAAAGGGAGGGTCGGTCTGTCGAGCGTCGCCCGGAGGGGCGTGTCACAGTCGGCCGATGACGCGGGCTTCGGGGAGGCTGGTCCTTGCGGTGATTCTGGCGCTGTCGGCGTGCGGCGACGACGATGGGGGAGGCGGCGCCAACGACTCGGGCGGGGGGCGTGGCGACGCGTCGCCCGACGTGGACGCGAGGGCGAACCCGCCGGAAGCGGGCCTCCCGGACGGGGCCACGCCGCCGCCACCGCCGCCGGATCTCGGTCCGCGGCCGGACACGGGCCCTCCGACGCCGGGCTCGGTGGTGTGCGACGAACCGGCTTTTCCGGACGGAACGGGGCTGCGGCGGTGGCCCTACCTGCAGAGCGTGACGACGACGAGCGCCCGCGTGGCGTGGACGTCGACTCGCGGTGGGCGTGGCGTCGTGCGGTACGGCAGGCGCGGGAGCGACACGTGGCTCGAGGTCGAAGCCACGGCGGAGGCGTTCCCGACGTCACGCACGGCCGACGACGTCGATTACACGGCGTTCGACGCGACGCTGAGCGGTCTCGAGGCGGGGGCCGAGCACTGCTACGAGATCCTCGAGGACGGCGCGGTCGTGGCTACGGGCCTGCGGCTGACGAGCGCGTGGACGGGACCGGAGCGGCCGCTGCGAATCTTGGCCTTCGGAGACAGCGGGACGGGCAGCAGCGGTCAGCTCGCGCTGCGCGACCAGATGCTGGGCCGCGAGTTCGACGTGTTCCTGCATCTGGGCGACATGGCCTACGACGACGGCACGTTCGTCGAGTTCGAGGAGACGGTCTTCTCGGTGTATCGCGACCTCCTGCACCGGACGCCGACGTTCCCGGTGATCGGCAATCACGAGTACCACACGGACGACGGCCAGCCGTACATCGACGTCTACTACTTGTTCGAGCAGACGATGCGGGCGTCAGACTCGGAGCGCTACTACAGCTTCGACTACGGCGACGTTCACTTCGTCGCGTTCGACTCGAACCCCGAGATGCTCGATACGGTGTCGTCGAGCGCGACCGACGACATGGTCGACTGGATTCGCGCCGACCTCGCGGCTTCGAGCGCGTCGTGGAAGATCGCGTTCTGTCACCATCCGCCCTATTCGTCGGGCGATCACGGCTCCGACACGGACGTGCAGCGGCTCGTGCTGCCCGTGCTCGAAGAAGGCGGCGTCGATCTCGTGCTCGTCGGGCACGACCACCACTACGAGCGCAGCGTGCCGATCTTCGATGGAAGCGAGGCGGCCGGCGACGCGCGCGCGATCACGTACATCGTGGCGGGCGCGGGCGGCGCGGGGTTGCGAAGCGCGGGCGGCGATTGGTTCACGGCCTCGGTGAACGACGAGACGCACAGCTATCTGTCGTTCACCATCGAGGGATGCCTGGGGCACGGCGAGGCGATCGCGCGCGACGGAGCGACGATCGACCGGTTCGAGCTCGACGGCTGCGAGCGCTGAGAGGCCTGTTTTTCCGGCGATTCGGGAGGAATGGAACTGCTCGGCTAGGACTCGTGTGATCTCGGGGACTTGAGAAGGTCGATCCTGTCCCCGAGGAGAGCGAGCCAGGTGTCGGGGCGGGGGCGAGGGGATTCGCCGGCGAAGACGAGGCGGTCGCGGGCGCGCGTGGCGGCGACGTAGAGGAGGCGGGCGCGCTCGGAGGACTCGCGTTTGCGGACGCGCTCGACGACGGCGTCGGCGGCGGCGCCGAGCCAGGTGCCGCCGGTGGGGAGAGGGACGCGGACGGCGAAGCCGAGGACGGGGTCCCAGGTGACGAACCGCGGGGGCTCGGCGTGGGCGCGGGCGCAGTCGGCGACGACGACGACGGGATGCTCGCGGCCCTTGCTCTGGTGGACCGTCATGACGTGGACGACGTCCATGCCCTCGGTGGCGAGATCGGCTTCGCGCTCGGTCTCGCCGGCGGCGATGCGGTCGCGCTGCAGGCGTGCCCACGCGCGCGGGTCTCCTTCGTGGCGAGCGGCGGACTCGACGAGCAGATCGAGGTTCGCGACGCGGCCGGGGCCGTCGGGCTGGGCGGCGAGCACGGCGTCGTAGGCCGTCGCGTCGACGACGTCGCGGAGCGCGCGTCCCATGCCGATGCGATCGAGATCGCGCGCGGCGCGCGTCGCCGCGTCGACGAAACGCGCGAGGCGAAGGTGCTCCGCAGCGGTGAGCCCGGGCCACGCATCGGTGCTCGCGGCGAGCGCGGAGAATCGTGGCAGCTGGCCGCGTTCGATCACCAGAGACGCGAGGGCGACGTCGCTGAGCGTGACGAAGGGGCTGCGCAGCACGGCGGCGAGCGCGATGGCGTCGAGGTCGCCGGACAAGACGGTCGCGAGCGCGAGGACGTCTCGGCATTCCTCGGTCTCGAGCAAGCCGCGACCTCCTTCGACCACGTAGGGGACGTCGAAGGCGTCGAGCGCGTCGACGTACCGGCCGAGGTAGGTCATGCGCGGAAGCAGGAGCGCGACGTCGCCGAAGCGCGCCTCGCCGGACTCGACCAGCTCGCGCACGCGATGCGCGACGAGACGTGCCTCGGCGGTGCGGGCGGCGGCCGCGTCGGCGGGGGGCGTGGGAGCTCTCAGCAGCTCCGCGCACGGGCCGGCGACGGGCTCGCGAACGGCGACGAGCGCATCGAGGGCGGGCTCGAACACGACCTCGAAGGGCTCGGGCGCGGCCGGGTCGGCTGCGACGAGCGCAGCGCGAGCGATGGCGTTGGTGAGCGACACGAGCTCCGGGACGCTGCGGAAACACTCGCGCAGCGGCAGCTCCCTTCCCCCGGATGTGACGACGTCGCGCGTGAGCTCGTCGAGCACGCCGACGTCGGCCCCGCGAAAGCCGTAGATGGATTGCTTCCGATCGCCCACGAGCAGCAGACCGCTCGGCCGGAGCGCACCTGGCCGCTCGGGATCTTCGTGCAGGAGGCGAAGGAGGTCGCGTTGCACGGGGCTCGTGTCCTGCGCTTCGTCCACGAGGAGCACGTCGTGCTTGGCTCCGACGTCGCGGCGCACGTCGGTGCGATCGCGCAGGAGCGCGTGGGAGCGGACGAGAAGATCCCCGAAGTCGAGCGCGTGTCGCGAGTCTTTCTCCGCCTGGTAGAGGGTCGCTGCGCCGGTCACGAGGTCCACGAACGCGTGCGCGCGTTGCGCTGCGATGGGCAGCAGGGCGAGCAGCAGAGCCCGGTCGCGGAGGGCGACGAGCCACGGCGCCTGGCGCAAGTGCGGGCGCAGCGCCGCGCCGATCTCGGTTGCGAGCCCGGCCAGGCGCCGCCGCGCGTCCAGTCGCGTCCGGCTCCGCCAAGCGTGGCCGAGCTCGCGACACCTCTCGATCGCGGCGGCCCGCATGGCGGGCTTCGAGCGCTCGTCGGTCTCGATGGCTCGCACGTGCTCGGCGACCAGGCGATCGAGCGCGGGCTCGACGGTTCCCTCTTCGGCGTCGGACGGGCGCAGACCGAGGCGACGCGCGGCGGTCACCCACTCGCTCTCGGCGCGCTCGGTCGCGTACGGCGAACGCCGGAGCAGGTCGTTGGGCGTCACCGCGAGCTCCGGCAACGACAGCAACGCCGCGACGACGAGATCCCCGAGGCCGGGCGGCACGTGGCGCCCCGTGGCCCACGTGCGTCGCGCGTCGTCGACGAGATCGCGCGCGGCCGAGGACGCCCGGATCGCCGTCGAGATCGCGCGTGCCGCGGCCCGCCGCGCAAGGCGCCGTGACGCCGCGTCTTCGAGCACCGTGAAGTCCGGCGCGACGCCGGCCTCGAACGCGTGCGCGCGCAGGAGCGCCGCCGCGAACGCGTGAATGGTCGTGACCTGGGCGCGCTCGATGCGCTCCGCGGCTTCGTCGTCGTCGTCGAGCCCACGCGCGATGCGGGCTCGCATCTCGGCAGCCGCCTTCTCGGTGAACGTCAACGCGACCAACCGTTCGGGAGCGATCGGTGGCCGATCGTCGTCGCCGCGCAGGAGTCGGACGGCGAGCGACGTGAGCGCCTGGGTCTTGCCGCTGCCGGCGCCGGCGCGAAGGACGAGGTTGGTCTCGAACCGCAGGAGCTCGGCGATCGTGGCGTCCCGCTCGGCGAGCGCGATCACGCGTCGTCCTCCTCGTCGTCGAGCGTCTCGGGGATGCGGCAGACCGAGGCGAAGCCGCAGCGGGAGCAGGCGTCGTTGCGGGGTGCGACGGGGAAATGGCCGGCGCGCGCCCGGGTCAACACGGTGGCCGTGGCGCGCTCGAGCGCGGCGCCCGAGTCGAGCGACGTGAGATCGCGCAGGGTCAGTCCGGAGTCGCGCCAGTCCGCGGCAGCGTGAGTGCGTCCCTCGCCGCGTGCGATGGCGCCGAGGCTCTCGACGGGCCCGCCGTCGCGCAGCGACCACGCGCGGGCATCGACGTCGGTCGCGCCAGTCGCACGGCGAACGGCGGCGGCGTAGAGCGGCAGCTGCAGCTCCGTCGCGAGCAACGCGTCTCGGCGAAGCGATCTGCGCAACGCGGGGCGCGCGGCCCGCTTGAAGTCGGTGACCAGCGCGCGCGCGGCCGTGCGCTCGACGAGATCGATCCGACCGCGGAGGAAGGCTTCACCGTCGGGGAGCGCGAGCACGAGCGCGGGCCAGGCGTCGGGCCCGGCCGGCTCGCCGAACGCGTGCTCGACGAGCCAGGCGCTCCCCAGCGGTCGCGCATCCGCGAGCGCGACTGCGGTGGCGACGACCTGCTCGGCGATCGCGCGCGCGCGGATCGTGAACAAGGCCGGGTCTGCCAGCGGATGCTCGGCGGCCCAGCGCGCGATCACGCGCAGCGTGATCCGCGTGGCGATGCGCTCGGAGGCGGCACCTCGTGCGTCGGGGCTCCGCGCGAGCCGTCGCAGCACGTCTTCGATGCAGGCGTGCGCGAGGAGCCCCGCGAGCCGAGGGTCGACGTCGTCGGGCGTGTCCTCGGGATCGGTGAGGCCGAGGACGCGGCTCGCGAGATCACGAAACGCGCATTGGGCCGCGCGTCCGAGCGCGGTGACCGACAGCGGGCGCGTCCGTGACGCGGTGTCGCGAAGCGCGTGCTGCAACCGCTCTGCCGGCTCGCCGCGATCGAGCGCACCCGACCACGCGCTCATCGCCGTACCGAGCCGCATCGCCCGCCGGCGTTCGCGCTCGATCACGGCGCGATCGATGGCGTCCGCGACGAGGGCGCCGAGCGACGGCGTGAGCTCGGATGGAGCCGGTGCGGCCCCCGGAGACAGCGCACGCGATCGAGCCATCGCCCGCCGGAGCTCGCGCTCGCCGACCGCATCGGCCGGTCGCGGGATGGGTCGCGGCGGCTCGTCGCGCGTGTCCACGGCGACGCCGTTGCGCGTCGCGGCTCGAACGAGCGCGGTGAAGAGACGCGAAGGCGCCAGAGGACGGCCTCTGGCGTCCGTCGCAGCGCGCGTGAGCACGACCTCGCGCCGCGCGCCGGCGAGCGCCCGCGCGAAGAGAAGCTCGTCTTCGTCGGGGGCCCCGCGGCCGAGCTGGAGGCGATCGAGCCCGAACGTCCATCCCGCCGCATCGCGGAGCGCGCGTGCGACGGCGGCCGCGTCGCGACTCGCGAGCCACGGATCCTCGGAGCGTCGCGCGGGCAACGCGCCGTCCTCGACGCCCACGACGACGACGGTGTCCGCGAAGAGGCCCGCGGCGTCGGCGAGGGAGACGAGACGCACGCCACCGCCGTGCGCGCGAATGGACGGAATGGCCCGGTTGGCGAGCACGGCCGCGAGAAGCGTGGCGAGCTCTCGTGCGGGTACGAGCTCGTGCCCGAGACCCGCGGTGGCCCACGCCGCCGGTATGCGATCCACCGTGTCGAGCACCGCGCCGAGCGCGGCGCGCTCGTGCTCGTCCTGGCACGAGCTCTCCATCGCGAGGTGGCCGACGAGGCCTCGCACGACCGCGGGGAGCCTCCCGACCGGCACCGTCTGGCCGACAGTGCGAAACGGCTCGAGCCACGCCGCGGTGGCGCGCGCCGCCACGCGCACGTCGATCGCACGGTCCGGGTCGCCGCGCCGGTCGAGGTGCTCCGCGAAGCGCAGCAGGGCCCGCGTGATGGCTCCCGTCGCACCTTCTTCGTCCCCATCGGTGCGCGCGCCCGACGCACGCAGCCACGCACGCAGCGCGAACGCGTCCGCAGGCGGCGTCACGTACGAGCGCGCCACGAGCGACCCGACCCGCTCCGCGTCGATCTCGGCGACGAGCGCGAGCGCCTCGAGCACGACCCCGACGATGGGCGCGCGCAGCAGCGCAACGCCGCGGCGATCGTCCACCGGGACTCCGAGCTCGTCGAGCGCGTCGACGATCCGCGGCGCATGCGCATCCGGATCGGGCATGACGACGAGCACGTCGGCCGGTGCCGTGCCGCGGCCGAGCGCTCTCGCCACCACGCGCGTCACGAGGCTCACCTCGCCCGCGCGATGTGCGCCCGTCCACGTCGAGAGCGCGCCCACACAGAGCGCGCGCGTGTCGTCGTCCACGGGCTCGATCTCGAGCATGCGAACGAGCGCGGCTCCCGCGCGTCCTGCGGCGATTCCCTCGGCGACGGGGTCCACGGGGACGATCTCGGCACCGCGGTCGCCGCGACGCTCGAGCGCGTCGAGCATGCGGCGCGTGAAGCGGAAGCACCGCGACGTCTCCCGGTGCGGCAGCTCGATCCGCAGCGAGCCACCCGCTTGCGCGAGACGGTTCGCGATGGCGTCGAAGAGCGCGAGGCTCGGCTCGTCGAGATCGTGGATGTCACCGATCACGACGTCGGCGGCGCCGCGCAGCTCTGCAGGCAGTGGCGCGCCCGCCGCGACGCGATCGGCGATGGCTGCGACCAGATCGGACCGATCGACGGCGCCGATCGCATCGAGCCGGAGCTCGACCTCGCCGATCGCACGGGAGAGTGCCCCGACACGCTCGCGGAGGCTGCCGTGGTCGAGCGCGCGCGCAGCCCGCGCGAGGTCGGTGGCGCGAAGGCCCGCGCGGATCGCGCGTCCGCGCGCCTGCTCGAGCGCCGGCTCCACCGTGGTGACGGGTGAGCTCCACCTCGACGCGACGCTCCGCGCGGCCGCACGGCGGATGGCGAGCGACGTGAGCGGATCGGCGATGCGCGGAGCCGTGGCCGTCGAGCGTGCGAGCGCGTCGAGCAGCGCGCCGGCGGAGAAGGCGATCACGCGCGCGTTGTACTTGGAGCGTGACGGTTGTCGACGCGTGGCCGGCGGGGGGCTCGGCGAGCGCAGCCGCCGCCATGCAGCACAGGGCTCGCACGTTCGGAGGGCAAATCAGGGCAATTTCGTCTTGGCCATCGACAGGAGCGCCTTCCACTGCTTCGCGGTCAGGGGCACGCAGCTGAGCCGTCCCTGCCGCACGAGCGGGCTGTCCGCGAACGCGGCCGACGCCTTGAACGCGTCGAGACCGACCGGCGATGCGAGACGCGCGACGTACCGGACATCGAAGACGTTCGGCTTGCCGCCGACGGCGTCGGCATCGGCGCGCGGCGCGGACGTGATCTCGGCGACGCCCACGGCGCGGCGCTCGTCACCGGTGTGATAGACGGCGGCGAGGTCGCCCGGTCGCGCCTTGCGAAGGTGCGCGAGCGCCGGCGCGGACGTGATGCCGTCCCACGCCGTCGCCCCGTCGCGCTCGAGGTCGTCGATGGAGTAGACGGAGGGCTCCGTCTTGAGGAGAAACCACTGTTTCGCGCTCGGCATGCCGAAGCGTTGCCCGCGAGATCGGCCGATGTCTACACTGCGCGGCATCATGCTCGCCTCGACCGGTAGGAGAGGTGCGGCCCGCCTGGCATCGGGTCTCGCGCTGGCGTCGTTCGTGTGGATCGCGAGCGGCGCAGGGGCCCACGCGCAAGAGGACGGCGCGGCGACGGCGGCCGCCTCGAGCTCGCGGGTCGGCGTGCTGCTGCTCGGGGTTGCGGGCGTAGACGAGGAGACCGCGGGCGCGCTGACGGAGGTGCTGATCTCGGTGGTCGCGCAGCGAGGCGGCATCGAGATCTTCGACAGCGAAGTGTTCGCCGCGCGCCTCGGACAGAATCAGCGCGAGGCCGTCGAGTGCGTGTCGCAGCCGCCGTGTGTCGGTCGCGTCGCCATCGAGCTCGGGCTCGCCACGGTCGTGACGGGAACCGTCGGCGCGCGCGAAGGGGGCTACACGTTCAGCCTGCACCGGACCGACGCGCGCACGGGGCGCTCGCTCGGCAGCGCGTTCGAGGAGGTGGACGGAGACCTTCAGGCGGTCATCGTGGCCTTGCGGCGCGCGGTGCCGCAGCTCTACGTCGTGCGGCGACGGGTCGCGACGCTGTTGGTGCGTGCGAGCGTGGACGATGCCGTCGTGGAGATCGACGGACGCGAGGCCGGCGTGGCGCCCGTTCGCCGTCGTGACGTGCGACCGGGGCGTCACCGTGTCGTCGTGCGCGCCCCAGGGCATCGCCCGTGGCGTCGCGACGTGGTCGTCGAGGCGGGCGCCGTGGTGATCCTCGAGGCCACGCTCGGCTCGACGGCGGAGCCCGCGAGCGGCGCGGCCGTGGCGCTCACCGTGACGGGCGGAGCGCTGGCCGTCGCGGGCGGCGCGTCGGGCCTAATCTTCGGTCTGCTCTCGCAGACCGACGTGGACGAGCGGACGCGCGCCGACGCGGTGGACGCGGTGGACCAGCGCGAGACGCAGGCGCTGGTGGCCAACGTCTCCTTCGTCGCCGCGGGCGTGGGTGCCGCCACCGCGCTCTTCTTCCTCGTGTTCCGCAGCGAGGACGTCTTCGGTGGCAGCACGACGTCCGACGACGACGACCGCGCCTCTCGACCGCCGTCGAGGCTGTGGTCGGTGGTGGCCGCGCCGACCGAGGGCGGCGTGATGGTCGGAGCCGGAGGCGCGTTGTGATCGGCCGAGCCGTCCTGGGCGTGATCCTGGGCGCGATGGCGTCGGCGGGATGCACCGTCGACAGCGCCTTCCTCGATCGGACCACGTACTTCTGCAACGCGGACGAGGACTGCGGCGCGGGATGGTCGTGCATCAACGCCGACCCCGTGGCGCCGCGGGTCTGCGCTCGCCGCTACGGCACCTACGAGACGTGCGTCGCGTCTTGCGACGGAAGGTGCACGGCACGGGGCGAGTGCCTGCGCGGATGTCTCGTCGGCGTCGAGGGCGAGTGCCCGAGCGGGACACTGTGCCTCTCGGTCAACTTCCTCGTTCCCCAGGAGGGCGTCTGTTACCCGGTCGACCGCGCCTGCTCGTCGACTGCGCCGTGCGAAGGCGGGGACGTCTGTCTGGGCGACATCGGCGGCACCGAGTCCGCGTTCACGCTGTATTGCGTCCCGCCACCGATCTCCGTGGGACGTTGCCAAGAGGGGTACGTGTTCGTGTCGACGGGTGCCGGAGAGTCCATCTGTCTGCCGAGCTGCGACGCCGTGGACTCGAGCTGCCCGCTGGGGCTCGGATGCCTGACGCAAGCGTACGGCGTGGTCGGCGCAGGCACGACGCTCTTCTCTTCGTGTTTCCCGGGTGTCGCGGGCGCGCCGTGTGACGACGACACCAATTGCCTGCTCGGTCGTTGCGCCAACGGCATCTGCGCCTTGCCGTGCGCCGACGCCGACGCCGTCACCGGATTGACCGGCGGCGCGGGGTGCATGCAGTTCGACAACTCGTTCGAGGGCGAGCTGTTCGAGCTCCGGTGCAATCCAGAGAGCGGCAATTGCGAGCCTCGCTACGAGCTCGGCAACCGGTGCGCGAACGATGGGCAGTGTGCCGAGGGATTGTTCTGCGAGACCATCCCGGAGCCACTGCCGGGAGCCGGCCGCGCATTCTGCACGGCCGATTGCCTGACCGATGACAATTGCGCCATCTACGCGACGCCCGGCACCAACGCGATCTGCATCGGGCCCGCCGCGTTCCGGCGGTGCGCGCCGTCGTTCCGATGACCGAGCCGGACGAAGCGGAGGATCGCGTCGCGGGGCACGGGTCGCTCGACCGAGAGCTGCCCATCGGCGTCTTCGACAGCGGCATCGGAGGGCTCACGGTGGTGCGCGAGCTGCTGCGGGCGCTGCCGAGGGAGCGAATCGTCTATCTCGGCGACACGGCGCGCGTGCCCTACGGGACGCGCAGCGCCAATACCATCGTCCGCTACGCCCGCGGCTGCGCGCGCACGCTCGCGGCCGACGGCATCAAAGCGCTCGTGGTCGCGTGCAACACGGTGAGCGCGGTCGCGCTCGACATCCTGCGCGTGGAGCTGGATCTGCCCGTGCTCGGCGTCGTGGAGCCCGGCGCACGCGCGGCGGTCGCCGTCACGCGCGGCAGGGTCGGCGTCATCGGCACGGCGAGCACCGTCGGCTCCGGCGCCTATCCCCGCGCCATCGCCGCGTGCGACACGCGTTGCGAGGTGTTCACGCAGGCGGCGCCGCTCCTCGTCCCGCTCGCCGAAGAGGGTTGGACCGACGGCGACGTCCCACGGCTCGCTGCGCGCCGCTACCTCGCTCCGCTCGCCGCTGCCGACATCGACACGCTCGTGCTCGGCTGCACGCACTATCCGCTCTTGCGCACGGTGCTCGAGACGGAGTCGGCGTATCTCGCCGCCCGAGCGGTCCACGTCGTGGACTCCGGCCAGGCGGTCGCGATCGAGGTCGCTCGGTTCCTCGCCGAGCGCGAGCTGCTCGCGGCGCGCGATCCCCTGGCGCCGGAGGCCGCATTGCGCCTGCTGGTGACCGATCTGCCGGGTCGATTCTCGGAGGCGGCGGCTCGATTCCTCGGTGACGCCGCGCCCGTCGCGCACGCCGAGCAGATCGACCTCCCGTCGGGCTGATCCTGCGCGCGGCGCTCTCGGGACGCGGGCGCGGCCGTGGTCGAATGGGCCCGTGCTAAGGCAGGCCCGTGACCACCCAATCCAACAACACCTCACCGGCGGCCGAGCAGTCGCCGATCGATCGGGCGCGCGAGATCGCGTCGAAGCACCTCGACCCGCTCGCACCCTATTTCTTGTCCATCGTGCGCGCCGCGTGCGGATTCTTCCTCGCGGCGCACGGCCTCGCGAAGATCCACAACGTGGAACGCTTCACGGCTGCGCTCGAAAGGAAGGGATTCCCTGCGGCGGCGATGTTCGCCTGGCTCGCCATCTTCGGGGAGCTCGTGTGCGGCACGTTGCTCGGCCTCGGCGCCGCGACGCGGCCGGCCGCGGCCTTCTGCTCCATCACGATGTTCGTGGCCGTCCTGTCGTCTCACCTGAAGGACATGGCCAACATCGGTGGCAAGGGGGGCTCGTCGTTCGAGTACCCGATGCTGCTCGCGCTGGTCGCTTTGTCCTTCGTGTTCACCGGACCGGGCCCTGCGGGCGTCGATGCCATCGTGATGGCGCGAAACGAAGACGAGCCCGCGCCGACGCCCGAGCCGGCCAAGTAGCACTCTCAGTGGCTGGCGGGTGGCTCAGACGCCGCCCCCCGCGGCCCCGGGCTGGTGAGATCGGCCAAGGTCGGGCGTCTCGCGTGCGTACAACCGACGAACGCGAGGCGATCATGATGCGGACTTGGAAAGGCTTTCTGCTCGGGGCGCTCGCGGCGTCCGTGCTCTCGCTGCCTGCCTGGTGGGCTCGAGCCCAGGTCGCCCGGCCAGCAGCGCAGCGACTGGTGGCGCACGAGTGGGGCGTCTGGCTGATCCGTCGCGGGGCCGTCGCGCACCTCGACGCGCTCGCCGCCGAGAGCCCGCCGTTCGTGATTCGCACGTCGCGCCCGGGCATACCGATCCCGCCGCCCAACCAGCCCAACCCGCCGAACCAGCCGCCGCCGATCGGGCCGGTGCCGCCGCACGACCCGCCGGTCGTCGCCCGCAAGCCCGTGTTGTTCCTCTACGCGAACAGCCCCATGAACGTCCGGGTCGACGTGGGCTTCCAGGGTGGGAGCCCGTGGCTCTTCTACCCGTTCGCGCGCGAGTCCCAACCGCATCCCAGCCAGGGTGCGTTGTCCTGGAACCTGCGCGTCCTGCCCCGACGCTCGCGCGTACCGGTCCCGGCCGTCGCGAGCGGACACTGGTGGAACGACCTCCGCCGCGTCGGGGCGAGCCCCGTGATCGCGGAGCCGCCCGGCGGCGTTCGACGCGAGGTCCCCGCGCGTGATCTCCGGGTCGCACCCGAGCCGGCGAGCTCGGCCGAGCGATTCGTCTTCTACGATGGGCCCGTAGCCTTCCGACCCGCGTTCCGGATCCAGCGCTCGGGTGCCGGTGCCGAGATCGCGACGCTCTCGACGGAGACCGAGGTTTGGCTCGTCGGTGCGGACGGCCGCTTCGTCCACCATCAGGTGCAGCAGGGCTCGGGCCTGCGCCCGGTCCAGGGCGGAGACGCAGCCGCGCTGCGCCGGAACCTCGAGGCCGCCGCCCGCCGGCGCGGCCTGTCGGCGGCGGAGACGCGCTCGCTCCTCGAGACGTGGCGCGACGAGCTGTTCCGACCCGGTGGCGC
>JADZFZ010000379.1 GCA_020854145.1 Deltaproteobacteria bacterium | reverse complement strand
GTGCGTGTGCACGATCCCGAACAACGGGATTGGCGCGCCGCAAGCGCTCCGCTATCCTCCGCCGCCGTCATGGGAAACCTGCTCGCCCTCGTCGATGTCCGGGCGATGGCGTTCTTCGCGCTCGCCGGCCTCACCGTGGGCTCTGCGGGGATCGTGGCGCTGTCGCGCAACATCATCTACGCGACGGTCGCGCTCCTCGGGACCTTCCTCGGGATCGCCGGTCTGTACATCACGCTGTCGGCCGACTTCCTCGGCGCGACCCAGGTGCTCGTCTACGTCGGCGGCACGCTGACCCTCATCCTCTTCGCCGTGATGCTCACCGCGCGGATCGAGGACGTCCGCGTCTCCAACTCGAGCTTCAACCTGCCGGTCGCGGCGGTGCTCGTGGTCTTCGTGCTCGCCATCCTCGGCAAGGTGGCGACGGGCACCGATTGGCCGGTCTCGCCGGGCCCGGAGATCCCGTCCACCGCCCGCCTCGGTCACGCGTTCTTGAGCGGGTACCTGCTGCCGTTCTGGCTCGCTTCGGTCGTGCTGCTCGCAGCGCTCGTGGGCGCGGTCGTGCTCGCACGCAGGGCGGTCAAGCGCGAGTGGGAGGAGATCTGACGTGCAAGAGCTCCGCCCGATCCTCGACATCGGTCTCGTCCACTACCTGACCATCGCGGCCGTGCTCTTCGGCTTCGGCTTGCTGACGGTCATGACCCGCCGCAACGCGGTCGGCATGTTGCTCGGCGTGGAGCTGATCCTCAACGCCGCGGGCCTCAACTTCGTCGCCTTCTCGCATTACGTGGGCGGGCGCATCGAAGGCCAGATCTTCACGGTCTTCATCATCATCCTGGCTGCGAGCGAGGCTGCGATCGCGCTCGCGATCGTGCTCCAGCTCTATCGTCACACCCGGAACATCGTCCTCGATCAGCTCGCGCAGCTGAAAGGCTGAGCCACCGCTCCGCGCTCGGGGGCCCAGCGCTCCACGACGCGACGACCCATCGATGCACTCGACCCTGCACGGCCCCATCCAGCACATCACCAGCGCCCCCTGGCTCTGGCTGATCCCGTTGTTCCCGCTGCTCGGCGCGATCATCAACGCGTTCTTCGGCCAGCGCCTCCAGAAGGCCAACCAGGCCAACGTCCACTTCGTCGCGATCGGCGCCATGGCCGCGTCGTTCCTCGTCGCCGTCACGCACTTCGTGATGCTCGTCGGCGCGGAGGGGCGCTTCCTCTACGGGCACGTCTGGTCGATGTTCCGCATCGGCCAGCTCGACGTCGACTTCGCCTTCGCGATGGACGAGCTGTCGGGCCTGATGACGCTGATCATCACGGGCATCGGCACGCTCATCCACGTCTACAGCGCGGGCTACATGTCGAAGGAGCCCGCGTACTGGCGCTTCTTCTGTTACCTCAACCTGTTCGTCTTCTCGATGCTTCTCCTCGTCCTCGGGGAGAACTTCATGGTGATGTTCTTCGGCTGGGAGGGCGTCGGCCTCTGCAGCTATCTCCTCATCGGGTTCTGGTATCGCGACTACGGCAAGGCGACCGCCGGCATGAAGGCGTTCGTGGTCAACCGCGTCGGCGACTGGGGCTTCGTCTCCGGCCTGATGATCCTCTTCTGGGGCCTCGGCGGCGCGTGGGTCGCGGAGGGCTACACGCGCGACGACTCGCCGCGCATCGCCGCCGTCACGGCCGAAGCGATGCCTGCCCAGCCGTCGCACGGCGAGCAAGGCGAGCACGAGGGAGCGCACGCCGCCGCGGCCGCGCCCCGTACCTTGACGGTGACGGTCTATCCGGGCGCCGACGTCTACGTGCAGCGCGAGGAGGGCGAGCCGCAGCACATCGGACGCTCGCCCGTCGTGCGCCACGCGCTCGAGCCCGGCGAGGTCACCGTCCTCGTGGACGTGCCTGGCACCATCGGTCGCCTCGAGACGCGCGCGACGATCGGCGACCACGAGACTGCGCTCGTCGTGCTGGGCCCCACGACGTCGTTCCGCACGCTGCGCGATCAGCTCACGTTGAAGGTCGATCGGCTCGCCAACGACGAGAGCGGCGCGGCGGGCGGCACGACGGAGCTGCGCGACGTCCTGGCGAACAAGAAGATCTGGGGCATCGGCCTGCTCACGCTCGCGTGCCTCGGGTTCTTCATCGGCGCGACCGGCAAGAGCGCGCAGATCCCGCTCTACACGTGGCTGCCCGACGCGATGGCGGGCCCCACGCCCGTCAGCGCGCTCATCCACGCGGCCACGATGGTCACGGCCGGCGTCTACATGGTCGCGCGGCTCTCGTTCCTGTTCTCCATGAGCCCGACCGCGATGACCGTGGTCACGGCCGTCGGCGCGATGACCGCGCTCTTCGCCGCGACGATGGGCTTCTTCCAGTACGACATCAAGAAGGTGCTCGCGTACAGCACCGTGTCGCAGCTCGGCTTCATGTTCATCGGCGTCGGCTCGGGTGCGTACTGGGTCGGCATCTTCCACCTCATGACGCACGCCTTCTTCAAGGCGAACCTCTTCCTCTGCTCGGGCAGCGTCATCCACGGGATGCACCACGTGCATCACGACGAGGCGAGCTCGCAGGACATGCGCAACATGGGCGGCCTGCAGAAGGTCATGCCCAAGACGGCGATGTGCTACCTGCTCGGCACCATCGCCATCACGGCCGTGCCGCCGGGCGCCGCCGGCTTCTGGTCGAAGGACGAGATCCTCTGGAAGGTCTTCACCAGCGAGACCATCTGGGGCGGTCCCATCTGGTACGTGCTCGGCCTCTGCGCGGCCGCGTGCACGTCGTTCTACATGTGGCGCAGCTGGTACATGACGTTCAGCGGCGAGCCCAGCGAGACCATCAAGGCGAAGGTCCACGAGTCGCCCGCGTCGATGACGGTCGTGCTCCAGATCCTCGCGGCCTTGTCGATCATCGGCGGCCTCATCGGAGCCGCGCCGGTGTTCCACCACCTGCTCCACGTCGCGCCCCCGCTCGAGCAGTGGCTCTTCGGACCGACGATGGCGTTCTCTCGCGCCACGTTCCCCGAGCACTCGCCCATCGCGCTCGAGCTCGGGCTGATGGCGCTCTCCATCGCGCTCGCCGCAGGATCGTGGCTGCTCGCGCGCTCGCTCTACGCGAACAACGCGAACCCCGCGCGGCTCGCCGCGATCAAGGCGCGTCACGCGGGCGTCTGGCGCGTCCTCCACAACAAGTACTACGTGGACGAGATCTACCAGGCGACGATCGTCAACGGCGTTCGCAAGCTCCGGATCGTGCTCGCCGACTTCGACAAGTACGCGGTCGACGGCTTCGTCAACGGCGCCGGGGTCTTCGGCAAGACCGCGTCGAAGATCGTCGGTCTCGTCGACCAGCACGGAGTCGACGGTCTCGTCAACGGCGTCGCCGACGGCACGCTGCAAGCGGGCCGCAAGCTCCGCGGCCTGCAGACGGGCCGCATCCAGAACTACGTCTACGGCATCGTCGGCGGCGTCGCGATCCTCGCGTTCCTCCAGTACCTCGTGAAGTGACAGCTCAGGACAGACGAAGAACGACATGAAGACCCTGGGAACCATCGCTGCTCTGCTGCTCCTCACGAGCACCGCGTCCGCACAGGACCCGGCGGGCGCGCCCGCCGAGCCGGCCGCCCCTGCCGCGCCGGATGCCCCCGCACAACCCGCGGCTGCTCCCGCCGAGCCCCCTCCCGCGCAACCGGCGGCGGCTCCCGCTGCGGCCCCGGGCGAGGGTGCGGCTCCCTCCGATGGGGCTCCCGCCCGCGTCGCGCGCGGCCGCATCCACTTCGCCAACGAGCAGCACATCGAGGTCGACGACGCGGGCGGCTCGGGCACCTTCACCGTCGAGAACATCGGCCGGGGCCCCCTCCGCATCCAGCGCGTCGCCATACGCGAGGGCGCGCCCGAGGGCCTGAAGGTCGAGCAGGTCGTGGTCGAGAACGGCGAGCAGCGCCTCGTCCCGCCCACCGAGCTCACGCTCTCTGCGCGCCGCGTCGGCAGCGACGGCAGCGTCGTCCCGGGCGGCACGCAGCTCTATCGCGTCACCTGGCGCCCGACCTCGGGCGCGCGCGAGGTCTACTCGCACGTCGTCGTCGAGACCGACGACCCCGAGCAGCCGCGCGGCGCGATGGGCGTCACGTCGAGCACGACGAACCCCCTCAACCGCAACCTGCTCTCGCTCATCACGTTCGCGCCGGCGCTCGGCGGGCTTCTGATCCTCTTCCTCTTCCTCGCCGGTCATCAGGACGACCGCTGGCCCAAGTGGATCGCCGGCATCTTCACCGCCATCCCGCTCGTGCTCAGCGTCTACCTGCTCACGCAGTTCGATCCGAGCTGGGGACGCGCGGACGGCAACGAGGGCTTCCAGTTCGTCGAGCACGCGACGTGGATACGGTCGCTCCACGTCGAGTACTACATGGGCGTCGATGGCGTGAGCATCGCGATGGTGATCCTCACGTCGCTCATCTCGTTCATCGGGGTGTTCGCGAGCGCCGCCATCGAGAAGCAGCAGAAGGGCTACTACGCCATGTACCTGCTGCTCGCGACGGGCATGTTCGGCACCTTCGTCGCGCTCGACTTCTTCCTCTTCTTCGTCTTCTGGGAGGTGATGCTCCTGCCGATGTACTTCCTCATCGGCATCTGGGGAGGGCCGCGCAAGGAGTACGCCGCGATCAAGTTCTTCCTCTACACGCTGGGCGGCAGCGTGCTGATGCTCCTCGCGATCATCGCGCTCTACCTCAACGCGGGTGACGCCTTCCTGCTCGACGGCACGCACGTGACGCGCACCTTCTCGATGACCGAGATGATGCGCCTCGACTACGAGTCGAAGCAGCTGACCATCCTGGGTCTGAGCCTCACGAAGTGCGTCTGGGTCGGGCTCTTCATCGGGTTCGCGATCAAGATCCCGATGTTCCCGTTCCACACGTGGCTGCCCGACGCGCACGTCGAGGCGCCCACCGCGATCAGCGTCATCCTCGCCGGCGTGCTCCTGAAGATGGGCACGTACGGCATCATCCGGATGAACTACTCGATCCTGCCCGAGGCGACGCAGTGGGCGGCTCCGGCGATGGCCGCGTTCGGGGTCATCAACATCCTCTACGGCGCGTTCTGCGCGATGGCGCAGGAGGATCTGAAGAAGCTCGTCGCCTACAGCTCCATCAACCACATGGGGTACTGCTTGCTCGGGATGGCCGCGCTCACGCCCCAGGGGCTCATGGGCTGCGCCGTCCAGATGTTCAATCACGGCACCATCACGGCGATGCTCTTCATGCTCGTCGGCGTCGTCTACGACCGCGTGCACACGCGCGACATCTCGAAGTTCGGCGGCATGGCGCAAGAGATGCCGCTCTACACCGCGTTCGTCGGCTTGGCGTTCTTCGCGTCGCTGGGCCTGCCCGGCCTCTCCGGGTTCATCGGCGAGATCGCGGTCTTCATGGGCGCGTTCCCCGCGTTCCGCGAGCTGACCATCATCGCGGCCACGGGCGTCATCATCGGCGCGGCGTTCCATCTGTGGGCGCTGCAGCGCGTCTTCCTCGGCGGCTTCCGCGAGAGCTGGCGCCACAACAAGTACCTCGAGCCGTACGGCGGGAAGTTCCCGGAGATCAACCGGCGCGAGATCGGCGCGCTCGTGCCCCTCGCCATCATCGTCGTCTTCCTCGGCTTCTACCCGTCGCCGCTCATCCGGCTGATGGAGCAGAGCTACGAGGACGTGCGTGTGATGGTGGTCGGCGAGCGCGGCGCGGGGGCCGTCGCGGAACGGCCCGAGCCGCCGCCGACGGTCGCGCGCGCGGACGTGCAGGGTCATCGCTAGCAGGCAACCGCAGTGCTCCTCGACAACTACGTCAGCCTCTACTTCTTCGGGCCCGAGCTCACGCTCATCGCGGGGAGCTTGCTCATCGCCATCGTCGACATGCTGCCGCTGCGACGAAGGAAGGCGGGAGCGCACCCTCTCGAGGACGACTCCGAGCAGACCTCCGAGGAGCGCGCGAGCCAGCTGTCGGGGATCGCGTTGCTCGCGCTCGGCATCTCGGCGGTGATGGCGCTCTGGAACCTCGGCGTCGCGCCGCGCCCGCT
>JADZFZ010000378.1 GCA_020854145.1 Deltaproteobacteria bacterium | reverse complement strand
GTGCATGACGGGTGGCCCACGGCGCGGTCGCTGCGGTGCGACGCTCGTGGCGGTGTGGCTCGCGACCGTCCCCGCCGTCGCGTGTCGTGAGCTGCCGTCACTCGATCCCGGGGTGTGCGGCAACACCTCGGCCAAGATCTCGCGCCGCCCCGGACACGCTGGCGCCGTCCGCGAGCAACAAGATGATCTTCGCGCGCACCACCGTGCGGTGGGGTAGCCGCTGCGCTCGCGCGATGCGCTCCAGCTCCTCACGCTCCTCCGGCGTCAACTCGATCCTGCTCGGGCTCACCGCTCTCGGCATGGGCCCAGACGATCACGAAACCACCCGGCCACCAGATTTATCGGCGGTCGCGGATGTGATCACCGACTTGCGGGGACCTGTACTCAGGCAGGCGGGCAGTTGCACGATATGCAGCTACGCACTCGTACTTCAGCGCTTGGCAGGAATACGCCGGACAGGACTCCATCTTCATGCGGAGCGGGATGACCTGCGAAGGAAGCTCGTGCACCGCGCGCGCACGACCGCGCGGCCGGCGTCGCCTACGGGAGGACGTGCAGCCGCTCGGCTCGGGCGGCCTCGGCGAGTCGCTGGTCGTAGACGACGAACTGGGTCCGTCCCAATCGCGCATGCAACGCGAGCGCCGCGGCCAGGTGCAGGGCATCGGCGGCTCGCAGCGGGTGGCGCTCGAGCAGGTCGTGCACGCCCTCCACGACAGCGGGCAAGAGCTCGACGACATGGACTCTGCGAAGGTCCGATCGCAGGAGATCGAGCGCCCTGGCCCGAGCGCGCGCGGACAACGTCCCGTCGCGCACGCGCCGCGCGAGCGCCGAGCTGATCTCGGCCTCCGTCAAACGACTCGTGGCCGCACCGTGCGCGCGGAGCCACCGATTCACGTCGCGCGAGCCTTCCGAATGGATGTACCGCTTGGCGAACGCGCTCGCGTCGAAGTACCGGATCACGACCGATCCTCGCGCCCTTTTCGGATCGTCTCCTCGATGGGCTCGCCGCTCACGCGAGCCGGCGTGGTACGCGGAAGCGGCTCACCGCTGCCCTTCGTCAGCAGACCGATCGCCGCGAGCTCCTCGATCGCCGTGGCCTCGTCCGTGGCCTCCGTTCGCAGCGGGACCAGGTGGGCGATGGGCTGGCCGCGGTCGGTCACGGTGATGATCGCGCCTTCCCGTGCTGCACGCAGATAGCGGCCGAGCCGCGTCTTGAGCTCTCGAGCGCCCACCACTCTGCGCGAAGAAGGTCTGGGCGTGCCCATGTGGTCATTGTAGTCACCAGCCGTGGCTCTCGGCAAATCGAGCACACGCGAAGCCGCGCCACACGGTAGACGAGCACGCGATGACCCCGCGCCTCGTCGACGCCAGGATCCGCGAGCTCGTCGCGTACGTGGCTCCCCGGGGCGCGCATCTACCTACTCTGCGCGCGAACGCTGCAACCGCGCGATTGTTTGTCGGCGGTCCTCAGGAGGGTCAGCCCGGAACGCACACCGGGACGAGGTCCCTCGTCTCGAAGCTCTCGACGTTCTCGCACCGCCACCCGGAGATGCAGTCGGCGTCGGACGCGCACCACTGGAAGCAGATCGGCGAGGACGAGAGCTGCCGTACGCACCAACCCAGGGTGCCGCAGTCGCTGTCGAGAGCGCAGGGGGCGCTGCACATCGTGTCTGTGAGGCCGTGTCTCGGGCTGCTCAGCTCGTAACACTGCGCGCCGCTGACGCAGCCGACTGCTTCGCATCCGGATGCGTAGAACGGGAGCGGCGGCGAGGATGTGTCGAGCAGACAGATCCCCCCCGACGTCGTCGCGACGCACAGACCCGGCACGGGACAGCCGGTGTCGTTCCAGCATGCGAACGTGCAGACGGTCTCGGTGCCCGACTGAAAGCACACGTGACCGACGTCGCAGTCGCGATCGTCGGCGCAACCGGTCTCGTACGTACCGCTGCCCGCGCGCGGCGGAGGCGGCTCGCTCGGCGGCGTGGTCGGGGCCGGGACGGGCCGTTCGCTCGGCGGAGCAGTCGGTGTCGTCGCGGTCGGCGGCGCCGCCGCCACCCGACACTCTTCGTCGACCTCGCAGCGATCGGCGTCTCGGGACGTATGCGCCACACACGCCGATGCCGTCATCACGAGCACGGCCACCCAACCGGTCGTCCAGGCGTACGCGTTCCGGATCATGCGTCGGGTCCAATCACGACTCGCGCCATCCGCCGCGCGGGCCGATTCGAGCGCCCCGAGTCGAACGCGTTGCGGGTCCGCAACACAACTGGCGTCGTGTGACCGGTCAGCCCCGGGATGACGTGAGCTTGGTTTGCGGTCACCGTCCGGCGGAGCACGCCCTGCAGATCCGCGACTCCATCCTGCGATCGCGCGCAGGAGGTCGGTCGATGCCCCGGCCCCGCGTCATCTGGACACGGTAAACGGGTAGCGGCCGACCACCGGCCCGTCCAACAGCAGGACGACCTCGTGTTGGCCGGTAGGCCAGCCGCCTGCGGGACGGAAGTCGAAGGAGAACGTAGCCGCCGGCCTGTTCCGGTCGAACCGAGCTTCACGCACCGAGTCGCGATGGACGACTCCGTTCGTCATCCACCGCACCTCGAGCCACGAGTGCTGTCCGAAGTCGCCCGTCCCGACGAGGGTGGGCGTGTCGCTCGCCGCGAACGTCGTCGCCGGCTCGATGGCCGCGCGCTCGGGCGACACGCCTCTCGCGAGCGTAGCCCGGGTGACACGGCTCGGGATGGCGCCCGCGAGCGGTGCGACGCGAAACGGGTACGTGCCCGCGACGGCGCCGTCGTAACGGACCTCGAGCCGGTAGCTGCCGATGTAGAAGGGCGCGCCGCCGTCCAAAGTGAATCGGCCGGTGACGAGCGTGCGACCCGCCGCGGACGTGAGCCCGACATTGACCTGCGACAGGTCGACGGTCGCCGAGGCGATGGGCTCCAGCGACCATTCGCTGAGGAGCCGTTGCTCGACGATGCCTCGGCTCGGCCGGCCGTCGATCCAGATCGATGCACGTATCTCCGTGTCGGTGGGCGCGAACTCGGTCATCGGCTGGTCGATGCGTCCTTCGGCGTCGATGGATCGTCCGAACGTGACCGACGTGATCGTGATCCCCGTTGGCGTCGCCGGTGCGGCAGGCGTCGTCGAGGTCGTGGTCGTCGTGTTGCCGCTACCTCCCATCGGGCAGCAACAGCCACCCAGCAGAACGCACGCCAGCGCCGCGAAACGCTCCATCGCGCCAGGCTACGCGCGACGGCGTACGAGGACCACCGATCTGCGGCCGCGCGTGCCGGGATCGACCGCCCTTCTTCGCGTGAACGCGCGCGGGCATCTGCGGTAGATCGGGCCCATGGACAACGCCGTCTGGCTGTTGATCGGCGTCGTCGGCGCCGTGGTCTTCGTCGCGCTGATCGTCGTGTTCGTTCGCCAGTCGGCTGGTGATCTGGGCCCGCTCCTGGAGGTGCCGCGGCTCGACGTGTCCGCCGTACGCGAGATGCAGGACGTGCGCGTTCACGGCGCCATCGAGGTCGCAGAAGAAGACGGTTTGATCGCACCCGTTTCGGGGCGCCGGGTGGTCGCGTACCTGGTGCGGGTGCAAGAGCACGTCACGGAGCAGCGGGGAGGCGGGGAGACGGCCCAGGTCGTTCGCACGTGGGGCACCGAAGAGCGCTCGACGCCGTTTCACGTGCGCGATGCGACGGGCGCGCTCCTCGTGCGGCCGGACGGTTTCGAGATCCTGTCGAATAGCGATTGGAGCACCGGCGAAGCGGCGTTGCCGGCAGCCGCCGTCGACCGCGTGGAGGCGATGCTGGCGCGGCTCGACCTTCCCCGACGCGTGCCCGGGTCGAAGAGGTTCTTCGTCGAGCGCGCCGTCGCGGTGGACCGACCCGTGGCCTTGAGCGGGCGCGCGCGCCGCGAGGTGCGAGGTGAGCCGCCGCAGCCCGTGGTCGAGACGACGTTCGTCACGAGCCCGACGGGCGGCGTGCTGCGCATGTCGCAGATGAAGCGAGCGCTCGACGCCAAGTAGACGAAGGCCGTCGTGCCGCCGCGAGAGTCGCGCGGCTGGTTCCCTTCACCGCGTCCACGCGCCGCGCTGGGTCCACCGATAGCGGCCCAGCGAGCTGCGCGACGCGCGAGGGACGACGCCCGAAGCACGCGTGACGACGATGGCGTCGCGCGAGAAGGCGATGCGGGCCGAGCACCGCGTCACGCGCCGGATGTTCTCGAACACGGTCTCGGTCCGCTCGTAATCGACGGGGATGCGGTCGGTGCACGACGGGGCGGCGCCGGCGGGGGACGCGCACAGGACGAGGTCGCTCCTGCGCGTCGTCCAAGTGATCGGTCCCGTCTCGGTCCCGTCCTCGGCGACGTGCCTGAAGCGCAGCCTGCGCAGGTCGTCGTGCGCCATCTCGAGCAGCTGCGCTTCGCGCGCGCGCCCGTCGGGCCCGACGGCGCGTGAACGACCCACGACGGTGCAGCCCGCCGGCTCGCTCAGCCGCCCGAGACGCACGACCTCCGCGATCGCGGTGGGGCAGAAATCGGGCGGCGGAACCTCGTCACCGGGTGCGGGCGCGTGTCGCCATCGACCTCGACCCGCTCTCGTTGCTGTGGCGACTCTGCGCTGCGGTGCCCCCGCCGCGGCGCCACACCGTGGTCTACCCGGGAGTCCTCTCGTCGCACGCCAGGTGGCGCTCGCGCATCGTGCCCTCACCGGACGCACCCGCCGGCGTCGAAACCCGCCGACGGCCGCCGCTCCCGCGCCGTCGCCTGCCGACACGACGGCACCCGAGCGGGACGCGACCTCGAAGCGTTGTGGCCGGTCACGTCGTCGCTCTCGAGCCGAGCTGCTCATGCGAGGCTTCGGTCACGATGCTGCGCTTTGCACCAGCTGCGGCGGCAAGCTCCGGTTGCACGCTATCGTGCAGGACCCCGCCAGCATCCGCCGCATCCTGCGTTGCTCAGCACCCCCCAATCGAAACCGCTACATCTCTCGAAGCGCCGCTGGCCGAGCTCCATCTCACCGCCGAGGAGATCGAGCGCTACGGCGCGATGATCGACGAAGCCAGCTCCAGCTGACGGCCCGAGCGTGTGCGCGCGCGATGGAGCGTGCGCGCGTGCCGCGGCCGCGGCTAGACTGGCGCGTCGTGGGCGCGGATCGCGTGGGCCGGATCGCCGGGTTGATGCTGTCGCTCCTGGCGGCGTGTGAGTCGGCCGCGCTACGCGAGATCGACGCAGGCCCGGACAGCCGGACCCAGCTGGAGACGGGCGCGCCCGACGCCGGTGAAGACGGCGGTGCGCCCCGTGATCTCGGCGCAGCCGATCTGTCCGTGCCGCCTACCGACGCGGGTGCGGGTGACGCGGGCGACGCGATCGCAGCCGACGGATCCGGTCCGCGTCGTCCGCCGCGCCCTCCGCTGCCGACCGCCCCGGCCGCCGAGCCTCGCATGATCGGCGACTGGCTCGCCGACGTGACGCCTGACTCGATCGAGGCCGCGAGCCCGATCGACGCCGTTGCACGCCCTCCGGTGTTCGCGGACTGCGGGTCGTGGACGCGCACGACGTCCGATGGCGCCGAGACGTGCGAGCCGTGGCCGGCCGGAGGCCACGCGACGTGCATGGGCGCGACGGAGCACTTCCCCGGCGGGCCCGGGTGCGAGCGGATCGGCACGGTGTGCCCGCCGGCGGGCTCGTGGGACCCGGCCATCGCCGCCGTCGGGGGCCCCGTGGTGCGCGTCCGTGCGGGCGCACCTGCCGGCGGCGACGGCTCGACCGGGGCTCCGTTCGCGACGCTGGCAGCAGCGCTCGCTGCCGCGCCCGCTGGGGCCGTCATCGCGCTCGCCGAGGGCACATACGAGGGCGGCGCGATGCTCGGGGCTGGCCAGAGCGTCTGGGGCGCGTGTGCCGAGCGCACCTTCGTGGACGGGCCTGCCGCCGGCCGCACCTTCGCCACGTCGGGGCTCGACGCGTCGGTGCGCAACGTCACCGTGCGTCCTGCGGATCGCGGCTTCTCCGCGAGCGCCGGGCAGTCGTTCATCCTGGACGACGTCGTCATCACGGGCGGCACCCTCGTCTTCGACGTGGCCGGCGGCTCCATCAGCGGGACCGACGTGGTCGTGCGCGACACGCGCGGCAT
Organism: Deltaproteobacteria bacterium; assembly: GCA_020854145.1. Lineage (GTDB taxonomy): Bacteria > Myxococcota_A > Polyangia > Polyangiales > JADZFZ01 > JADZFZ01. The sequence continues at coordinate 2,574 of JADZFZ010000378.1, read as the reverse complement.
GGGCGCGATGGTGATCCAGGACGGCGCTCTCTCGCTGACCCACGCGGTCTTGCGCGGCACGAGCGGCGATGCCATCCACCTCGACGGAGAGACCGAGTGGCGCCCCGCGACGCGCGCGACGCTTTCGCAGGTCGCGATCCTCGACGTGGGTGGCGCGGGCGTCGAGTCGCACGACGGCGTCGAGTCGCTCGGAGCGCAGCTGACGATGAACGGAGTCGTGATCGAGCGCGCTCCGGTCGGCAGCGGCGTCTTCTCGCGCTCGGGCTCCATCCACGCCACGCAAGTCGTCATCCGCGACGTGGCGTACTTCGGGTTCCAGATCCTGTACGGCGGCGACTCGACGCTCGGCTCCGCGCTCGTCGAGCGTACGGGTTGGGCCGGATTCTCCCTCAACACGCCCACGACGGCCTCCGACTTGGTGGCGCGCGACACCCTCACCGGCATCGCTGCGTGGGTGGCTCGCGTGGACATCGACGGTGCCCGAGTGGAGCGCGCGCACGGGATGGGGCTCCACGTGTGGGATGGGGCGGTCGTCACTGCGCGCTCGATCGATGTGCGCGACGTGGGCCGCGCGACCTCGGGCAACACGACCTACGCGGTCGGCGTGGGCGTGACCGACCGAGCCGTCCTGACGCTCGAGCAGAGCCGCATCGACGGCGCAGCTGGCGCCGGGTTGGCCATCGGCGGCTGCATCTACGGGGATTGTTTCGGCGACACGGGGCGCATGGGCGCCGCGACGATGGCGACCGTCACCGACCTCGCCGTGTCCAACGTCCGACCGAGCCCCGACGGCACGCTGCCCGGCTACGGGGTGCTCGTGACGGGCGGTGCCGCCGGCTTGGTGGAGCGTGTCGTGGTGGACGGCACCTACGACACCGCGATCGCGGTGGGCTACGCGGGAGTCGGCCTCCCCGTCACCCTGGCTTCGGGGAGCCTCGCGGTCGCCGACTTCGTGGGCCGCGGAAGCGATGCGTCGATCGGAGGCATCCTCGCCACCGACGGCGCCGACGTCACGGGTGCGCGTGTCCTGCTGGCGGGCGCACGCGGAACCGGCATCGCAGCGGGCGACGCCGCCACCATGGTGTCGCTCGACGATGTCGTCCTCGGCGACGTGGCGACCGCCGATTCGAGCATGACGCCCGCATCGGGGCTCGGTGTGTGGGATGGAGCGAGCGCCGTCCTCTCACGCGTTCGACTCCTCCGCTTCGCAGGTGACGCGTTGCTCGTCGGCGACGGTGCGTCGGCGACTTTGCAGGACGCGTTGATCGAAGGAGGGGCGCTCGGCGGAGGCGCGCGCGCGGAGGCCGGCTCGACGCTCCATCTCGAACGTGTCGAGCTGCGCGACCTCGTGGGGGTCGGCCTCTTCGCGAGCGACCCCGAGACCACGATCGACGTGGCGGACGTCTCCGTGCTCGGTGTCGCGGGGGAGATGGCCATCGGTGTCCTCGTGCGACGCGGAGCTTCCGTGACCGGCGAGGCGCTCCTCGTGGAGGATCCCGGCATGGCGGGCATCGTCGTGGCGGAGCGCGAGAGTGGCTTCGACGTGAGCTCCGTGACGTCGCGGGCGTCGGGATCCGCTGGGTGGGCCTACCTGCTCGCGGCGCTCTCTGGCGGGACGGTGAACGTGTCGGGCGGGCTTCTGGCGGGTGGCCGCGGCCTGAGCACCGGCGCCTTCGGCGTCGCGACGACGATGACGATCGCCGACCTCACGATGGGCGGCACGGAAGAAGCGTGCGCCACCGACGCCACGTGCTTCTCCACGCGACTGGGCGCGTACGAAGGTGCCCGCGTGGAGGTCACGCGTTTCGCATCCGACGACGGCGCACGTGTCGGCGCTCAGGTCGATGGCGACAGTACGATGGTGCTCGCGTCGGGAACGCTGCGCGCGACCGACGTGTGCGCGGAGATCGACTCCTCCCATCCGCCCGCCGAGGTGTTGCGCGACGTGCTTCTCGAGGGGTGCACCCTCGACGTCTCGGCCGTGTCGACGGCGACGCCTCCCGCGCCCGCCTTGCCGTGAACGGCAGCCCGCGCCGTCGCGCGCGGGCGTATCCTCTTCGGGGCGCGCACGGAACACCTCGGCGTGGCAGCCGTCGCCAAGCTCGGAGCGGTGGCGCTCACCAGCGTCGCGATGATCGCGTGCGCGCGGGTGACAGCCTGCCTGCCCCGGTCGACGGCGGGAGCCAGGTGCGCCTCCATCTGCGTCGAGCTCGGCAGCGACGACCACTGCAGCGGTTGCGGCGACAAGCGATAGCGCCATGAAATTCGTCGAGCGCTCCCCCTCACCCCGACCCTCTCCCCATTCGGGGAGAGGGGGCCTGGTCCCGAATTCGTCGAGCGCTCCCCCTCACCCCGACCCTCTCCCCATTCGGGGAGAGGGGGCCTGGTCCCGAATTCGGGATCCGTCTTCACGGGGGAGTCGCAAGAGGGGGCAAGCTCGTAGCGCAGCTCCGCCCATGGTCCTGGATCCGAGGCGGCCCTTGCTCGTCGGAACCTTCGTCGCACCCAAGAAGAAGCGCGCAGCGGGCGACGGGTCGAAGCGAAAGCGCGCCACCGCGGAGCGCAAGGCAGATG
>JADZFZ010000377.1 GCA_020854145.1 Deltaproteobacteria bacterium | reverse complement strand
TCACTCGCTCCGGCGGCCCAGGTCGCCGCGCAGGACCGCCCCGGGATCTCCATCCTGCGCGATCGCTTCGCACGCAGGCCATCGGGCCCCGTGCAGCGCGGGATGGCGCGACTCGACGCCGAGGATCTGCCCGGCGCGCGCGCGGCGTTCGAGGAAGCCATCCGCCTCAACCCGCGTGACGCCGTCGCCATGTACTACCTGGGTGCGACGCTCCACCGGCAGGGCGAGCTGCAAGCCGCGGAGCAGCGTTATCGGGCCGCGATCCGAATCGACGGGCGCCGTCCCGCCGTACACAACGACCTCGGTCTGCTGCTGCGTCAGACCGAACGCTTGCCCGACGCGATCACGTCGCTGCGCCGCGCGGTGCAGCTCCGACGCGACTTCGGCGAGGCGCACTACAACCTCGCGATGGCGCTCGAGGAGCACGGAGACGTAGACGCCGCGGAGAGCTCCTATCGCGATGCGGTTCGCCTGCTTCCCCGCGAGCCCATGGCGCGCGCGAACCTGGGCCTGCTGCTGGTCGGGCGCGGCGAGCGCGAGCCCGCGGCGCGCCTGTTTCGCGAAGCGCTCCCGATGGCGCGCCGCAACCGTGCGGTATTGCTCGCGCTCGGCAACGGGCTGCGCCGTGCCGGAGATGCCGCGGGAGCGGTCGAGGCGCTTCGCCTGGCCGTCGCGACCGGCGGCGATCCCACCCCTGCGCTCCTGACCGAGCTCGCCCTCGCGGAGCTCGCATCCGGCGATCGGCCTGCGGCCGAGCGTTCGGCGCGACGCGCCATCGGCGTCGATCCCCGCTATCCGATGGCCCACTACGTCCTCGGCAGCATGCTCGCCGCCCGGGCCGCGTACGCCGACGCGCTCACCGAGATGCAACGTTTCCTGGAGCTCGAGCCCAGCGGCGAGCGTGCAGAAGAAGCCCGTCGACGGGTCGAGGCCATACGCCAAGCCATGCGTGCGGGCTCCCGTCGCCGCGGTCGCTGACCGGTTGCGCGAAACCGCGTCGCGCCCTCGCGCGACCCGTGTAGACTCGCCCGCGCCGCAGCGTGCGGCCGACCGAGGTGACCGACATGAAACGAATCGCGATCGTCTCTGCCCTGCTCGCCATCATCGCTCTGACGGCGCATGGCTGTTGCTGCGGGTTGCCGACCAGCTCGCGCACGTCGACCTCGTCGTCGACATCCACGCCGACCGTCCCGCCGACGCCCCCGCCCGTGGTGCCTCCCTCGATGCCGCCCGGAACGCCGCCCGGGACGCCGCCGACGCCCCCGCCCGGCGGAGACGCCATCGCGGCGAACATGGCAGCCCGCGCTGCCCAGTTCGCGGCCGGCATGGTCCCCGCCACGCCGCTCGCGCGCGGCACGCTCGCGACCAGCGCCACGCAGGACTTCACGTTCACGTTTACCGCGGGCAAGTGCTACAAGATCATCGGCGTCGGCGGTCCGACGGTCACGGACCTCGACCTCAAGCTCTACGACACGGCGGGCGCGATGCTCCAGCAGGACATCGCCACCGACAACTACCCGGTCCTCGGCTTGAGCCAGCCCTTCTGCGCGGCGACCGCGGGCTCCTACCGCATCGAGGTCCGAATGTACGCCGGCAGCGGCGAGTTCGGCCTCCAGGCATTCACGACTCCCTGATCCTCAGCCCGAGAATGACATCGGGTCCGGCGCTCGGGATTCTCGAGCTCTCGTCGATTGCGCGCGGCATCGTGGCCGTAGACGCGCTCGTGAAGAGAGCCGAGGTCTCCGTGCTCAGCGCCGGGCCCACCACTCCCGGCAAGTACGTCATCGTCTTCGCGGGCGGCGAAGCCGAGGTCCACGAGAGCATCTGCGCTGCGATCGAGGTCGCCGACGGGATGGTGATCGACTCGCTCGAGCTGCCTTCGCCAGACCCGTCGATCCTGCCCGCGATCATCGCCGAATCGACGCCGCCCGATTCGCCCATCGAGAGCCTCGGCGTCCTCGAGCTCACGGGCGTCGCGGCCGCGGTGCGAAGCCTCGACGCCGCGTTGAAAGCCGCCAACGTGCGCCTCGTGCACCTCCACCTCGCACGGGGAATCGGCGGCAAGGGCTATTGGCTCGTCAGCGGCGCGCTCCACGACGTCGAAGCCGCCATCGAGCACGGCGACGCTGCCTGCCTCCCCGTTCACCGCGTCGGCCGCGAGATCGTCCCCCGTCCCCACGCCGACATCGGGGACAGGATCGACCTGTTCAACCCCGCGCAATCACGGCGCTTCTAGGCGAGCAGTTCCAATCTCTCGGCGAACGCCGAGCTCGGCGCCCGACGACCATCCCCACCCGTTTCGCCCCGACCGACGTCGAGGGGCGGCATGATCAATGGTGCGTGAGCGGGCTCTCGACCGGCTCGGCTTCGGGCTCCGCGGGCAGCACCGGCTCCACGGTCGGCTCTCCCGCCTGCGTGACCAGCACGCCGTCGCGGTACTCCATCGTGCGCGAGGGACGATCGAGCAGCGCCTGCGGCGGAGCGACGAGCGCCTCGCGCAGCACGTCGTCCATGTGGTCCACCAGGATCACGCGCGTCGCCTTGAGCACGCGCTTGGGGATCTCGCGCAGGTCCTTGCGATTGTCGCGCGGCACGATGACGGTGTGGATGTCGCTTCGGTGCGCCGCGAGGATCTTCTCTTTCAAGCCGCCAATCGGCATCACGCGACCGCGCAGCGTGATCTCGCCGGTCATGGCCACGTCGCGCCGCACCGGCACCTTCAGCAGTGCGCTCGCGATGCTCGTCGCCATCGTGATGCCCGCGCTCGGTCCGTCTTTCGGCATCGCCTCGGGGAAGTGAATGTGGAAGTCGAGCTTCTGATAGAAGTCCTCTTCCGTTCCCAACACGGCTGCGCGGCTGCGGATGTAGCTCATCGCCGCCTGCGCGCTCTCTTCCATGTTCTTGCCGAGCATGCCCGTGATCACGAGCTTGCCCTTGCCGACGAGGACTCCCACCTCGCACTCGAGCAGCTCGCCGCCGACGCTCGTCACGGCGAGCCCGTTGGTGAGGCCGATCTCGTCCGCGTCGGCCTTCTTGCCCACGCGGAACTTCGGGATGCCCAGGTAGTGCGGCACGTCCTTCGACGTGATTCGAATCGATTTGTCCCGGCCCTCTTTCAGGACCTGGCGCGCCACCTTGCGACAGAGACTGCCGATCTCGCGCTCGAGGTTTCGCACACCGGCCTCGCGCGTGTAGTGGTGCATGATCGTGCGAATCGCGTTCTCGGTGACCTCGTAATCGACCTCCTCGAGCCCGGCCTCTTTCTTCTGCCGCGGCACGAGGTACTTCACGGCGATGTTCAGCTTCTCGAACTCCGTGTACCCGGAGAGCGAGATGATCTCCATACGGTCTTGCAGCGGCAGGGGAATACCCTGGAGCGTGTTGGCCGTCGTGATGAACATGACGTCCGACAGGTCGTAATCGAGATCGAGGAAGTGGTCGTTGAAGCTGTGGTTCTGCTCGGGATCGAGGACCTCGAGCAGCGCTGCGGCCGGATCGCCGCGGAAATCGCTCGACATCTTGTCGACCTCGTCGAGCAGGAACACGGGGTTGTTCGCGCCGACCTTGCGGAGCGATTGCACGATCTTTCCGGGCAACGCACCGATGTACGTGCGGCGGTGGCCGCGAATCTCGGCCTCGTCGCGCACCCCGCCCAATGACAATCGGACGAACTTCCGCCCCGTCGCGCGCGCGATGCTCTTGGCGAGAGAGGTCTTGCCTACGCCGGGCGGGCCGACGAAGCAGAGCACCGGCCCCTTGAGCTTCTTCACGAGCGCCTGCACCGCCAGGTACTCGAGGATTCGCTCTTTGATCTTCTTCAGGCCGTAATGGTCTTCCTCGAGCATTCGCTCGGCCGCGTCGATGTCGTAGTTCTCTTCGGACTTGTCGTACCAGGGCAGGCCGAGGATCCAGTCGATGTAATTGCGGACGACGGTCGCCTCCGCGCTCATCGGTTGCATCATCTTGAGCTTCTTGAGCTCCTTCTTGACCTTCGCGCTGCCTTCTTTGCTGAGGCGCTTGGTCTTGATCTTCTCCTCGAGCTCCTGGATCTCGTTCTTGAACTCGTCCCGCTCGCCGAGCTCCTTCTGAATCGCCTGCATCTGCTCGTTCAGGTAGTATTCCTTCTGCGTCTTCTCCATCTGCTTCTTGACGCGAGAACGAATCTTCTTCTCGACCTGGAGAATCTCGATCTCCGCCTGCATCATCTCGAACAATCGTTCGAGCCGCTTGGCCGGATCGACGGTCTCGAGAATCTGCTGGCGGTCGACGAGCTTGATGCTGGAGAGGTGGACGACGATGGCGTCGGCCAATCGCGCCGGGTCGTCGATGGTCTGCACCGTGACGAGCATCTCCGGCGGGATTCGCTTGTTGAGCTTCACGTACATCTCGAAGGTGCTCTGCACGGAGCGCATGAGCGCCTCGACCTCGACGGCCGACTGGTACGTCTCGCGAATCTCCTCCACCTCGCAGAGGAAGAACTCGTCGTTCGGCATGAAGCGCGTGATCTTCGCGCGTCGCTTGCCTTCGACGAGCACCTTCACGGTCCCGTCGGGCAGCCGCAGCAGCTGGATGATCGTCCCGAGCGTGCCCATCCCGAAGATGTCGGCGGGCGTGGGATCGTTCGTCTTCGCCTTCTTCTGCGCCGCGAGGAGGATCTCCTTCTCGTGGCTCATCGCCTCGTCGAGCGCCGCGATGCTCTTCTCGCGACCGACGAACAGCGGCACGACCATGTGCGGGAAGACGATGATGTCGCGCAGGGGCAGGAGCGGGACGATCCGCGCCTTCCTGCCGGTCGGATCGCGGCGATCGTTGTCGTTTCGATTGAAGAACATCTTGGCACCGGCTTCGGGCTGCGACGGCTCGAGTGCTCGCTGGGAAACCGTTCGTGCTGAGCTCGTCGAAGCACGCGAGTGCGCCCCTCGACGTTGCTCGGGGCGAACGGTCGGGGGGAGTCGCCTCTACGGCATCAGGCGAACTCCGCGGCTTCCTTCTCGAAGACGATGATCGGCTTCTCGCTCTTGGTGATGACGTCCTCGTTCACCACGACCTCCTTGATGCCGGGCCGCGAGGGAACTTCGTACATCACGTCGAGCATCGCGTGCTCGAGGATGGCGCGCAGGCCGCGTGCACCGCTCGCGCGGGCGAGCGCCTCTTTGGCGACTGCGCCGTACGCGCCTTTGGTGAACTTGAGCTTCACGCCGTCCATCTCGAAGAGCTTCTGATACTGCTTCACGAGCGCGTTCTTCGGCTTCGTCAGGATGTCGACGAGGGCTTTCTCGTTGAGCTCGTGCAACGTCGCGATGACGGGCAGACGGCCGATGAACTCGGGGATGAGGCCGAACTTGAGCAGATCCTCGGGGCGCACGGCCGCGAGCAGCTCGCCCACCTTCTTGTCGCGCTTGCTCGGGATCTCCGCGCCGAACCCGAGCGTCTTCTCGCCCACTCGGCGCTCGATGATCTGCTCGAGCCCGACGAACGCGCCGCCGCAGATGAACAGGATGTTCGTCGTGTCGACCTGCAGGAACTCTTGCTGCGGGTGCTTGCGCCCGCCCTTGGGCGGCACGTTGGCGATCGTGCCTTCGATGATCTTGAGCAGGGCCTGCTGCACGCCCTCGCCGGACACGTCGCGCGTGATGGACGGGTTGTCGCCCTTGCGCGCGATCTTGTCGATCTCGTCGATGTAGACGATGCCGCGTTGCGCGCGCTCGACGTCGTGGTCCGCGTTCTGGAGCAGCTGGACGATGATGTTCTCGACGTCCTCGCCGACGTAGCCCGCCTCGGTGAGCGTGGTCGCGTCGGCGATGGCGAAGGGCACGTTCAGCACCCGCGCCAACGTCTGGGCGAGCAGCGTCTTGCCGCAACCCGTCGGACCGAGCAGCAGGATGTTCGACTTCTGCAGCTCGACGTCGCTCGCGTTGATCCGCGAGTCGATGCGTTTGTAGTGGTTGTGGACGGCGACCGCGAGGATCTTCTTCGCGCGCTCCTGACCGATGACGTACTCGTCGAGGACCGCCTTGATCTCGGACGGCTTGGGCAGGGGCGACGAGCTCGAGAAGCCCTCTTCCTTGTCGACCTCCTCCGCGATGATGTCGTTGCAGAGGCCGATGCACTCGTCGCAGATGTAGACGGTCGGGCCCGCGATGAGCTTCTTCACCTCCTTCTGCGACTTGCCGCAGAAGGAGCACTGAAGGTTGCCGTGACCGTCGTCTCGCCTTCGTTCGCTCACGTCGGGTGACCCATGCTCGGTTGACTTCGTGCGCCCAACGCGTCCCCCCTGACCACTCGACGATGGGGCGGGGCGAGAACGCGGGGTGAGCGCGACGCCCCGCGTGTTGCGAGGATTATATGCCCCGTCTCGTGACCGGCAACGGGCCGGCTCACTGCTTCTTCGGTCGGATCACGTCGTCGATCAGACCGTACTCCTTCGCCTGGATCGCCGTCATGTAGTAGTCGCGCTCGGTGTCGACGAGGATCTTGTCGACCGTCTGGCCGGAGTGCTCGGACAGGATCTCGTTCATCCGGCGCCGAAGGAACGTGATCTCGCGGGCCTGGATCTCGATGTCGGTGGCCTGACCGCGTGCGCCGCCCATCGGCTGATGGATCATCACCCGCGAGTTCGGGAGCGCGAGGCGCCGGCCCTTCGTGCCTGCCGCCAGCAGCACCGCCGCCATCGACGCCGCCTGTCCGACGCAAACCGTCGCCACGGGGCACTTGACGTGCTGCATCGTGTCGTAGATGGCGAGGCCTGCCGAGATCACGCCGCCGGGCGAGTTGATGTAGAGGGTGATGTCCTTCTCGGGATCCTCGGACTCGAGGAAGAGCATCTGCGCGATGATGATGTTCGCGGCGTCGTCCATGACCTCGGAGCCGAGGAAGACGATGCGGTCCTTGAGCAGCCGCGAGAAGATGTCCCAGCTCCGCTCGCCACGGTGCGTCGTCTCGACGACGTACGGCATGATCAAGGCACGTTCGCGTTCCGTCATTTCCTCACCTGTCGCCCTTCGGGC
>JADZFZ010000376.1 GCA_020854145.1 Deltaproteobacteria bacterium | reverse complement strand
GCTCGCCGCCGCCGTGGCCGCGCTCGCCGCCGCCGTGGCCGCGCTCGCCGCCGCCGTGGCCGCGCTCGCCGCCGCCGCCGTGGCCGCGCTCGCCGCCGCCGTGGCCGCGCTCGCCGCCGCCGTGGCCGCGCTCGCCGCCGCCGTGGCCGCGCTCGCCGCCGCCGTGACCGCGCTCGCCGCCGCCGTGACCGCGCTCGCCGCCGCCGCCGTGACCGCGCTCGCCGCCGCCGCCGTGACCGCGCTCGCCGCCGCCGCCGCCGTGGCCGCGCTCGCCGCCGCCGCCACGCTCGCCGCCGCCGCCGTGCCGCGGTCCGCGGTCGCGATCGTAGCCGCCGCGGCCACGACCCTCTCCTCGGCCGCCGCGCTCGCCGCCGCGATCACCGCGGTCGCCGCGACCCTCGGTCCTCTCCGGCATCCCTTCGGGACGTGGCAAGAGCTCCTTGCGTGACAGCCGGATCTTGCCGTCGCGGTCCACGTTGACGACCTTCACCTGCACGACGTCGCCCTCTTTGACGAAGTCGGTGACGGCCTTCACGTGCGACCAGTCGATCTCGCTCACGTGGAGCAGACCATCGGTGCCCGGCAGGATCTCGACGAACGCGCCGAAGTCCATGATGCGCCGCACGGTGCCCGTGTACGTCATCCCGATCTCGGGCTCCTGGGTCAGCCCCTTGATGATCTCGAGCGCGCGCAACGCCGCCGCCGCATCGGACGAAGCGACCGCCACCGTCCCGTCGTCCTCGACGTCGATGGTGACGCCCGTCTGCGCGACGATGCCTTTGATCGTCTTTCCGCCCGGGCCGATGATGAGGCGCACCTGGTCGGGCTTGACCTTGATGGTCGTGATGCGGGGCGCGTATTGCGAGAGGTCCGCTCGCGGCGTCGAGAGCGTCTCGCTCATCTTCTCGAGCACGTGCAGCCGCCCGTCGCGCGCCTGGCGCAACGCCTTCTGCAGGATCTCGCGCGTCAGCCCCTCGATCTTGATGTCCATCTGGATCGCGGTGATGCCCTTGGACGTCCCGCAGACCTTGAAGTCCATGTCGCCGAGGTGGTCCTCGTCGCCGAGGATGTCGCTCAGCACGGCCCATCGATCGCCCGTCTTGATGAGGCCCATCGCGACGCCCGCCACGGCCGACCGGATCGGCACGCCCGCGTCCATCAGCGCCAGCGTCGCGCCGCACACCGACGCCATGGACGAGCTGCCGTTGCTCTCCGTGATCTCGCTGACGACGCGAACCGTGTACGGGAACGACTCCTGCGTCGGGAGCACGCGCGTGATGGCGCGCTCGGCGAGGTTGCCGTGACCGACCTCGCGCCGGCCGGGACCGCGCAGCGGCTTCACCTCGCCAACCGAGAACGGCGGGAAGTTGTAGTGGAGCATGAACGGCTTCCACCGCTCGCCGATGAGCGCGTCGATCTTCTGCTCGTCCTGCGACGTGCCCAGCGTCGCGGTCACGATCGCTTGCGTCTCGCCACGCGTGAAGAGCGCCGAGCCGTGCACGCGCGGAAGCAGCGCGACCTCGCTCGTGATCGGTCGAATCTGCGTCACCGAGCGACCGTCCACGCGCCGTCCTTCGGCGAGGATCTGCTCGCGCATCATGTCGTACTTGAGGTCCTCGTACGCCGCGGCGATGTCCTTCTCCTTCTCGGGGAACTCGGACACGAGGGCCGCGACGGTCTCCTTCTTGGCTGCCTTGAAAGCGTCGTAACGCTCGTGCTTGATCGGCAGGCTGCACGCCTTCGCGATGGCCGCCTTCGCCGTCACGCGGACCCGCTCCGCGAGCCCCGCGGGCGCAGCGGGCGGCTCGTACGCGCGCTTCGGCTTCCCGACCGCCTCGCGCATCCTCTCGATGAGACCGATGACCGGCTGCACCGACGCGTGCGCGAACATGAGCGCCTCGAGCAAGTCCTCCTCGCTCATCTCGGCGGCGCTGCCTTCCACCATGGTGATCGCGTCTTTCGACGCGGCCACGACGATGTCGCAGTCGCTGCGGCCGATCTCTTCGTAGGTCGGGTTCGCGATGAAGCGCCCCTCGACGCGACCCACGCGAACACCCGCGATCGGGCCGGCCCACGGGATGTCGCTCAGGTGCAGCGCCGCGCTCGCTCCCGTCAACGCCAGCACGTCCGACGGGTTGACCTTGTCGACCGACATGACGGTCGCGATGATCTGGACCTCTTTCTTGTATCCCTCGGGAAAGAGCGGGCGACACGGACGATCGATGAGGCGCGAGACGAGCACCTCCTCGTCGCGCAGACGCCCCTCGCGCTTGAAGAAGCCGCCCGGGATCTTGCCCGCAGCGTACGTCTTCTCCACGTAGTCGACGCTCATCGGGAAGAAGTCGAGGCCCGGCCTCTCGTCGGCGCCCACGGCCGTCACGAGGATCACCGTGTCGGCGCAGCTGACCAGCACCGACCCGTGCGCCTGTTTCGCGATGCGCCCGGTCTCCAACGTGATCCGGCGGTCGCCCAGCTCGACGGTCTCTCGAACGAACATGACAAGCTCTCCTCGCACGCGTGACGGGCGTGCCTCCGGCGCCTCGCGTGGAGGCTTCGTCGCGCGCGCCCCGAGACGCGACGCGACGGTTGGCGAAGCGGTGGCGCTTCGCACCGGAGAGGGAGCTTTGGCCTCGGTTTCAGCGCTCGATCGACGGCCTCGGTCGAGCGCTCAAATCGAAGACAACGTCCCGCTCCGGCTGGTGGTGAGCTCCCGGGCCGCGGCGCGCGGCTCGGGAGCAGCCTCCCTCTCCCGCGGGGAGAGGGCCGGTGTGAGGGCGGGACGCCCTGGCTACTTCCGGATGCCGAGCGCCTGGATGACCTTGCGGTAGCGCTCGACGTCCTTGGACTTCAAGTAGTCGAGCATCCGGCGGCGCTGGCTGACGAGCTTGAGCAGCCCGTGGCGCGAGTGGTGGTCCTTCTTGTGGACCTTGAAGTGCTCGGTCAGGTACTGGATGCGCTCGGTCTGCAGCGCGATCTGCACCTCGGGCGAGCCCGTGTCCCCCGCGTGCTGGCGGAACTGCTGGATGAGCTCGGTCTTCTTTTCCTGATAAAGGGGCATCGCGACTTCTTCTCTTTGGTTGGCGGGCGAGTATGTTGGCGACCCCCCACGCAGTCAAGGCGGGGAGACGAAGCCGCGCACGACCACGATGGCCCCGCCTTCGAGCCGAACGAGCGCGACCGGCAGCCCCGATCCCGCGCTCAGCGCGCAGAGGACGGCATCACCCGCCGCCGGCCACTCGACGCCCTCGACGTGCTTGCCGACACGCAACCGCGCCGCGTCCTCCGCGCCGACCTCCACGCACGGCACCACCTCGCGGACGCGCGACCACGGCAGCAGCCGCCGCGCGATCTCCGCCTTCTCCGCCGCACCCCCAGCCGCAGCGCGCCGCACCACGTCCGCATCGACCGCATGTGCGAGGTCGAACCTCCCCGCGCGCAACCGTCGCAGCGCGGTCAAGTGCCCCACCGTACCCAGCGCCGCTGCAATCTCCGCCGCGAGCGACCGCACGTAGAACCCTTTGCTCGCGACCACGCGCAGCCGCAGCGCCTTCGCCTCGTCATCCAGCGACACCAGCTCCAACGCGTGCACGACCACGTCGCGCTCGGGCGCCTCCACCACCTCGCCGCGGCGCACCCGCTCGTGCAGCGCCACTCCTCCGACCTTGATCGCCGAGACCGCCGGAGGCCTCTGTCTCCTCGCTCCGATCATCGCCGCGAACAGGGCACGGACCTCCGCCTCGTCGAGCGACCCGACCTGCATCCTCCCCACCACCGCGCCATCCGCGTCGCCGGTGTCCGTCGCCGTCCCGAGCGCGACCGTCGCCTCGTACTCCTTCTCGTCCGCCGACAGCAGCTGCACCAGCTTGGTCGCTTCTCCGAGCGCCACCACCAGCACACCCGTCGCCATCGGATCCAGCGTCCCGCAGTGCCCCACGCGCTTCTGCCCCATCGCGCGCCGCACCCACTGCACCACGTCGTGCGACGTCACCCCCCCCACCTTGTCCAGGGACAGGATCGACCCATGCAACTCCCTGGAATTCCACGCGTCCTGGCCGAGCAGTTCCAATCCGTCGCGCGCACGCGGAAAAGCAGGCGAATCCGTCATGCACGCACCGGACGCCGCGGCGGCGCCTCGACCCGCACGAGACCCGTCGCCACATCCACGTCGATGACGGTCGGTGCGCGCTCACACTCCCACGTCGTGCAATTCACGTAAGTCGTCCCGTCTTCCGACCACGCCCCGCCGTCCTCGTGAATGTGCCCGCACAGATGCAGCCACGGACGCAGCACCCGCAGGCGTGCGCGCAAATCCGCGCATCCGGCGCGCACGTGGCCGACCGACGACCCGTCGCCGAGCCCCTCCACCGGGCCGTGTGTGATCACGACGTTGGTGCTCTCGGGAATTCTCGCCCATCGTTCGGCGAGCAACGGTCCGCGCGGCAGATTGAAAGCCCACCCGTAGAACTCGGGTTGCCAAGGCGACCCCCAGAACGAGACGCCCCCGATCTCCGCGCCCGAATCCTCGAGGTACACGACGTCGGGCCCCAACAGTGCCCGCGCATCCTCCGGAAGATGCACGAATGCCCAATCGTGATTGCCCGCGACCACGACCTTCGTCGCATGCGGCAACCGACGAATCCAATCCGCGACCTCGCGTAGCTCCTCCAGCGTCCCGCCGCGACAGAGGTCGCCCGCGTGCACGAGGACGTCACCGTCCGGCACCACGAGCTCCTCGTGGAACATGTGCGTGTCCGCCATCGCGACGATGCGCATTCGCTGCGATTCGTTTCAGCCCGATTCCGTCGGACGCCCACCCCTCACCCCGACCCTCTCCCCATCCGGGGAGAGGGAGACTCGCCGCGATGTCGCGCCGCGTCCGGACCTCCGCCTGCGCACCGCCCACCCGACGAGGAGGCCGCCGAGCGCGAGCACGATCCACGCAACAGGCGATTGCTCTCGTCGGCCTGCGACGCGGCACCCGCAGCCGCCGTCGTCTTCTCCGCTGCCCGTCCCGCCGCCGTCCATCGCGCGACCCGCGTCGCGCCCCGGCCCGGCATCGCCGCCCGGGGTTCCGCCCGCATCGCGCGGCCCCGCATCCATCACCAAGTCCTCGCACGCGCCCGACGTGCACCGCTGCTCGTCGCCGCACTCCGCGAGGCACGCGCCGCAATGGGACCTGTCGCTCTGCAAATCGACGCACGCGCCCTCGCACGCATCGAGCCCGCTCGCGCAGCCCGCGCTGCACTCACCCAGCGAGCACACCTCTTCGTCGCCGCACAGCGTCCCGCACGCGCCGCAGTGGCCGGGATCCGATCCCGTATCGACACATTCGC
>JADZFZ010000375.1 GCA_020854145.1 Deltaproteobacteria bacterium | reverse complement strand
GGGGGCACGCAGGGTCGCTATAGGTTCACGGGAACGGGTCTCTCCCTTCTCGGGTTGTGGCTTGCCATCGGGCTGCTCGACGCGGTGACATGCGGGTTGTTGGGGCTGCTCGGGATCCCCCACCACGTTCGCAGCAAATGGTTCGTCGAGAACCTGGAGCGCGACGGTCGCAGGTTCGTCTACGAGGCGACGTGGCTCGACTCGTTGGGGTTCCAGCTCGCGACGAACCTGCTGATCATCGTGACGTGCGGTCTGGCGGCGCCGTTCGTCGCGGTCGCCTCGTTGCGCTTTCGAGCACGCCACATGACTACGGCCGAGGGTCATCGGTGCGAGTTCGATGGCGACTATCTGACGGGGGCCGCGATATGGCTCGGCGGAGTGATCCTGTCGCTGTGCACGTGCGGGCTGGGGATCCCCGTCGCCGTGGTGTGGTGGACCCGATTCGCGCAAGAGGGTCTCGTCGTCCTCGAGCCGGTCAGCGCGAGCGGCAGAAACCGGTTGAGCTTCGGCGGAGGAGCGCTCTCGTTCCTCGTCGAAGGTCTGATCATCGTTCTGCTGATGTGGATCACGCTCGGCTTGTACTTCCCTTGGGCGCTCGCGCGCATGGAGCGGTGGGTGTGGGGCGCAACGGGCGACGAGCTGTCGCCGTCACTCGCGGTGAGCGAGGGACCCCGGAGCAGCCAAGACTGGATTCGTGTGGCGGCGATCGCCGTGCCCGCGGTGTTCGTGGCGATGGCCGCGTTCGGCGTGGTCGGGATCGCGGCAGCCGCCTTCCTCCGCGAGCGCTCGGCCGCTCGGGCCGCAGCGAGCGCACCGATCACATCGACGCACGGAGACGAGGAGGAGACCGAAGGATGGGGCGACGACCCCGAATCCGACGATTCGACCGTCGTGGCAAGCGACACGGTACGCATCCAGCCGAGCTACGTCAGCGCGTCGTCGGAGCTCCGCGAGGGCAGGAGATACGTTCACGCAGCGCGTAACGCCTTCGACGGCAGGAACGACACCGCATGGGGTGAGGGCGCGATCGGCTCGGGAGCAGGGCAGTGGATCGAGGCCACGTTGCCGTCCCGCAGGCTCGTGCAGCGGATCGAGATCGTGCCCGGTTTCGACAAGTGGCATCCGCGCAGCGGAGACCTGTTCTTCCGCAACGCTCATCTGCGCAGGTTCCGACTGCGATTCGACGACGGCACCGTGCTCGCTCGTCACGTGGAGCACGGCTCCCGATCACACGTGGTCGCTGGGCTGCAGGAGTGGACGCGCAGGGTACGGCTCGAGGTGGACGAGGTCTGGCCGGGCACTCGCTGGGAGGATCTCCAGATCTCCGAGATTGCCTTGTACGGTCGGTAGCACGCGGAGGGAACGGCTCAGCGCTTGCGGAGCCGGGCGCCGGCGTTGACCTTGGACGAGGCGCGTTGATAGCGGAGCAGGTCGACCAAGAAGCCGGGTTGGGACCAGAAGTACCGGGCGGCGAGGGAGACGTGGTCGATGCGGCGGAGTCCGAGGGGGAGCTCGAGGGCCTCGCGGAATGCGCGGACCTCGTCGCCGCGTCGGGGCTCGATGGGCCAGTGGGCGCCGACGACCTGATCGAATGCGGTGTCGCGTACGCGGCGGAGGGAGTCGCGCAGGGCGGGGAGATTCTCCCAGAAAGCGACGGAGTAGCTCATCAGGCCGATGCGATGCACGAGGCCGAAGGCGAATGCGTAGAGTCGGCCGACGCAGGTGGCTGGGTCGCCGGGTAGGCCGTAGCCGACCAGGTCTTGTACGATGAGCGTGCGCGTCGGGCGGTGCACGAGGAGCCACTCGCGAAAGACGTGACCGTCGATGGGCAGGAGCTCGAGCTCGGCGGGAAGACCTCGATAGGTGCCGAGCACGTCGTCGAGCTCGACGTGGGCCGCGGGAGGGTGCCTCAGGTGTCCGGGTGTGCCGAGCACCGTCGCTTCCGGGAATGCCCGGCGTGCATCGTCGATGTGCGCGCTGTGCGCCCTGCCTTGAGTGACGATCCAGCGGACGGGGCCGAGCGCCGCGATCGCATCGCGGGTGGGCCCGTCGAGCGCGACCGGGTTCACGAGGAGCAGGTCGCCACCGTCGGTCCGGACGAGCGTGGCCGTCGATGTGATCAGGAGCGTGGAGCCGCGCATCGTGAGCCAGTGACGCGCTCGCCACATGCGCCCCTCGACGACCTCCTCGAGACGCTGGTCGGGTCGTACGCAGCGCCAGGCTTCGTCGGACGGAAGGAGGTATGCGAGCGCGTGACCGGGAGTCGCCATCGCGCGGGCGCGGGCGAGCGCGTCGTCCGCACGCGAGCGATCACGGTCGTGCCAGACCCAGGCGGCCAGGAGGTGTGCGGGGAATGCGCCGCCGTGCGATCGGATCAGCGCCCCGAGCGCGGCGTCCACGTTTGCGCGTACGACATCGGGTTGCGTCATGCCCCAGACGGCGCGCTGCGCGAGCACGAAGAACCTCGCCGCGTCTCCGCCCAAAGGCTCCTCGAGCGCGCGCTCCGCGTCGACGTCACAACCGAGCAGGAAGACCGATCGCACGTGCACCCTCTCCGGGGCGGAGTATCGGTCGAGTGACCCGCGATCGGAACATCCGTGTGCGCCGCGCAGCCACGACGGAGCGGCCTGGGGATGATCGCGTCACGGGCAGGCGAAGTCGGCCGTGACGTAGACGATCGTGGTGTCGAGATACGGCATCGAAGCGACGCCGACGCCGACCTCGCGGCATCCGAGGATGGGCAGTCGGTGATCGTCCATCATCCACATGTCCACGACACGGGCGATGTCGCCGCCGAGCCAGTAGCGCAGGTCGCCGGTCAGCACGTTCTCGTCGAGGCGTCCATCGACGACGAGGCCTGCCGCCGTGGCGCGTCGCGACACCATGAAGTCGTCGGGCGCTCCTGCCGCGCCATGCCCGTAGTAGCCGGCTGCCACCATGTCGGCCGAGTGGCTTCGGGCGAGATCGGCGAGACACGGGCTCCACACGAGCAGCTCGCCCCCGCGATGGGCGTTCATGCGGTCGAGGAGCTGCTGCTCCTCGGGGGAGACGCCGTCGGAGTGCGCGATGGCGGCGAGACCGACGGCTGCGTTCGCGGAGAGTGTTGCGCCCCAGGGGCAGGTTCCCGCGGGGGGCGGCGGTGCGGGAGGGCCGGGCGGCGAGGGAGGGACGGGAGGCGCGGGCGCGTCGGCGCTATCCGCGTCGACGGTGGGCCCGAGGTCCGCGTGGGCGGCGCTCGCGGAGTCTCCGCCTGCGTCGGAGGTGTGGACGCTGCCACCGTCACAAGACGGCAGGAGGGCTACGAGCGACACGACGAGGAGCGTCGGTTGCCGCACCCGACCACGGGCTCGCGCGGTAGGACTACCGCCTTGTCTGCAGGGGTCCGCCACGGATTGGAGCTGCTCGCCTGGGAACGGTGGAATGTCGCGGGGTTGGATCGGGTGATCCTGTCCCCATGGAGGGGGGTCAGAGGGAGGGGGCATTGAGGGTGTCGCAGGAGGCGACGAGGCCGGTGGTCATGCCTTGACGGAACCAGCGGACGCGCTGCTCGCTGGTACCGTGGGTGAAGGACTCGGGGACGACGCGGCCACGCGACTGGCGCTGGAGCCGGTCGTCGCCGATGGCGGCTGCCGCGCCCAGCGCCTCTTCGACGTCGCCGGGCTCCAGGATCTGACGCTGCCTGTGGGCGTGATGGGCCCAGACGCCGGAGTAGCAGTCGGCTTGGAGCTCGAAGCGCACCGAGAGCGCGTTGGACTCCGCCTGAGGCAGGGAGCGGCGCATCTGGCGCACGCGGTCTCCCGTGCCGAGGAGCGTCTGGATGTGATGGCCGACCTCGTGGCCGATGACGTACGCCTGCGCGAAGTCGCCGGGAGCGCCGAGGCGTCGATCGAGATCGTGGAAGAAGGCGAGATCGAGGTAGACCTTGCGATCGCCCGAGCAGTAGAAGGGGCCGACGGCGCTGTCGGCTTCGCCACAGGCGGACTCGACGAGATCGCGGAAGAGCACGAGACGCGGAGGCTGGTAGGGCCTCTGGAGCTGTGCGGGGAAGAGGGCTCCCCAGGTGTCCTCGGTGTCGGCCAGCACGACCGACACGAACTGCGCATCCGGATCGTTCGCCGAAGGCGGGCCGGCGCTCGGTGTGTCGGTCGTTTCGCCGGTGGGCGCGCTCAGGCCGACGCGCAGCACCGCCATGGGATCGCCGCCGAGCGCCCAGACGACGCCCGCGACCACCACGACGGCGAGCACGCCGACGCCGCCGAGCTTCGCAGCGGAGCGACGGCGGGGGGCCATCCCGCGTCGATCCTCGATGTTCGAGCTTCGTCTTCCGCTTTCCCACTTCATGGGGCGGGTATACACCCTTCCTGCGGGCGGGTCAGACCCGGCAGCTTCCCGAGACGCAACGAAGCCCGGAGTTGCAGGTTCCGCCGGAGCCGCCGCAACAGGGCTGCGACGCGGCGCCGCAGGCGCGGCAGGAGCCCGAGACGCAATAGGCGCCCGGGAAGCAGGTACCGCCGGAGCCGCCGCAGCAGGACTCGCTGGGGTCGCCGCAGGCGCGGCAGGAGCCCGAGACGCAATAGGCACCTGGGTTACACGTTCCGCCGGAGCCGCCGCAGCAGGACTCGGTCGGGTCGCCGCAGGCCCGGCAAGAGCCCGAGACGCAATAGGCACCTGGGTTACACGTTCCGCCGGAGCCGCCGCAGCAGGACTCGCTGGGGTCGCCGCAGGCGCGGCAGGAGCCCG
>JADZFZ010000374.1 GCA_020854145.1 Deltaproteobacteria bacterium | reverse complement strand
GCGAGCGGCCAGACCAGCCTCTTCGGTCTGCTCGACGCGCCCGCGGCACGCGAAGCCTCGACGATGGGCGCGACGTACCCGCGCGCCGAGCCATGGGACTCGCGCGAGCTGCTCGCACGGGAGCGCTCCTCGCTCGGCTTCTACATCACGGGCCACCCGCTCGATCGGTTCGCGAACGAGCTGGCGCGTTTCACGACGGCCACCACCGCGACGCTCGGCAACCTGTCCGATCTCCAGAAGGTCACCGTCGCCGGCATCGTCGAGGACTACCGCGAACGTCCGACGAAGACCGGGCAGCGCATCGCGTTCTTCCAGCTCGAGGATCGCACCGGCCGCGTCGAGGTCGTCGTGCGATCGCGCGAGCTCGACGCCGCACGCGGGGCGCTCACGGTGGGCGAGCCCGTGATCGTCGAAGGGGTCGTGCAGCACGACCGCAACGGCGGCGGCGGCGGCGACGACGACGACGTGCTGATGCAGCCCGAGGTGCGCATCGCCCTCGACGACGTGCGCCCGCTGGCCGAGGCGCTCACGAACCGCACGCGCGTGGTGGCCGTGAAGCTCGCGGCCGACCGCATCGAGCCCGACAAGCTGCGGGCGCTCCGCGACGTGCTCGACCGCTTCCCGGGCAACGTCCCCGTCGCCGTGGAGATCGTGCACACCAAACGCTGGCGCGTGACGGTCGCCACGCGTGGGCTGAAGGTCCACCCGACGAGCGACCTCGTCTCGCAGTGCGACCGCATCTTCGGCAGCAGCGTGGTCGAGCTGCGCTGATCGGTCGGCGGCTCGTCGCGCGGCGCGAGCCCGGTCGCGCTCCGTGGTAGAAACCGTCGTGTGGTGCTGCTGATCGGAGCCGCCGCGGCGCACGCGGTCGTTCGACTCGAGTGTCCGAAGTGCGGGCACCAGCAGGCACGGGGCCGCCTGCCGAGAGGCGCCCTCTACGTGTGCCGCGAGTGCAAGCACGCGTTCACCCTGACCGCCGGACGCCGGCCGCCGTCCGCACCCGCGACGAGACCTCGTAAGAAGCGCTAGCGGGCCCTTCTCGAGCGCGACCGGCGGCGGTCCACGATCAACCGCCGGCCATCGTCGAGGTGCCGGGGAGCGCCACGAGGTCGCCGCTCGCACGAACGTCGTAGCCGCCGAGCGCCGCGACGTCGGCCCGGAACGCACCGCTGGCCAAGACGTCGAGCACTCTCTGGACGCTCGATCGACCGAGGGTCGATCGAGCGAGCACGAGGTCGAATCGCTCCTCGGCGATCGCGATGAACCCGAGCCCGAGCGCGACGGCAATCGGCTCGATTGCCATGCCGACGTCGGCCGCGCCCAGAGCGACGGCACGACCGACGGCGAGATGCGAATGGACCGACAGCGCGCGCGCGATGACGGGGTGCCCGACGACGCCCGCGCGCAGGAGCTCTTTCTCCAAGAGCGCGCGTGCGCCGGATCCCTGCTCTCGGGCCACCACGCGCACGTCCGAACGAGCGAGGTCCGCGGCGTCGCGAATCGCGAGCGGGTTTCCCGCTGCCACGACGAGCCCCGCCTGCCAACGCGCGAGCGACACGAGCACCCATTCGTCGCCCTCGAGCTGTCGCGCGATGCGGTCGTCCTGACCGTGCACTCCCGCGAACGAGACGTGACCGGCGCGCAGCAGATCGAGCGCGCGCGCGTTGCCGCGGTCCAACCAGACGGCCCGCGGTCCGCCCCGCGTCCAGGCCGTTCGGTCCGCGAGCACGGCCAGCGCCGGAGCGCAGCCCGCGAGCGACACCGTATCGGGCACGTCCGCTTCGGGCCCGAGCAGGCGCACGCGATGACCCGCGCTCGTGACGTCGAGCACGCCGTCGCACGCGTGCACGCTCTCTTCGCCCGACAATCGATGGCCCACCCAGCGGCCGTCGATCTGCGCGATCACGACGCGCGCCGTGCGCGCATCGAAGGGAGCCTCCGCGAGATCGAGCCGGAGCGAACGCGCCTCGTCGCCGGGCGACGCGAACAGCTCGTCGACCTTTCTGCCGAGGGCCCGCGCGATTCTCAGGGCAATCCCGACCGACGGGTCGGTGCTGCCATTCTCGATGGCCGACAGCGATTGTCGAGACAGGCCAATCTGCTCGGCCAATGCGCGCTGAGCGATCCCGAGCTTCTCGCGCGTCTCGCGAACTCGATTGCCGATTCTCATCGTCGCCGCCGAGCTCACGAGGGTGGGCGCGCAGGGAATCCGTCGTCGCCTTTGACCCCGGCCTCGATGGCCGCCATCACGGCGAGGGCGACCTCGTCGCGCCACGGCCGCGCGACGACCTGCACCCCGACGGGTAGTCCTTCGGTGCCACGATCGAGCTCGGCGGCGCGTTGCTCGAATCGTCCCTTGCCGAGACTCCGCTCCGTCTCGCCGGGTCGCACGCGCGTCACGGGCACGACCCCGGCGGGGAAGTTCGCATAGTTGTAGAGCATCGAGTAGCAGGCGCCGATCGTGAAGTCCCTGGCGGCTTCGTGCGGGATTGCGGGCGTCGCGAACGGCGGGCACACGACGGCGTCCACGCGGGCGTCGTCCCAGGCCTCGAGCAGCTCGAATCGATAGACGTTCCGCTCGTTCGTCAGCTGCCAGAAGTCGAATACCGACTTGCCTCCGATCGAATCGAGCAGCCGGGCGAGCTTGGGGTCGCGACCGCGCAGACCGATCGCGGCCGCCTTGCGCGCGGCGGTGGGGATGCGGAGCAGATTGCGCAGCATGCGGAGCGCGACGTCCAGGCTCTCACCCTGCAATCGCCAATCGATGGTTCGCCCTCCATCCGAGCTGGCAGTCGCGAGGTACTGGTACCAGGCGTCCGCCGCCCGGGGGGGCACCATCGGGACGAGCTCGCAATCGCGGTCGGCGAGGATCTGCGTGGCGCGTTTGACGGCACGACGCAGCGCGGCGGACGAAGTCAGCAGACCGTCGTCGTCGTAATAGCCGATTCGCATCCCGCGAATCGAGATGCTCGCCGGATCGACGAACGACATCGGCGGCACGCGCGGGTCGAGCTCGGCCATCCGCTCCGGCGGGAGCGTGCGTACGAGCAGGGCCAGATCGGCCACCTGCCTTGCCATGGGACCGACCATCCCGCGCACGGCCTCCTGCCCGAGCAGAGCGGTGTGGACGCCCCGTACGCTCCACCGGTCGACGGTGGGCTTGAGCCCGGCGACGCCGCAGAAGTGCGCCGGGATGCGGATGCTGCCCCCGAGATCACTCCCGATCCCCGCAGGGGACCCGCCCGCCGCGATGATCGCGGCTTCTCCACCGCTCGATCCTCCGGGCGTGCGCGCGAGGTTCCACGGGTTGGCGGTTTGCCCGAACACGGCGTTGCGGCTCTCGGTGAAGAGCAGCAGCTGCGAGACGTTGGTCTTGCCGAGCACGATCGCGCCTTGCTCTCGCGCCACTTGGACGACGACGGCATCGCGCGACGCGGGGCTGCCCCTGCGGGCGCGCAGACCCATCGTCGAATCGGTCCCCTCGACGTCGATGCACTCCTTGATCGTCAGCGGCAAGCCCGCGAGCGGCGGCAGTCGCTCGCCGCGCGAGCGCGCGAGATCGGTCGCCATCGCGACGCCGAGCGCGTGCTCGCGATCGACCCAGGTCATCGCGTGGAGCTTCGGATCGACGGCGTCGATCCGCGCGAGGAAAGCCTCGACGACCTCCTTGGCGGAGACCTGTCTGCCCCGAAGGAGCGCCTGGAGCTCGACGAGACCCAGCTCGTGAAGAGAGGCCATCGCGGCGCATCCTAGACCGAGATCAGTCCGTTCGTTCTTGGCGCCGTTCGAGCGAAGCGAGGAAGGCAGTCGAAGGACGCGATCGCGTGCTTCGACTGCCCTCGCAAAGCGCGGGCGCTCCGCACCCACGGTGAGTGGGTGCCGTCGTGTCGCTCGAGCCCGATCAGCCGCCGGGCGGCGCGAGCGGCTCGTCGGCAGCGGCGGTCGCGGGAACCGGGGCGTCGGTCACGCGCACGGTCCAGCTCGCGGGATCGGCGAGAACCGTCCCGTCGAACATCGGCTCGAAGGACGCGAGATAGGCGCCGATCGACCCTGGTGCGGTGGACGAGAATCGGAAGGTCGCCACGCCTCCCGACGGGATCTCGCCCGTCGCCTCCGGCGTGACGGCCAGCGATTGGAGCGTCGCGCCCGCGTCCTCGATCGGAACGATTCGCGCGGCGAGCAGGTCCGCCGACCAAGGCATCCGGCCGGTGTTGACGAATCGTGCCCACGCGGTGGCTTGCCCGTTCGGCCCGACGATGGGCGCCGGCGAGATCTCCGCGAGACGCGCCGAGTACCAGCTCGCGCCGGGGCGCACGCGCACGCCGAGGTGATTGACGACGATTCGCTCGCGACCGTCGCTCGGATCGTTGACGACGTAACGCTGCCTGTTTCCCGTGCGCGAGAGAGGGCGCATCCACAGCTCCGACGAGCCGCCGCCGTCGAGGTTCACCGCGTCCCACGCGCCGAGCTCGAGCATCAGATCGGCGAGCTCGTAGCCGGTGAGGCCGGCGATGCCTCGTCGGCGACCATCGGCCACGACGATGATGAGCGTCCGGCGGTCGCGCGTCAGGCCGACCGCCGTGCGCGGATGGCGGCCGTGGATGTGGCGAGGCCGGATCCAGCCGCCCTGCAGCACGCCGTCGCGAACGAGCCACGGCTTGCCCGTGACGACCTCGGTCATCCAGGTCTCGGGCAACGGGCCGCGCGCGAGATCGAAGGAGTCGAACGCGAGCGCCTCGTTGAGGCGGCCGAACCCGAGGCTCATGTCGCAGCCGTCGGAGTAGCTGTCGGACCAGATCTGGCCGTCGCCCGCGGCCAGGCCGCAGCTGCCGGCGCCGTAGTAGTTCGCGTTGATCGCGATGACCGACTCGGTGCGTCGCGCGAACTCGCTCACCCGGATGTAGCGATCGTCGGGCGGCGTGGAGACGAGCGAGACCTCGGGCGCCGAGAGGTTCACGAGGAGCGCGTTGATGTGCTGGCTCCTGCCGCGCCGGACCAGCCGGCGGACTCCCGGGTACGGGTTGTACCAATCGTCGGTGGCTTGAGCGCTGCTAGCGAACGCGAAGAACGTCGCGAGCGCTCCGATGAAGAGCTTCAGGAAGGTCGAGCGTGAGTAGCTGCGTGATGCCTGCCCGAACATGGCCCGAGGGTAGTTTTCTTTCCTACATCAGCCCAAATTATTGGCTCTCCTCCACCGGCTGCGGCCGAATGGCCGGGCGTGTTGGGCCACGCGCCCGACCAGCTCTCCTTCGTGTTCGCTCGATCACGAACGATAGCAGACGAGCGTGCGCACTTGCACGTCGCGTCGCGTGTTCGATGGCCGCTTCCCGCCGGTGCCGCGCAGGTCCGCGTTGACGGGCCCGAAGTGACTCTGTTACTCACGTCGCGCGTCGCGCGGGGCGCGCGCGGAGGAATTCATGAGGCATCTCTGGGTGGCGATCGTCGCGGCAGTGCTCTCGGTGGGGTGTGGAGCGAGCCGCGCTTCGGTGTTCGACCAAGACCCCGCACCACGGCGCAGCAGGCCGCTCTCGACGCAGGAGCAGTCCGAGACCGAGCGGCTCGGTCAGGAGGCGGAGGCGGCGTGGGGCGAGCGTGGCCAGGAGGCGCGACTGCAGGCCGCCATCCGGGCGTGGTCGCGCATGGTCGAGATCAACCCGAACGATCACGAGACGTGGGCCCGGCTCGCGCGTGCGCACTACCTGCACGCCGACGGTCACATCTACTTCGAGGAATCGCGCCAAGCGGAGCTGATGCAGGTGCACCAGCGCGGGATCGAAGCCGCCGAGCACGCCCTCGACGCGATCTCGCCCGAGTTCGGGACGCGCCGGCGTGCGGGCACCCGCATGGAAGAGGCGATCACCGTGCTCGAGGCCAACGCGGTCCCGGCGCTGTACTGGTATGCGGCCAACCTCGGCCGCTGGGCAGCGGCCGACGGCTTCGCGACCGTGCTCGAGCGCAAAGACGAGATCCGGGCGGTCATGCAGAAGTGCCTGGACCTGGAAGCGACGTACTTCCATCGCGCCCCCGACCGCTATTTCGGTGCGTTCTACGCGCGTGCGCCGTCCTTCGCAGGCGGTGACCTCAACAAGTCGCGCGAGCACTTCGAGCGCGCGATCCGCGAGGCGCCGAACTACTTCGGCAATCACCGCCTCTTCGCCGAGGAGTACGCCGTCAAGGCGCAGGACCGGGCCCTGTTCGAGCGCGAGCTCAACTGGGTGATCGAGCACCAGCCGAACGCCGAGCCGAGCACGATCCCCGAGAACACCATCGAGCAGCGCAAAGCGCGCATGCTGCTGGAGCGTGCGGGCGAGCTGTTCGAGTGATCGCACGCCGACCCCGATGCCGACCGCGCCCGGTGAATAGGGCGCGCAGGCAGTCGGTCTAGTCGCCTGGGGTGTCAGCCAACGAAGCGTGGGAGCTTGCACGATGAGCCGGAAGCCTGTTCGAAGAATCGCCCTCGTCCTGTCCTCGGTCGCCTCGGCGCTGGTGGTGACCGCAGCGCTGCATGCGCTGACGCAGGAGCAGCCCGCGTCCGCTCAAGACCCCATCACGCTGAAGATCGCGACGATCGCGCCCGACGGGACGCCGTGGGAGAAGCAGCTCCGCAGCCTCAAGACGCACCTCGAGAAGGCGAGCGGCGGCCGGTTCCGCGTGAAGGTCTTCATGGGCGGCTCGCTCGGCGGTGAGAAGGCGCTCGTGCGTCGCACGTCGCAGGGAACCATCCAGATCTTCGGCGGCTCCACGGCTGCGCTCGCGTCGGTCGTGACCGAGCTCGACGTCATCGAGTCGCCGTACCTGTTCGAGTCGTACACGCAGGCCGACGGCATCCTCGACAACGTCGTGAAGCAACGGGCGGAGCCGCTGCTCACCAAGCGCGGGTTCGTCTTCGGCCTGTGGGCCGAGAACGGCTGGCGCTCCATGTTCACCAAGGAGCGGCGCATCCAGACGCCCGCCGACATGCAGGGGCTGCGGATGCGCTCGCAAGAGTCGCCCGTGCACCTCGCGATGTACCGGGCGCTCGGCGCCAACCCGGTCCCGATCGACGCGACCAACGTGCTGACGTCCTTGCAGACGGGTGTCGTGGACGGCTTCGACAACACCATGCTGTTCGCCTTCGCGACGAGCTGGTACCAGGGCGTCCGGCACCTCTCGACCACACAGCACGTCTATCAGCCGGGCATCGTCGCGTACTCGAAGCGATGGTTCGACGGCTTGCCCGCCGACCTCCAACAGGTGCTGCGAGAGCTGCCTCCCTCGCTCACGACCGACGGCAGGCGGCAGGTGCGGCAGATGGATCCGATCCTCCAGCGCAACCTCGCCAAGGCCGGCGTGACGGTGACCGAGCTGTCGGCGGAGCAGCGGGCGGCGTTCGCACGCGCCACGGCTTCGGTCGCGGATCGCATCGCGAAGACCGCGGACGCTCGGTCGTTGCTGGCTGCGATCAGAGCCGCACGCGCCCAACATCGTTGACGCTCGCGGCGGCCGGATCGTGCATCGTGCCGCCGCGCTGGCTCTGCTGACGGCGTTCGCCCTCGGGTGTGGCTCGCGGGGCGGCGGGCCACTTCGTGCTTGGGTCGACGAGCCCAGCGGGCAGCGCGATCCTTCGCGTGGCGCGTCGTTTCCCGCGGTCGTCGCGGCCATCGCCCGCGAGGGCTCCTCACGTGGCTTCGAGCTGCGCGCGATCCCCATCACGCCCGCGTATCTCTGGGCGTTCCACCTGCGTCGGGCCAACGCCGATCTCGTGCCCGTCGCACGGGCGCGCGCACGCCTGCGCCACGACCTGGCGCGCTTCACGACGCGGCACACGAGCTTCGTCGTGACCCTGCGGTTCGGAGGCAACACTCCGCTCGGGCCTGGCGAGCCCATGCTCGATCTGCGCGCGTGGCGTTTCCGGCTGATCGATGCGCGAGGCGTCGTGCGCGAGCCCGCGACGGTCCTGCCCTACGAGGCCGCACGCGAGACCGACAGCGAGCGGGCGGGACTCCTAGCGGCAGGGGATCGGCTCGTGTTCGAGCACGTCGTGCGCGGAGTGGTGCGGTTCCGCCTCCGGCTTCGCGCGCACGCGCGCAGGATCGTGCTCGAGGCCACACCGCCGATGCCGGCGCCGCCCTCGGTTCGCGTCGATTGGTGGGTCGCCGATTGACCAGGGCCGTGGACCGAGCGACACGCGACGCGCGCGCGTGAACGCCGACGTCCGCGAAGATCGGGTGGCACGTGGGCTGCTGCACGCGGCGACATGCATCGAGTCGCGTGCGTGGCCGCCGCTTGCCTGATGATGGTCTGCGCGCTCGCCCCGAGCGTCGCGTTCGCGTGCTGGGACGGTTGGCGCGCGTCCCACGGCCGCGTCCGCCTGACCGGCTACGACGACGTCTGGAGCGTCGCGCGGGCACGCACGCTCGCGACGT
Organism: Deltaproteobacteria bacterium; assembly: GCA_020854145.1. Lineage (GTDB taxonomy): Bacteria > Myxococcota_A > Polyangia > Polyangiales > JADZFZ01 > JADZFZ01. The sequence continues at coordinate 8,934 of JADZFZ010000374.1, read as the reverse complement.
GGCTGCCGCGCATCGATGCGCTCGTCGCGGCCCACGGGGCGGAGCTCGACATCGAGGGCGACCACGCGATCCTGACGGTCGAGGGCCGCGAGACGACGAGCCGGATCAGCACCGAGTCGTTGCCCGGCGTGTTCGCGGCCACGGCGCGCGCCCTGCGATCCACGCACGCGCGGCGACGCCGAGCGATGCAGGCTCGCGCCGAGCTCTCGACCGTCGAGCTGGTGCGCACCGACGACGCGGCGTTCGCTGCAAGGGTCGCACGCGAGATCGAAGCTGCCGATCTCGGCGAGCACGGCTTCTACGAGGCAGGAGGTTTCCCCGCGTCGAACCCGACGGCGCACGTCATCGGCGGGCGCGGGGCGAACGGCGCCGCGTTCGTCGTCGTCGTCGGAGTGTTCCTCGATCGGTCCGAAGCCGAGCGCGTCGCACGGACCCTCGCGCGCGCGACGGGACGGGCGGTGCGCGTCCGCAGCTTGTAGAGTCGGGACGTGCGCCACGAGCTGCCGCCCGGACCCCGTGCGCCCCGCGCGCTGCAGACGGCGATGTGGATCGTGCGTCCGGGGGCCTTCTTCGACTGGTGCCGCAAGCGTCATGGCGAGACGTTCACGCTGCGGTTGCCCGGTGCCGATGCGTTCGTGCTCGTGACGGCGCCGGCGGACCTGAAGCGCGTCTTCACCGCGCCCGCGGACGTGCTGCACGCGGGCGAGAGCAACGACCTGCTGCGGCCGGTGCTCGGGCCGCGCTCGATCCTGCTCCTCGACGAGGCCGACCACCTTCGACAGAGGCGTCTGCTGTTGCCGCCGTTCCACGGCGAGCGGATGCACACCTACGCGACGGTCATGCGAGACGTCACCGAAGACGCGCTCGACCGCATGCCGATCGGCCGATCGTTCTCGCTGCACCGCGAGCTGTCGGCGATCACGCTCGAGGTGATCCTGCGGACCGTGTTCGGGATCGACGACGACGCGCGGCGGCGCCCGCTGGCCGCGCTCCTCGTCGAGCTGCTCGAGGTGACGGCGGCGCCCATTCGAATGGTGCCCGCCTTCTGGAGGATCGACCTGTTCGAGCTCTTGCCGAGATCGAGGGCGGCGCGACTCAAGCGCGAGATCGATGCGACTCTGTACGCGGAGATCGCGCGGGCGCGCCGACGGCCCGCGGACGCCTCGCGCACCGACGTGCTGTCGATGATGCTGGCGGCGCGCGACGAGGAAGGCCGTGCGATGACGGACGGCGAGATCCGCGACGAGCTCGTGACGCTCCTTCTCGCGGGCCACGAGACGACGGCCACGGCGCTCGCTTGGACGGTGGAGCGAACGGCGTCGGAGCCGCGCGTGCTCGAGAGGATCGACCGCGAGCTCGTCGAGGTCGTCGGCGACGGGCCGCTCGAGCCGGGACACGTCGCGAAGCTCGAGTACCTCGATGCGGTCACGAAGGAAGCGCTCCGCGCTCGGCCCGTCGTGCCGATCATCGGCCGCATGGTGAAGAAGCCGTTCGAGCTCGGCGGCTACGTGCTGCCGCCCGGCGTCGCGATCCTCGTGCACATCGTCGGGACGCACACGCGCGCGGACCTCTATCCCGAGCCCGAGGCGTTCAGGCCCGAGCGATTCCTGGGGAAGAAGCCCGATCCGTACGAGTGGATCCCCTTCGGGGGTGGGTCGCGGCGTTGCCTGGGCATGGCCTTCGCGCTCTACGAGATGAAGGTCGTCTTCGCGACGTTACGACTGCGTGCGCGCTTCGCGCTCGATCGGCCGAGCCCGCTGGACGTCGCTCGCCGTGGAGTGACGCTCGCGCCTGAGGGCGGGCTCACCGTGCGCCTCGAGCGTCGGATGCCGCGCCGCTCGATGGCGGCGCGCGCGAACGCGGCTTGACCACGACGGTGGTCAGGCGCGCGCGGCGCGGACGGAGGTCGGATGGAGCAGCCAGCCCGGCCAGCCGCCTTCGATCGCCAGCGCGACGTCGAGCACCGCGACGTCCATGTCGCCGAGGGCGGACTCGTGCGGGACGAGGCGGCGCGCGTCCTTCGCCGTCGTCACGAGCACGTCGGCTCCTGCGATGCGCGAGCTCGCCGCGAACGCCGCCAGCTCGATCGCTCCGAATCGATGGTGATCGCCAGCGCTGCGGTGCAGGACGACGACACCTCCGAGCGATTGGACGAACGCCTTCACCCGCCGAGGTCGCGCGATCCCCGTGAGCAGCGCGACGCGGCGCCCGTTCAGCCCCGACACCGGGCGCGCCGCGGAGCGGTCGAGGTCGAGCCCGACGAGGCCCCGCGCCACGATGCGCGCTCCGAGCGAGGGCTCGACGGCTCCGGGCGGAACCCTGCCGTCGCCCACGTAGACGCGGAGGTCGGCCCGCGCCACGTCCTTGAGCGCGAGCCGACGAGGCCCGAACGGCGCGGCGGATTCCGCGAGGTCGCCGCCGTCGCGATCGAGCACCAGAATCTCGACGTCGCGAGCGAGCTCGCACGCGTCGAACGCACCGTCGGCGACCACCGTCGAGGCGCCGAGCGCACGCGCCCGAGCCGCCGCCGCCACGCGGTCCGCGCCGATGACGACGGGCACCTTCGGCAAGAGGCGCGCGAGCATCGCGGCTTCGTCTCCGGCACCGTCCGCGTCGAGCAGCACGCGTGTGCCGTCGCTGACCACGGCGCCCGCCGACTCGTAGCGCGACTTGTATCCGCGAAGGACGATGGCTACGCGCTCGCCGCTCTCCGACAGGGCGCGCGCGAGCGACTCGGTGCACGGCGTCTTGCCCGACCCGCCGAGCAACGCGCCGCCGACGGCGATGACGCGCAGCCCGTCGACCTCGTGCACCCGACCGGGGCCGTGGCGATACCAGGCGCGTCGCGCACCGAGCATGGGCTCGAGCCCGCGACCGAGCAGCTTCCGGATCACCGCGCGGTCGTACGGGGACTCCGCCCTCGCTGTCAACGGCTGCTACAGTCCGGCCCGTGCACGGTGAGCCCGAACGCGCGCAGCTCGCGGCGGGCATCGCCATGCGCCTCGCTCGGTTCCAGACGCGCTGGCACGTGTGGCTCGCGCTGGTCGCTGCGGTCGCGACCGGCACGAGCTACCTCGGCATCCGCGAGCTGCAGCTCAAGACGGCGTGGGAGGAGCTGCTGCCCACCGACAAGCCCAGCGTGCGCGACATGGAGCAGGCGCGCGGGCGGGTCAAAGGCCTGACGACGTTGACGATCGCGGTGCGCTCGCGCGACGGCGACGCGCTCCTCCGGTTCGGCAGGGATCTCTCGCTTCGACTCGAGCGCGAGGTCGTCGGTGAGGGCGCCGCCACGGCGATCGACTGGCGAATCGACGCCTACGAGCAGTTCGTCGAGCGGAACCGGTACCTGTTCGCGTCGGTGGAGGATCTGCGGACCGTGCGCGACGCCGTACGTGCGCGGCTCGAGTGGGAACGCCAGCGGCGCAGCCCGTTCTACATCGACCTCGGCGAGGAAGCGCCCGAGGATCCACGCGACGTCATCGAGCGGCTGCAGAAGCGAAGGCGCGACGAGTCTGCCGGCTCGCGCGTCGCTCGCTTCCCGGGCGGGATGTTCGTCAACCGCGAGCGCACCTTGCTGGCCATCTTCGTGCGCACGGACATGCGCGCCAGCGACGTCGCGCGCACGTCGCGTCTGATGGCATCGGTCGAGGAGCAGATCGCGGCGCTGCGACCCACGCGTTACCACCCGTCCATCACGACCGAGCTGACGGGCGAGGTGCTCACCGCACGCGAAGAGCACGACGCGCTGCGCGACGAGCTCCTGCTCGCGACGGTCCTGACCACGGCGATCTCGCTCGGCGCCATCTTCGTGTTCTTCCGCCGACTGCGCACCATCCCGCTGCTCGGTCTCGGCATCGCGTTGCCGGCAGCGCTGACCTTCGTGTTCGCGCGCTTCGCGGTCGGGCAGCTCAACACGTCCACCGCGTTCTTGGGCTCGATCATCATCGGCAACGGCATCAATCCCGGGATCATGTGGCTCGCGCGCTACGTCGAGGAGCGCGCCGGCGGAGCCGACGTGGAGACGGCGTTCTCGACGACGCACCGCGAGACGTGGCGCGGGACCATCGCGGCGTCTCTCGCGGCAGGCCTCGCCTACGGGTCGCTGATGATCACCGACTTCCGGGGCTTCCGAGACTTCGGCGTGATCGGCGGGGTCGGGATGGTCCTCTGCTGGACGCTGACCTATGCGTTCTTGCCGGCGTGGGTCGCCCTCTTCGAACGCATCCGCGCGATGAAGACGGGGCAAGGCACGCGCAGCGCGCTGTTCACCAAGCTCGCCGGGGTCTCGCGTCGCGCTCCGCGCACGGTGCTCGGGATCACCGTCACGTTGGCGCTCCTCGGCGCCGGGGCCGCGGTCTTCGCGATCACCATGCGCGACCCGATCGAGTACGGGTTCGGCAAGCTGCGCTCCGAACGCGAGACGACCTCGCGCGCGGGCAAGACGAATCGGGAGATCGGCGAGTTCGTCGGCCAGGCCGAACGGGGCAACTTCATCGTGATGATGCTCGACCGCCGCGAGCACGTGCCCATCGCGCTCGCGCGTCTCGCCAAGCTGCGCAACGGACCCGATGGCGCGCGCTTCGGGCGCATCCGGTCGATCGAGGACCTGCTCCCGACCGAGCAGGCGCCGAAGGTGGAGATCCTCCGCGAGATCCGGCGCCTGATGCTCGACGCACGCGAGCACGCCTCCGATGCGCAGCGCGCGCGCATCGACGAGCAGCTGCCGGCCGAAGACATGCGGCCCCTGACGGATGCCGACCTGCCGGAGCAGGTGGCGCGTCGGTTCACCGAGCGAGGCGGCGAGCGCGGGCGGATCATCCTGGTCGAGCCGGCCAAGGGGAAGTCGATCTGGAATGGGCGCTACCTCGTCGAGTGGACGGGCGCGATGCGGCAGCTGCGCCTGCCGGACGGGAGCAGGCCGCTCATCATCGGAAGAGGCCCCGTCTTCGCCGACATGATCGAGAGCATCTGGATCGACGGGCCGAAGGCCGTGGCCGCGTCGTTCGGGCTCGTGCTCGTGCTGGTCGTCCTCTCGTTCCGCCGGATGCGTTACCGGCTGATCTCCATGGGCACCCTGCTCGTCGGAGTCGCGTGGATGACGGGCACGCTGGTGCTGCTCGAAGCGCTGCGTCAGTGGGGCGTGCTCGACACCGGCGTCTCGACGAAGCTCAACTTCCTCAACTTCGTCGCGTTGCCGATCACGTTCGGCATCGGCGTCGACTACGCGACGAACGTCGTGTCGCGCTTCGCCTCCGAGGTCGAGTCCGGCGGGCTCGACCCAGTCGGTTCCGCGGCGCAGGAGACGGGCGGCGCAGTCGTGCTCTGCTCGTGCACGACGGTGGCGGGCTACTCGTCGCTCTTCACGAGCGCCAATCGCGCGCTGCAGTCCTTCGGGTTGGCCGCCACGCTCGGCGAGCTCGCCACCATGCTGGCGGCGCAGGTCGTGTTGCCTGCCATCCTCGTGCTCGTCCTCGCGCGCATCCAGAATCGCATCGAGCCTCGATCTCCTCCGATCGGTTCACGGTGACGCGGCACGCATCGCGTCGACACGGAGTGTGACCTCGGGCGTGAGGCCCCACGCGCCATCGTCGCTCGTGTGGAGCCAGCCGGGAGCCGCGCGGAACTCGCCTGCGGAGACGGCGACGAGCGGGATGCGCAGCTCGTGACGTCCGCGACGGACGTCGCGCCATCGGACCCGCAGCGCACCGTCGTCGAGCTCGACGCGCGGCGTCCCTGCTGCGCGTGGGTCGTCGAGCTGACGCCACGTCGACTCGCCCGACGAGCGAATCGACAACGTCGTGCGATCGGCGGCGCCTGCGAGCGAGACCCCGGCAGGCATCGGGACGCCGAGCTCGACGCGCTCGGTGTCGCGCGCGAGATCGAACCCGACGACGAGCGACCAGCCTTGCTCGCCGAGCTCGAAGCGGCGCGCGAGGCCGGCGGGCCCGACGTTGCCCGACGGCGGCGCGACGCGGAGGTCTGCGCGAACGCGTAGGATCGCCGCGCGTCCGGGCGACGCAGGGAATCGCACGAGCAGCTCGCGACCGTTGGCCACCGTCACGACGCTGCTGCCGTCTCCGGCGCCGAGCCGCCTGCCGTCGAGCGTGACGGTGAACCGACGCGAGCTGCGGTCGGACGCACCGAGCGCGGCGAGCAGAGCGATGACCTCCGCCTCGCCGCTGCCCCACGTGAGGAAGCCGCGCTCCGCGGGCCAGAGCCCGAGCCAATCCGCTGCCCGCGCCGCGAGCGCGCGCGCCTCGGCGGGCTCCACCACCGGTGCAGGCGCCGTGGGCGCAGCCGCGGTCGTCGAGCGACGCGGTGTCGGTCGCCAGGCGCTCGCGTCCACCAGCGTGCGCGCCGCACGCGCGACGACGCCGCGCGTCCCCCATCGGCTGAAGCACAGGAACCACGCGGGGCCCGCACACGTCGCGGAGGGTCGTCGCTGCTCGAAGGTGCGCTCGATGGAGGCGCGCAGGCGGCTGGCGATCGAGCGGATCCGCTCCACATCGCCGAGCGAGACGGCGGCACGAAGCGCCCACGTGTCGCGCTGCAGATCGTCGCCCGTGACGGCGTCGAGCGACGCGAGCAGACGGCGTGCGTGGGGATGCCTCGCCGCGCCCCCCGATGCGAGCGCGGCGGCCACGATCGGGACCTCGTACGGCGTCAGCCGGTTGCGCTCCACGCGGCTCACGAGGAACGCCCAGACTCCGTCGCCGACGTGACGGCTCACGCGCATCTGGTTCCATGCGAGCTCGGCCGTGAGCGCGGACTGGCTCGTGCCGTGGGTCCACCAGCCGATCCCGTCGTCGACCGCGCGCAGCGTGTCGATGGATGCGAGCTGGCTCCCGATCGCGTCGGTCAACGACGCGTCGAGCGCGCGTCCCGGCGGCTCGACCGCGGCGCCTGCCCGCGGGGTCCTCGGAGCCGGCGGAGCCGCACCGACGGTCGCGCGCAGAGCATCGCGCAACGCGACGAGCGAGGAGAGCTTGTCGAGTCGCATGGACGGGAGGTTCCACCTCGGCTCGGCGATCTGGTGCAGCTCGTGCTCGATCGCCACGAGCGGCGCGCCGTCGAGATCGATCGAGAGGCGCGCAGGAGACGCGAGCTCGGGCAGCGGGATGCGCACGTCGACCGCGCGCGGCCCGACGACGGCGGACAGCGCCAGCGGCTGTGCTCCGGTGGAGGGGCGCACGATCAGGCTTCGACGGATGGCGTCGGTGGCCGGACCCGAGGTCGCGCTCGTCGCGAGCGCGTGCGTGCCTTCGCGCGACGCCCGCAGCGCGATGGGGACGAGCGCGTGACCCCGCGCGTCGAGGGTCACGCGGGTGGGAGCCGCTTCGACGACCTGCAGGCCCTCCGGCACCACGACCTGCACGTTCACCTGCTGCGCTGCACGCGAGGGCGCATCGATGCGTACCGCCCCGCGCGCGAGATCGCCGACCACGAGCTCCGCCGGCAAGTCGAAGCCGACGACGAGCGCTCGGCTCGTGTGCACCGTGACGCCCGCGCGATCGCCGCCCCCGTCGTCGGCGATGGCGAGCACCTCGGTGCGCCAGCGGCCGGGATGATCCGGCAACGCGAGATCGACCACCTCGCGGCCGTCTTCGCCGAGCCTGAGCAATCCGATAAATCGCAAAGTGCCTTCGAGGCGCTCCTGTCGCATCGTACCGCTGCGCAACGCGCCCGAGCCCCTACCGATCCCGCTGCCCGATCCGCTGCCGAGGCCTCCCGCGCCGAAGCCGGTCCCGGAATCGCAGGAGAAGACGAGCACACCGCGCTCGACCCACACGGTCGTCTCGGTCAGCTCCGCGATGCGGAGCGCCACCATGTCCCAAGGCAGGTCCTGGACGCGCAGGCGCACGCGGCCCGCCGCGCGTGCCGCCGAAGCGCACACGTTGGCGCGTGACAGGCCGGCCGCACGCGCGAACGCCGTGGCCACGTCCGGCAGGGCGCCGGCGCGATCGACGCGGACGAGGTCGCCGCCGAAGCCCCACGCGTGGCGGAAGGTCATGCGTGCCTGGCGTTGACCGTTCCACTCCATGAACGCATCGACGTGCCTGCCTTCGTCCGCGCCGTACGCGACGGGGACCGTGCCGTCTGCCGCGCTCGCGCTGCGACCGGGCAACCGGAACATCTCGCGCGGCATCGGGTAGGTGTCCTCGCCGAGGTCCCAGTAGCCGGCATCGGAGACCCACACCGAGACCACCGCGTCGCGCGGGCGACCGTCGATGCCGCGCGCCTCGATCGTCACGCGCGCGTTGGCGCCCTGGTCGTAGCTCGTCCGATCGCTTTGGACGCGGAGCGCGAGCGCGCGCGACGTCTCGACCTCCACCGTCGCCGTCGCCGTCGTGACGCGTCCTGCCCTCACGTAGCTCGCCACGAGCGTCGCCATCCCCCGCGCCGTCGAAGGTACCGACAGACGCACACGGGTGACGGCGGCATCCCGCGCGCGACGCGCCATCACGCCCGCCTGGACGCTGCCTTGCTCGAGCGTCACCCACGCTCCGCCCGCCGTGTCGGGCAGGCGCAGGTCGACCTCGAGCTCTCGCCCCGGCTGCGCCACGAGCGACGTGGGCCGGATCGCGAGCGCGCCGCGCCCGGACAGCGGCGGAGGACGCGGCCGGTCCCAGACGACGAGCGACGCCGACGCGCCGCGCATCGATGCACGGACGAGCCACGGCCCCATGCCGACCAGGCGCACGCGCGGGCGGCTCGCGCCCGTCGTGGCGAGCGGCACGTCCGAGCTCCAGCGCACCGCACCGACGGCGCGGTTGCCGTCGCTGCCGACGACCTCGACGCGCGCCCGCCCGGCGATCGACGCGCCTCCGAGATCGCTCGCGCGGAGCACGACCTCGAGCTCCTCGTCGGGCGCGGCGACCGCCCGCTGCGACTCGATGTGCAGCAGCTCGGGGCGGGCACCGGTCCATACCTCCG
>JADZFZ010000373.1 GCA_020854145.1 Deltaproteobacteria bacterium | reverse complement strand
GCTGCGCCGCCTCGCGCTCCCCCGCGAACTTCGTCCCAGCGTGCAGCGCCTCGAGCTTGCGCAGCCTCTCGAGCAGCGTGCCTTCGACCATGCCGCCACCCTATCCGACCGGCCACGCGACGACGAGCGCCCGTGCGTGACGAACAGGGCTGCCCGTTGCCGCCTATGCGACGGACGCGAGCAGCGCAAGAGGGAGACAGGGGCGCCGCTCGCCGATGGGATACCCTGCGAGCGCAGGTCTTGGAAGTCTGCGAATCGGCGTCCTGGAAGGAAGCGAGACCGGACGAAACCGATACCCCGCTCGACGAATGGCTTGTCGGTGGGACGTCTCGGGCGCGTGGCGGAGATCGAGAAGCCGCGAATGCGGGCGTAGTCGACGAATCGAGGATGGAATTCGGGCAGATTGCCGACGCGACCGAGCACGACGGTCTTCATGTTGTCGAACACGTCGACGGCAGTTCGTCCGCCGAAGAATGTCAGGGCGCGCTCGAGGCAGCGGAGGAAGGACCCCATCTGCTGGGAAAGCGCGAAGTCGATGTACAGCATTCGCGAGTAGACCAGCATGGCGACGAATATCGAGACGCGACGCAGCAATCCGGGAATCGCGAATCCCATGTCCCCCCAATCGACCTCGAGCCGCTCACCGGGGCGCGTGTCGAATCCCGAGTACACGTCCAGCAGCGGTCGCGGCCGCACGCGCTTCATCAGGTCGCGCAGCACCGAGATCCCTCCCGTGTATCCCGCCACGCGCAGCTGCTCGAGCATCGTCGGCGCTCGCATCTCCGGCGTCTGCGCGAGCTCGGAGACGACGAGCTTCTCGTAGGGTGCGAGGATCGACGACCGTGGTGCCGGCGAGCTCCGTGGCTTCGGCCGTCCGATGCCCAGCAGGGTGCGCACCGCGCGCTTCGACATCGACAGCTTCCGCGCGATCCCGCGGATCGACTCCCCCTCCGCGTAGTGCAGGCGCAGCACCTCGACCTTGCGTTGCTCGGAGACGCTGCTCATCGCGCCACGCACCGCACGAGCACGCGCTCGAGGTCAGCGAAGTCGCCCATCGCGCCGAGCCCGTCGCTCCGGCGGCGCCGTGCGGCGGCTTCCGGAACCCAGTCGAGCGTGTACAGAGGGCTGACCTCGCCGAACATCGCGAAGGTGTCTCGGTACAGGCTCGTGCCGCCGTGCGCCGAGGAGTCGTCCACAACGAGCGCAGCGCGCACCTGCGCCCCCTCCCACAGGGCGAGCGCCTCGAGCAGAGTCACGATCGCCCGTGCGCTCGACGGCGAGCGCGACAGGTGCGCCTTCAGGATCGTCTCGGTCGGTCCTCGCATCGCGAGCAAGCGCGTGCTCTGCGGGCCCGGGCGGATCGCCAGCCAAACGGATTCCATCGCTCGTCTCCTCGGTCTCCGCGGATTGCGGGCTCGAGGCGACCAGGGTGACCGAGGCCGCGCCGGCGTCGAGAGTAGGATCCGGCCGTTTCTGCACCTGCTGCCGTCGCTCCGCCTCCCGGGCTCTTCGCCGACGAGAGCGCGCCAGTCGCCCTTGACGGCTCGCGGCATGTCGCCGGCGACAGCGCCGCACCGTCGCGCGCCTCATGGTCGGTCGGCATCGCCCGCAGTAGCGCTGCCGCCGCCAGCAGCTCCGGCAGATCCGCTCCACTGCCGCGCATCCCGGCGCTCCGCACTTCAGCTCGAAGTAGGTCTCCTCGTCCACCCACGACGCGCGGTGCCGGGAACTGGACCCTCGTCCGATTTCGCGCGACGAATCACACGTCGCGACACGCGCGTGCCATCGGCCGTGCGGAACCGACCGAGGGCGGAGGTGCAACTCCGACCCTCACCTTTCCGTCAGGTCACGATCGTCACCTCCTGACGCGGCGGTCCGCCAGTTTCACGCTGGGACCCGGGTCCCGGTGATCCCGGTGGAAGTGGGACCCCAGGACGCCGGTGGCATCACCTCCCGCGCGGCGGGTCTCGCGCCCGTCGGCTGGCACACGCTCCGTCACACCTTCGCGAGCAGGCTCGTCGCCGCGGGCGTCCCGATCCGCGCGGTGCAGGATCTCCTGGGCCACGCCAGCATCCAGATGACGATGCGCTACGCCCACCTCGGCCCGCAGGAGCTCCGCGGCGCCATCGACGTCCTCGAGCCCAACAGAATGGGCAACCGGTGGGCAACGCCCGCCGCGAGCGCCCCCGAGCCGGTCGCCCTCGCGCGAGCGAACAGCGCGCAACAAAGCCAAGACCACCGCGTTGAGGCGGTGGTCTGACATGGTTGCGGGGGCGGGATTTGAACCCGCCGATGGCACCGTGCTCCCTGAGTATCCGTTCGTGCCCGACGTGCTCCCGCGCGCTTCGTTGAGCCATGAATCCGCGGTCCGCCAGACATCCGCAGCGATCCCGTAATAATGGGCAACCGGCGGGCAACGGGAGCAGCGGCGCACGACACTCCGAACCCGACGTGGTCTAGACGCGCCACGCACGCGGAGAATACGATTGGAACGTCCCATTCGGGATCCGGGCCCACGTGGACTCGCGCTGATCGTACCCGTCTATGACCGATAACCGACAACGCCGTGCGAGCATCGGCCCCGCCCCCGCGAGAGTGGCTGGCCCGCCGATTCTCGGAACACACCCCACACCGCCCAACCCGCTCGGCCAAGTGCTTGCGGCGACCGACTCAGTGACGGTGACCAAAGTGCCGCATCGAGCGCTTACTCCGGCGAAGCGCGCGGCTGCGGCTTCGCGCAAAGCACTGCGGGCGATGCTTGTCCGCCATCACGCGAGCCCGGAAGCCTTGCAGCGGTCGCGAGCGCACGCGGACGCAATGAAGGCTGCAGGGTTCGCAGCGCAGCAAGCAAGCCTCCAGCGCTTTCCGACGAACGACTCGACGCGGAAGGGCAACCTCGCCGAAGTCGTCCTGGCCGAGTACGTCGTCGCGGCGAATACGCTCACGCTGCCCGTGTACCGGCTCCGCTACAACCCGAACGTCGATCAGTCGATGAAGGGCGACGATGTCCTCGCGTTCGATCTCGACGCGAAGCCAGTGCGCATCGTCGTCGGCGAGGCGAAGTTCCGCGGTGTGTCAACCAACGCCGCCGTGAAGGAGATCGTCGAAGGGCTCGTCCGCTCTCACAAGGCCGGGATCCCGGTCTCGCTGCAGTTCGTGGCCGAGCGCCTGTTCGAGGCCAACCAGACCGAGCTCGGAACGAAGGTCCTAAACTGCGCGACGCTCTTCGCGCGGGGCGAACTCCACATCGACTACGTCGGCATGCTCCTCAGCGACGCGCAAGCCGCGACCCGCGTCGACACGGCTACGCCGGCATCGCTCCACCGACTGGCGATGATCTCACTCGGCCTTGCCGATCCCGATGCCCTGGTGACCGACTGCTACGAGAAGCTCGAATGATCGCATGGCCATTCCGCTCCCGCAGGCACGAGCCATCCTAAACGAGCTCCGCTCACCTCGGATCGCCAACCTCTTTGCCCAAGCGCACGCGAAGCACGTTCTTCACGAAGTGCGCGAAGAGCTGGCGAACTTCCCCGACTTCGATCGGGACCTCGACGACAAGGTCACGTTCGCCGCATACGGGCTGCTCGCCGCGGGTTGCAGCATGGTCGAGTCGGACGATCGCACGGAGGGAGTGAAGGCACTTGAACAGGCGGCATCGCTTCTTCAACAGGTGCATGGGCCGCACGCAGGCACCTCGCGCGCGAGCGGCTTCCATGCCTTCGTTGCCGGGCTCGCCTTCTATGCCGCCGGCCACTACTCGCGTGCGTTCGTCGTCGTGCGAACCGTCGAGCGTCAAACCGCCGCCGCCCGCGTGCTTGCCGCCTTTCTTCGCAAGGACGTTCGGCAGCTCGTTCAGGCGTTGAACGAGATTCTCCTCCGGGAGCCTGGCGAGTTCGATAACCAGACCGATTTGGACGAGTGGGCTATCACCGTCTCGATCGCGCGGGCGGTTGCAACGTCGTTCGAGTTCGCGCTCGCCGGTGCGGCGGATGACCTTGTGGCGGCCGACAGGTACTTGCGTCCGGCGGGCACGATCGCGCAGAGCGGCGGCCACCCGGGGTGGTGGTGGGTCGTGAGGCTTCTGAGGCTCATGCTCCGTGACCTCGAGCGCGCGTCGCCCTGGAGAGTCCTCCCGCCGTACTTCGGACCTGAGCAGTCGATCGAGCTGAACCGCTACGTCCGGCTCCTCGCCCACGCGACGCCTCTACCGCTGATCGAACTGTGGTCGTCGCAGCGCGACGCGTTGCCCCTCGCTCTAGACCGCACGAACCGCGGCGGTGTGATCAACCTGCGGACGAGCGGCGGGAAGACGCGCGTCGCCGAGCTCGCCATCCTGCAAGTGCTTCTCGCTGATCCTGACGCACGAATCCTCTACCTCGCACCCTTCCGCTCGCTTGCGCTGGAGGTCGAGCAGACGCTCTCCGCAACCTTCTCAAGGATGGGCCACAACGTCTCGCATCTGTACGGTGGGTCGCGCGTCAGCTCGGTCGACACGGAGCTCGCCACGGACTCGTCCATCATGATCGCGACGCCCGAGAAGACCCGCGCGCTGTTCCGTGCGGCGCCGGAGCTCTTCGAGAACGTGAAGCTCGTCGTCGTCGACGAGGGGCATCTGATCGGCGCCGACACGCGTCACGTCCGCAACGAGCTGTTCCTCGATCATCTCCGCGCGCTCGCTCGCGCCACCGGTGCGCGCCTGCTGCTCTTGTCGGCAGTGCTTCCCAACGCGAAGGATCTGGCCGAGTGGGTTTCGGGCGACGCAAAGGCCGTCGCCACTTCGAGCTGGAAACCGTCGGTCGAGCGTTTCGGTCTCCTGCGCTGGAACGGCTCACGCGTCCGAATCGACTGGCAGGGCGAAGTGGCCTCGTACAACCCTTCGTTCGTCGAAGCCGGCGCGCTCGGGTTCGGCCGCCGCCGCAAGCCGTTCCCGGCGAACAAGACCGAGGCCGTTGCTTCGACCGCCGTCCGTCTGAGTTCGGTCGGCCCGGTCATGATCTTCACCGCACGAGCGGTGTCGGTACCGACCCTCGCCGAGGCCGTATTGCTCGCCCTCGGGGAGGAACCCGCCCACCACCGGTGGCCGTCGCACGAGTGGCGGGTCTTCGAGGCCGTCTGTCGCGAGGAGCTTGACCCGGATGCGATCGAGCTGCGCGCTGCTCGCGCCGGCGTCGTCTGCCACAGCAATCGACTCACGCCTCAGGTGCGTCTCGCGATGGAGCACCTCATGCGCTCGACGGCGCCGCGGATCATCGTCGCGACGACGACGCTCGCCCAGGGAGTGAACGTCGGGATCTCGTCCGTAATCGTCGCGAACCCGTACATCAGCCGCGAAACAGTCGACAAGCGGAGCTTCTGGAATATCTGCGGACGGGCGGGGCGAGCATTCGTCGATGGGGAGGGGAAGATCCTCTACGCGATCGACGACACGCGCACGCGCGCTCAGGTCCGACGTGACGAGGCGCTGGCACGCGCATACTTCGATGCCGGCACCGGCGATCCTGTGAAGAGCGGCCTCCTCTTCGCGGTCAGCGCGCTCCGACAGCTCGCCGCAAGCGCGGGAGTCTCATTCAACCTACTCCTTCAACTCGCAGCCGAGAACGATTTCTCGGGGTTGGGCAGCGGCGCCGCCGACTGCGACGCCATCTGTGATCTGCTCGACGACGAGCTCTTGGCACTCCACGAGGACCCGTCAGCCAATGCGGAGGACAGCGCGCCCGTGGAATGGGTGGAGAACGTCTTCCGGGGCTCGCTCGCCGCGCTGCAAGCGCGCGCGCCTGGGTCCGATGTGCGTCCGGACGATCTTCTCGCATTCCTGACCGCGCGGGCCAACTCGGCCCTGCTTCGGGTTTCGCAGGGAGCGCGGAAGGCTGTCGTCTCGTCGGGGCTTCCGCTGCGCGTCGCGTTGCGGGCACAGGAGCAGTTGGACGTGTTCCGCTCGATCGCCGATGCCGTTGATGCCGACGGGGAGGAGTCGCTCCTCGAGCTCGCCGCCGCGGTCAGGCAGCTCGAAGCCTGGGCCCGGACGCAAGCGCCCGGGATCGTCGAGTCGATCCCGGCCATCGCCGACCTGAACAGAGTCCGCAACGGATGGCTGTCGGGCATCGGGCTGCGGGAGCTTGGCTCTTCCGACGAGCTGATGAGCATCACCCGAGACTTCTACGGCTACCAGCTCCCGTGGATCATCCACGCCGCCTCGCAGCAGCTGCGTGCGGCCGACGAGACCGACCGCGCTGATGCGCTCTCGAGGATCGCACTCCTCGTCGAACTCGGTGTCCCGACGCAGCTCGCCGCGAGGATCTTCCTCGCGGGCGTTCGGTCTCGCGCGGCCGCCGCAGACCTCGCGGCCGCTGACTTCGCGTTCGGAGCGACGGTGGCCGAAATCGCTCGGCAGCTACGTACTCGAGACACTGCCGACGAACTTCGGCCTCTGGTCTCGGAAGACGCCGCGAACTGGCTCGACCTGCTCTCCGACGAAGCTGCACGCGCGCGCGGCACGCCGCCGCCGTCATTCCCACGGTTTCGCGTGAAGAGCATCAATGCCGGGGCCGCGGAGCTGCTCCATGCCCGCACGCTCGCGGACCAGGTGTTCCTCTGTTCAACCGATGGGCACGTCCGCGTCGCGGTCAAGGCCACGAAGACGCTGCCGTTCGACCAGGTTGCGAACGATCCGCGTTTCGTGTTCGCACGGGATGGCGATGGGTGGTTGCTGGTGGTGCGCGATCCGCGGCTGGAGAACGTCGAGGGCGGGAGTGGTGCGTGATCCGCGTCAGAGCGGCTTCAGAATGACGTCGACTTCCCCCTCCTTTTCCTCGAAGTCCCCGAACAGCCGCGTCTGTGTCATCCCGTTAACGGGCTGGTCTCGTACGACCAGCCGCTTTGTGGGTTCCGGAAATTCTGCGGAGGGTTTTCCAGAAATTCTGCGGTCCTGGTCCGTGGGTTGATCGTCGCCGACGAGCTCGTCGTCGGCCAAGTGTTTCGTGCGTAGCGAGGGACCGTCGAGGCGC
>JADZFZ010000372.1 GCA_020854145.1 Deltaproteobacteria bacterium | reverse complement strand
GGTTTCACCGGCGATCGCGGCGTTGCGGTTCGTCGAAATACGCCCCGGTATTCCTCCTCACCGCGCCTTGCGCTCACCGCCGACTCCGTCGCGATCATCCGACCAACTCCCCCGATCTCTGGGGTTAGGACGCCGTGCCCAGGGGCGAGCCCCTGGACGAAACGCCGGCAATGCCCATGTCGGCAATGCCCATGTCGGCGCGCATCGGATGGTGCCGGGAGCTGGGTCGGCTAGCTCGGCTCGGCGCCGACGCCGAAGCGCTCGTCGAGCTTCGTGAGCTGGCTGATGAAGCCTTCCTTCTGCATCTCGGTGAACTGGTCGGCGTGCATGGGGTCCAGGGTGACGACCATCCGGGTCAGTGGTCCGGAGGGAAACAGCTCGACGAGCATGGTGCTCTCGTACGCGGCGACGCCCGGAAGGAAATCGATGAGGTGGGTGATGGCGAGGCGTCGATGAAGATCGACGATGACGAAGGTCCCGCGGGTCTCGTGCCGCGTGGGTTGCCCGAGGCGCACCATGGCTTCGATGTGCTCGGGGCTGTCGGCGATCATGTCGTAGTGCAGGGCGCCACCCACGCGGGCTTCGAGGCTGTGGACCTCGACGCGAAAACCCCGCGGACCCCACCAGGACTCGAAGCCTTCTTTGGTGGTCCAGAGATCCCAGATCTCGTCGGGACGCGCCCGGTACCGGCGCTCGATCACGACTCTGGGCTTCGGGGTGACGGCTGAGGACGTGATGCTCATCGGTTTGGCTCCTCGTTCTCGTTCGCCCCTTTCTTGCGTCGCTTCTCGAGCGCGGCACCGAAGCGGTCGAGGCGCGCTTCCCACAAGCTGCGGTAGCTCGACAGCCATCGGTCGAGCTCGCGGAAGGGCTCGGGCCGCAGGCGATAGAAGCGCCGTGGTCCGTCGGGGCGAACGGACACGAACCCTGCTTCGGACAAGATGCGCAGATGGCGAGAGACGCCGGACTGGTGAATCTCCGCGAGCTCCACGATGTCGTTGACCTGCTTCTCGCCGGTCCGCAGCACTTCGACGATGTGCCTGCGAGATGGATCGGCGAGCGTTTGAAAGACATCGAGTTGCATGACAGTGCATATGCATAACAGTGCATACGATTGGCGTCAAGCTCGTAGAGGAAGGGAAGTACGCATCGCCGTGCCCACGAAGATTCGCCGCGTGCGCGGGGGCATGTCCGTCGAGAGCGCGATGAGCGCTGGAGTCGTTCGGAACGACAAAGGACACGGCTCGTAGGCAACGATGGTCCTCGCTTGCGCCGGCGCGCCGGGAGTGCGTCGATCGGGCGATGACGCGGAAACGGTGGATCGTGGTCGCGGGGATCGCGGCGATCGCGCTGGCGCTGGCGATCTGGCGCGCCACCTCCGCGGGTGACGACGACACGTTCGATCCGAACGCGCCGCGCTGGACGTGGCGGGGCCAGCTGCGCGACGTGGAGCCGCTGTCCGATCTGCCGAACGGGACGCCCTGCATGGTCGTCGCGATCCCGCAGCCCACCGGGATCGTGACGGCGGCCGTCCAGTGCGGGGCGCTCGCGCTCCATCGCATCCCGTGCCCGTGCGACCTCGACGACGCGGACGGACGCGCGGGCGCGACGCCGCGCCTGACGTGCGCGTGCGAGCGCATCTTCCGATGCGACACGCGAGCGGGCCGGTGCGATCTGGACGCGAGCAGGCTCGGCTTCGCCCTCCACGTCGCCGTGAACCCGACCCCGACGCTCGAGCCGCCAGGGGCGAGCCTGCGCCCGCGCGGGATCGGCAACGCGCGCTGAGCCCGGCTCAGAGGGGACGCCGGAAGGGACCGTCGCGTCCGGAGACCACCACGAGCCATCGCCCGTCGCTGCGTTCGACGATGCGAGGCAGCGTCGCGCTCGGCGGGACGCAAGCGTCGTCGAACGGCTGCCAGGTAGGCGTGTTGCCCTCGTCGGTACGGGCATCGGGGACGTACAGGCGTCCGCCTGCGGCGAGGTAGACCGCGAGGTCCGACGGGCTCGTGCTGATGCCGGACACGTCGAGCGACGCGAGGCCTTCGTTGGCTGGCGTCCAGCGGATCCCGTCTTCGCTCGCGACGATCCCCTCGCCCAAGAGCAGCGCGAGGAGCTGCTGGTGTGCCGTCGAGTACACGATGGCGATCACGGACTCGTCGACGAGATCGGTCGGCACCCACCGCAGGCCGCCGTCGGTGCTGCGCCAGATGCCGCGTCCCGCGGTGCCGAGCAGAACCACGCCGTCGCGCGTCGGGTCCGAGAGGATGGCTCGCGCGTCGACGAACTCGCCGGCGGGCGTGACCCACGGCTCCATGTTGCCGTTCGAGAGGTGGAACGTCTCGCCGCCGTCTTCGCTGCGCTGGACTCCGTCGGTCTGTGACGCGGTCAGCCACGTCCCATCGGCGAGCCGCGCCATCCCGAAGACGTTGTCGGTCTCGAGCCCTTCGTTGGGCACGGGCTCGAACCGCGAGCCGCCTCCGCGTCGCGCGTAGAGCGAGCCCCACGAGCCCACGAAGACGTCGCCGCCCGCGAGCGTCGCGCCGCGTGTGGGCGTGACGCTGTAGACCCAGTCGTTGGGCAACAGATCCGGTGCGACCCGCTCCCAGCGCGTCGCGTCGCGGTCGAGCACCCACAATCCGGCGCCACCCGTTCCCAGCCAGAGGTGGCCGTCTTCGGTCGGCACGAGCGCGCTCGCGCCCACACCGAGCAGGCCGGTGGTGGGCGCGAAGCTCCGCCCGCCGTCGTCGGAGAGCAGCGCGCCGGAGGGCGCTCCCATCAGCACGCGCGCGCCGGACAACGCGCGCACGACCGGCGGGGAGCGCCATCGGGTCGCGTCGGCGAGGCCCCCGACGTACGGCCCGTCGAACGTCGCGCCGTCGGTGTCGGACAGGTGCATCCCGACCGCCTCGGCCGGGAAGCCGACGTAGGTCACGAGGTCGCAGCCGAGGCCCGTCACGTCCATCGCGAAGACCATCTCGCCGTCGGGGAACCCGTCGATGGGCGCGAAGGACTCGCCGCCGTCCTCCGATCGCAGGAGCCCGAACCGGTGCGCCGCGTAGAGCACGTCGGGATTCGCGGCGCAGCGTCGGAGGTCGTGTGCGCGGCCGACCGATCGCTCGATCTCGACCCACAGACCGCCGTCGTCGGTGGTGCGCACGATGCGACCGTCGGTGGACCAGCCGCGCGTCGCCGGATCGATGAGCACCGTGGTCGCGATCGCGACGTCCGGGTCGCGCGGGTCGCCGTCGATCCGGATCACGTGGTCGTTCACGTCGATGCCGCGGCTCGCGGGCACCCACGTCTCGCCGCCGTCGTTGGAGCGCAGCACGCCGAGGCCGATGACCCACGCGTAGACGCGATTGCGCGCCGCGGGGTGGACCTCGAGCGCGCCGACGAGGGTGCCGCGCAACGAGAACGGCTCGAACGAGCGGCCCTCGTCGTGCGAGACGTACACGCCGTCGTTCGTGCTCACGAGCAGGTCGGACGGATTCTCGGGGAACGCCAGCGCCTGCACGGCGACCGGCAAGTTCGAGCGCAGCGTCCACGACTCGCCGCCGTCCTCGCTGCGATAGAGCTGCTCGCCGCTGAATGCGTAGACCACGTTGGAGCTCGCGCCGAGGCGCGGATCGCGTTCGAGGACTCCGGCACCGCCGGCGACGATCCCTTCCGCGAACGGCTCCCAGGTGCACGGCGCGCCGCCCCCGGCGTCCGAGGTGTCGTTCGGCCCGAGCGCGTCGGGGGCGTCGCTCGACCCGTCGGCCGGCGGGCGAGCCCCACCGTCGGCTCCGCGTCCGGGGTCGCGCGGCTCGAGGTCGCCGATCGGCCCCCGGCTTCCGCATCCCCCCGCGGCAACGCTCACGACGATTGCTGCGAGCGTCCCATGACAGAACGACGACCGCACTCGCCCGAGCATAGCGCGGATGCGCGAGCGAGCCGCCCCGCTCGCCCATCGCGGTCGTCAATAGTCGGCGACGTGGACCATCGGCCCGGCCTCGACGGTCACGCGCGCGGCGCGGAACACGTCGCCGTCGAGCACGTAGGGGCCCTCTCCGTCGAAGCGGATCTCGGCGCGCGTGACGAGGTCGTCGAAGTGATCGCGGCCCACGAGCTTGCGCCCGAGGAGCACCCGCGGCATCTGCGGGCCGAGCGATCGCGGGGGCATCGGCGCAGCCACCAGGTGGGGTCGCGTCGGATCCTCGGCCGCTCGATGACAGACCCACATGTGCAGGCCCACGTCGCGGACCGTGCTCGCGAGCACGAGGCTGTACGCCTTCGGCGCGAGCTCGCGACCGTCGGCCACGATCGTCATCGCCATCGGATCGAGGATCCGCCGTGCGAACGCGCCCGAGACGAACGACGAGACGAACACGCGCGCGACGATGCGCGCCGCGTCCGCGTAACCTGCGCCGCCCGTGCCGTAGTAGGCACCGAAGAAGTTGGCGACGAGAGCAGTGCCGAACATGAACCCGACCCGCGCGGTGGTCCCGTCGCCGACGCGCAGCGTCGCGCGTGCCGTGCTGGTGAGCTCGTCGCGCTCGTGGCGTGCGAGCATCGAGCGGAGCACCGCGACGACGTCGCCGCGCAAGCCGAAGTTGCGGGCGACGGTGCTCACCGTTCCGCCGGGCAGCAAGGCCAACGTCGGGAAGGGGCCCCGTTCGCGCGGCCAAGCGCGTTCGAGCGCGGAGGCGAACGCCATGTACGTTCCATCGCCGCCCGCGAGCGCGACGGTGCGGGCGCCGCTCGCCGCGAGCTCGGCGACGAGGCCGTCCAGCTCGGCGATGGCGCCGGTCTCGTGGACGCGCACCCGCTCGCCGGCGAGCGCGCGCACGGTGGCGAGCAGCCGCGGGTCGTCGCGCAGCCGCAGCGCGTTCGGGTTCCAGACGAGGTCGATCGGGGTCAATGCGTCGGAACGGTCGTCGCGGCGGCCGGCTGGCCCTGGTCGGCCCCGGGGATGAGCTCGACGAGCTCGAGCGCCATGCCGTGCTCGAAGAAGTTCACCATGCCGATCCCGAGCGCCTGCACGAAGCCCTCTCGCGCCGGCCCGCGCTCGCCCGCCGCGTAGCGGAAGAGAGCGTCGTAGAAGAGCGCCTCGCACCGGTGGCCGCGCGTGCTGGCGGCGCCGAGCAGCTGCGCGCCCGTGGAGTCGCCGGTGCCGAAGCGCGCGAGGCGCGCGCTCCAAGCGTCGCCCTGCACGTGCTCGCGCAAGGTCGTGAGCGCCTCGGGATCGTCGGTCACACCGGCGCGTCGCTGGATCGCGAGCGTCCAGAGCGCGAGGTAGACCTTCCACTCGGGCTCGAGCGTCATCTGCGTGGTGGCGCGACGGAAAGTCTCGACTGCGAGCGCGACGTCGGCCTCGGGCTGCGCGACGAGGTGCGAGAGGATGCCCGCGTACGTGAAGCGCCGACCGGGATCCGCGAGCGTCGCTTGCCGGAAGGCCTCGGCGGCCTGCGGGTGATCTCCGAGCCGGTCGAGAAGGACCCCGCGGCGCACGAGCGCGGCCGCGAGCGCTTCACCGCGCGCGTTGCGTGCGGCGGCCGACCACAGCTCGAGCGCCTGCGTGTACATGCGACGCGCGAACTGCGGGTCGCCCGCGCGGCGGGATGCGTCGGCGAGGTGCTCGAGGAGCTCGGCGCGCGCGTTGGCCTCTTCGCGCGACGCTTCCGGCGTGGAGTCGAGCGCCTCGCGATACAGCGCCCGCGCGCGCGCCGCATCGCCCGTTCGCTCCGACAACATCCCGAGCTGGAGCAAGCCCATCGCGGTACGGCGGATGCGCAGGCTGGCTTCGAGCCGTTCGCGAGCGGGCTCTACGAAGCCCGCGTTCATCTCGGCCACGCCCATCGCGAGCTCGATCGCAGCGGGCTCGACCGGAGGTGCGGAGCGCGGGAACCGTTCGCGCCGTTGCTCGATCAGCGTCGTGGCCCGGCGGTACGCGCGCCGTGCGAGCGTCGGGTTCTCTCCGTCTCGGCCTGGATCGATGGCGGCCGCCGCGATGCGGATGGCCTCGTCCATGAGCTCGCGATCGTCCGGCGCGATGCGGATCGCCGCCTCGTACTCGGCCATCGCCGTCGCGAGATCGTCGCCGAGCGCCGCGAGCCTGCCGAGGCACTGCGCGAACGCCGCGCGTTCCGGGTGGTCGACGCGGGCCCTGCGGCACACGCCGCGCGCGACCTCGGGCCGATCGCGACCGAAGGCCTGCGCGATCGCGAGAAGCGCCTCTTCGCCCGTGTCGCCGCCGTCGCGCGCCGCACGCAACGCCTGCGTCAGGCGGAAGTCCGCGCCGAGCCCGACTCCGAGCGCCTCCACGCGCGCGAGGGCCGTCGTCAAGTCGCCCACCGCGAGGTACACGGACGCCACGTCGTAGGCTGCGAGCGCCATCGCGCGCGTCGCCATCTGGTACTCCTCGAACGTCATCGATCCGGGAGGCGGACGCCCGGTTCCATCGGGCCCGAAGACCTGGATGAGCCGATCGCGCCTTCCCACGAAGAGCGCCTCGAGGTTGCGCAGCACGTCGAGACCGGGCGTGAGCCTCGCGTGCTCGCGCCACACCGAGATCGCGCTGTCGAACGGACGCGTGAGCCCCGGCAGCGCGCGGCGCGCGTTGCGTCCCCACTGGTCGAGCCGCTGGTACTCGGCGCGGGCACGAGCCCCGTCCTCGCCCCCGATCAGCGCGAGGACGTAGAGCGCCGCGAGCACCCGACCTTCGTCGCCGCGGCGTTCGCCCCGCGTCGCGATGAATCGTGCACCGGCGGCGAGCTCGCGCGGCATGCGCTCGGGGACGAAGTCCTCCGGGGCGAGCAGCTCGGTCATCTCGGCGAAGGCCGCGACGGCCCGATCGTAGGCTTCGTTCTGTCGCTCCTCGGGCACCTCGGCCGTCGTGTCGAACGTCGCGGCGTGCTGCTGTGCGAGGTATGCGAACAGGGCCCGGCGGAGTCGGTCGCGGCCCTCCGCGTCCACGGGCGTCGAGAAGAACGAGCGCCGCAGCTCGCCGTAGGTCGCTTCGGTGATCCGGGGAGGGACACGCAGCGCGTCACGATCGGTGCGCGTCGCGGTGCGCGCGGTCGTCCCGCAGGCGGCGGCTGCGGTCGCGAAGAGGACGGCGGCGACGAACGCGATTCGACGGAAGGACGAGCCCATGCGCGGCGCAGCCTAGCAGGCCGCCCGCGGGCCGCCCTCAGAACCCCGGATCGCGCAACAGCTTCGTGCGTCCCCGTGGCGGGCGTGGGGGCGAGGTGCGGGGCCGTGCCGGGCTCGGCGTCTGCCGCGCGATGGGACGCGAGGGCGGCGGTGTCGGGCGCGCCACACGCGGACGCTCCGTGCGCGGAGGCGTGGTTCGTGGCGGCGAGGGCGTCGTCGTGCGCCGCGGCTCTGGAGGCACGCGCGTCGCGACGGGCTCGGGGGCTGCGGGCGCAGGCGTGACAGCGGGACTCTGGGCGCGCGCGGGCTCGGACGGGGGTGGCGTCGGCGCGGAAGGGGCCGGCTCGGCCGTCTCCGTGGGCGCGGAAGGGGGTGGCTCGACTGGCTCCGGCGGCGCGGCTTGCGGGGGCTCGGCCGGCACCGTCGGCGCCGCGGTCGGGTCGTTCGTCGCGGGCTCCCGAGCGCTGGGTGGCGGCGCATCGCCGCGCGCCGCATCGTCGCTCGGGGGTTGCGTCGCGACGATCGCGACGACCGCCGCGATCGCGGAGACCACGATCACGGCGACCGAGATCACGGTCGTGCGATTCACCCGTGGCCGCGGCTCGATGGAGCTCGTCGGAGGCGCGCCGGCGAGGCTCGACTCGACCTCGGCGGATGGCCTCGTCGTCGTCGTCCGGCCGACCTCGGCGTCGGCCTTGGGCTTGGGCGGAGGCGGCGGCGGAGCGCCTTTGGCGTCTTTGGCGTCGGCCTTGGGCTTGGGCGGAGACGGCGGCGGAGCGCCTTTGGCGTCTTTGGCGTCGGCCTTGGGCTCGGGCGGAGACGGCGGCGGAGCGCCTTTGGCGTCGGCCTTGGGCTCGGGCGGCGGAGCGCCTTTGGCGTCTTTGGCGTCGGCCTTGGGCTCGGGCGGCGGAGCGCCTTTGACCTCCTTGGCGTCGGCCTTGGGCTCGGGAGGAGAAGGTGGAGGCGCCGGACCGAGTGGCACCCGCGCGAGCTCGAAGACCTCGACCTCGTCCTCGATGGCGATCTCGCCCGTCTCGTCTCGCGGCGACTTCGCGCGGGTCGACACGAACGGAGTGGGCATCGTGTCCGCATCGACCACGGGCACCCCGACGGCGACTGCGACCAGGCTGACGCGGCCGACCTCTGGCTCGGTCGAGGGAGCTGCGGCTGCGCTCGGTGTCTCGGGCTGCTCGGCGCGTGCGACCTCGGTCGGCTCGGCACGCGCGACCCCGGTCGGCTCGGCACGCGCGACCTCGGTCGGCTCGGCACGCGCGACCTCGGTCGGCTCGGCACGCGCGACCCCGGTCGACTCGGCGCGTGCGACCTCGGTCGACTCTGCGCGTGCCACCTCGGTCGACTCGGCACGCGCGACCTCGGTCGACTCGGCACGCGCGACCTCGGTCGACTCTGCGCGCGCGACCTCGGCGACCTCCGCAGCCGCGGCCGGGTCCGAGGTCGCGATCTCGCCGCTCGCGAGGTTCTCCGCGGCACCGGGCGAAGCCGCGCTCTGCGCAGCCGACGCCACGGCCGCGGCGCCGGAGCTCGGGATGGCGCCGTCGCCCTTCGCCATTCTCGGCGCACGAGGCGCGAGGAGCGGGGTGGCCGAACGGCCGCCGGTGATCTTCGGACGATTGGGTCGCGGCGGTCCCGCGACGGCGGCGGCGAGCCCGCTCGGCCCCGCCGGCGGCCGCACCGACCTCGGTGCCGGCGGAGCCGCCGGCGCAGGCGCCTCGGGCGGGGTCGTGGGCACCTGTCTCCGAGGCCCGATCGGCAGCGAGATGGGTCGCTTCCGCGCTGCCGCGGACGTCGACGACGACAACGCCCGGCGCATCGAGTCCGCGCTCGCGAACCTCGCGAGCGCCTCGTGCGCCGTCGCTTTCGTCACGACGTCGACGAACCAGCGCGGCAGCTCGCTGCGCACGCGCTCCACGGGCACGAACGTGCCCTTGACGATCGCCGCACGCAGCGCTCGCGCGTCGGCTCCGCCGAACGGAAGCGACCCCGTCGCCGCTTCGTAGAGCACCACACCGAGCGAGAAGATGTCGCTCCTCGCGTCGCCCATCTCGCCGCGCGCCTGCTCGGGCGACATGTACGCGAGCGAGGCGAGCGCCCCTTCGTCGTCGGGATCGTCGTCCTTGCCGGCGCGCAGCGCGGCGCGCGAGACACCGAGCCCGATGAGCTTCGGCGTCGGCAGGGGTCCGTCGCCCTCGCAGAGCAACACGTTCGCAGGCTCGATGTCGCCGTGGACGACGCCGACCGCGTGCAGCCGGCCCAGCCCGTCGAGCAAGCGATCGACGATGGCGACGAGCTCGCTCAACGGCATCGCCGGCGCTTCCGCGAGACGGTCCGCGAGCGACTTGCCCCGAAGCTCCTCGAGCACGGCGAAGGCTCTGCCGTCGGCCTTCGTTCCGTGCGAGAGCACCCGCACGACGTTGGGGTGCGCGACACCGGCGATGCGCTCCATGTCGCGCGTGAACCGCGGGGCGCGCGCGCCGTTGCCGGCGCCATCGACCACGACGACGATCACGTGCTCGCCCCCGGGACGCTCGGCGCGCCATACCGATCCCGTGCGCCGCTCGGCTAGCGGGAACAGCAGCTTGAGCCCTTCGGCGAGCTCGGCGCCCTCGCTCCCCATGGGCATCACTGTATGCTGCTCCGCATGCGACGTCAGCCTTGCCGAGTGGCGAGTCCGCCGGGCCCGTGGCTCTGCGCCCTCGCATGCGCCGTGGGACTCCTGGGCGCGCCGCCCGCATCCGCGCAACCCGCGCCGAGCGAAGCGCAGACGAGACAGGCGCGAACGCTCTTCCGAGAGGGGCTCTCGCACGCGGATGCCGGCCGCTGGAGCGCTGCCGCCGAGCGCTTCCGACGCGCGCTGGCGCTCCGTGCCGCCCCGCCGATTCGCTACAACTTGGCCGCGGCGCTCGTCGAGCTCGGCGATCCGGTCGAGGCCGCCGAGCACCTCGACCTCGTGCTGGCCGACGCGGAGACGGCGCAGGACGTCCGCACGCAGGCCATGCAGCTGCTCTCGACCGTCAGCGCTCGCACGGGGCGGATCACGCTCCGACTCACCGGTGCGCCCGAGCTCGTGACCGGTGTGACGATCCGCGTCGACGACCGAGCGCTCCCCGCTGGTCCGCCCGAGCGCTCGGTGCGCGTCATGCCGGGGCCGCACGTCGCGGTCGCGATGCGCGATGGGCGGCAGGTCGGCCGCGGCGAGGCGACCGTCGCCGCGGGCGAGACGGTCGCGCTCTCGATCGCGCTCGTCCCGACGCCGGCAGAGGCGGCGAGCGCCGCCACCGCGCAGGGCTCGACGGGCGATCCGCGACACACGCAGGACCGCTCGTCCGACGACGACACCAACTGGCCGCTCATCGTCGGGATCGGCGTGGGCGCCGCGGCGGTGCTCACGGGCATCATCGTCGTCGCGGTCGTCGGCGCCCGCGGCGTCGCAGACCCCGTCTCGGGTGACCTCGACCCTGCGGTCCTGCGGGTGGGCCGATGAGCCGCCCTGCACCGGCAACGCTCTCCGTGCTCGCGGTCGCCGTCGCGCTCGCGCTCACGCCGTTCGTGCTGTCGTGTGACGACGCGCCCCGCACCGAGATCGTCGTCGTCGTCGACAGCGACCTGTCGGCGCCCGGCGAGATCGACCGGATCGAGATCGACGTCGTCGGGCCCGACGAGCAGACGCTCTCGACGGGCGGCGACCTCGCCGACGAGCCGCTGCCTCGATCGGTGGGCGTGGTCCACGAGGCGGGCGACTTGCAGCCCGTGGAGGTCCGCGCGCGAGGCCTTCTCGGCGGCAGGCTCGTCGTCGAGCGCGTCGTGCGCACCGGCTTCGTGAAGGACGAGACCGTCGTGCTGCTCGTCGCGCTGCTCCGAAGCTGCGCCGGCGTGACCTGCGGGGGCGCCCAGTCGTGCGGCGAGGACGGCTGCGCGAGCCCCGACGTGGCAGGCGTCACGTTGCCGTCGTGGACGGGCACCGAGCCGCGCATCGGCGACCCGCCGCCGCCGCCGCGCATGGATGGTGGCCCGCGAGACGCCGGGCCGCCGCCACCGCCGGCCGACTCGGGCCCGCGCGACGCGGGCCCCGGCGACGCCTCCGTGCCCGATGCCGGGCCCGGCCTCGACGCCTGCATGCCGACGACCGAGGCGTGCAACATGCGCGACGACGATTGCGACGGCATGGTCGACGAGGACTTCGATCTGACCTCGGCCGACCACTGCGGCGCGTGCAACGCGGCGTGTCGCGGAATGGGCCGCGTGTGCTGCCCAGACGGTGTCTGTCGACGAGGCGGCTGCTGAGCCGATCGGGAACCTGTGCGGCTGCCGCAACTTCTGGGATGGTTCGACACCCGACCGTGAAACGGCTTCTCGCGCTCGCGCTTCTCGTGGTTCCGTCGGTGACCGCCTGCGGAGGCTCGACCGATTCGGGCGATCGCGACGCCGGCCTCGACGCCGCCGCTCCGCACACGGACACCGGTGCTCCGAGCTCCGACACCGCCGTTGCCCCGACTCGCGACTCGGGGCCGCCCGCCGTCCGGTGCGGTGACCTGACCTGCGCCCGCGGCGAAGAGACGTGCGAGACCTGCCCCGCGGATTGCGGCGAGTGCCCGACCTGCGACATGGCGCCGACCTGCACGGGCGCGCTCGCCGTTCCGACGTCGGCCGAGCCGCTCGCGGGGTGCGACAACACGATGGGCGAGGACGAACGCACCAACTACGCCTGCGGCACCGACCTCGGCGTCGCTCCGGGCGAGACCACCTGCGCCGACCCGCAGCTGCGCATCCGCGTGCGCGAGATCGCGATCGAGCGCGGCTTCTTCGACATCCCCCGGAACCTGTACTGCGTGATCACCGCCGAGGACGGGACGCACTCGGAGCTGCTCATCACGCCGCTGCGCGAGGTCGCCGGCAACCGCAACACCACGACCCTCAACCTGCCGCTCGCAGAGGCGCTCTTCTGGGGACAGGGCGACCTCTACCGGAGCATCTCCAACCTCACGATCACGTACGCGTGCTCGCTCTCGTCGGACGTCGAGGCGACGCGCGCCGCGCTCGACGCCATCGCCGATCGTGCCGGCGACGCGGCCGAGCACGCCGACGGCTACGGCTGGGTCTTCGGCGCCGCGGCCGTCCTCGGCGAGATCATCGGAAGCTCGCTCGGCGCGGTGTCGGACGATCGCATCCTCGACGTGCAGCAGACGATCGACGCGGGCGCGCTCCTCGAGATGACGAACGGACGCCAGTGGGAGATCCGCGAGCACCGCGGCAACCTCGACCTCTCCGGTGCGTCCGACCTGCGCTTGACCCTCGAGAGCTGGGGCTGCGCCGACGTGAGGACCACCTTCGATTGAGGCCGTGATGCAGCGCTACGAGGATTCCGAGTTCCGAGCCCGGGTGGACGCCGCGATGACGCGCGTGCGCGCCGTGCTCGACGCCACGCGTAACCCGCAGCACCCGGCGGACGTGCCGCACCGCTACGACGACAAATACCTCCTGGCCGACTTCCTCGCGCGCACGTCGATGGCGGCGATGGTTCAGTGCCTCGAGGTGATCGGCCTGTCCGCCGAAGCGCTCGCGCAGCTGCGCGAGTGGGCGAAGAGTCGCTCGGTCACGTTGCGGCTCAAGGCGCAGGAAGACTGCACCTACCTCCGCGAGGAGACGCGGAAGGTCGAGTCGGCGCAGGCGCAGGTCACCGAGACGCGCGGCATCCTCGGCACGACGAAGAAGACCGAGAAGATCGTCACCACGGTGACCGAGCACTTCTTCCGCTTCGACCTCCGCTACGAGCTCGTCGCGTTCCAGGGCGCGACCGACGAGCAGGGCCTCTCGCTGCACGCGCGCGCCGCGCACATCGAGATCAAGACGCCGACGAAGACGACGCCGCGGCCGCGCACCGTCGTGCGGCCGCACGTGGACGTCGACCTCAGCTGGCTGCTCCGGCGGCTCGACGGCGAGTCGCGCGTGTCCTTCGCGATCGATCGCGAGGATCCGTCGTGCCACACACCGCGCCGGAACCGCCAGGTCGACGACGTGCTCTACGGCTTCGCGACGCTTCACGCGTGGTGCGCGCGCGTGTGGGCCTACTTCGTCAACGAGGTGTTTCCCGTCCAGCAGGAGCACGGGCTCGATCTGTCGGCCATCGACGATCGCGAGATCTTCGTTCCCGCGTTGCCGCTGTTCGAAGGCGACGGCTTCGGGCCGCCGTCGCAAGGCGACGGGTTGCTGCCGGCGGAGTACGCGACCGCGTTCCTCGCGGAGCAGGCCCGCAGCCTGAGCGAGAAGTGCCGGTCGCTCGCGAAGGTGTTCCCGCGCAACGACACGGTGATCACCGTCGTCGAGGCCGCGCTGCTGACGACGCTCCGTCACGCGCAGCGCGTCTGCCAGCAATACGCGGACGGCGTGGACTCGATCGAGCAGATGCTCCGCGATCAGCTGGTGGCTGCGATCGGCAAGGAGCTGTCGCCCGCGGACTTCGCCGGCTACATGGACTTCCACCATCGCAAGCTGGTGAAGCCCGAGTTCCACCCGCACCCGTTCTCGCACGCGATCCGTCGGCCCGATCACTCGCCCGAAGGCGTGCTCGGCATCGAGGCCACGCGCGGCCGCTCGATGCCCGATCCCATCTCGACCACGGTGGCCGCGAGCCGCGCCGTGCGTCCGATGAGCTTCCCGCTCGATGCGGCCGTCAACGTCAGCTTCCTCGGCGACCGATATCTGCACGCGTGGATCGGGCACCAGTTCTCGGGTGCGTCCGGGCTCGCGCTGCATCTGGTCGCGCGCGCCCGACAGTTCAGCAGCTTCGTCCTGCTCGTCGGACGCATCGCGTCCGCAGACGTCTTCGAGCCGCGCTTCGGGATCATCGTGCAGAACAAGGACCTGCTGAAGATCCCCCTGATGCTCGAGGCGATCCCGACGCCGAAGGAGTTCCGCGACGCGATCGAGTCCCTGTCGCCCGAGCAGCAGCGCTTCGCCAAGGCGTTTCGCGGCATGCAGCTCGAGAGCACGCTCTTCGGCGTCTGCGTCATCCAGATCAAGCCGCAGCTCGAGAAGCTGCTCAAGCTCGCGCCCGACAGCCTGACCAAGGAGATCAAGCTGACGCAGGAGCTGCTGAGCCTCTTCATCGAGTACCAGATCCCGAGCGACCTGCTGTCGTACGACGGCGCCGACGACGCTCCCGCGTCCGAGAAGCTCGCGCGGGTCAAGGACTACGTCGTGCGGATGCAGGAGATGATCACGATCTCCCGGCAACGCGAGATCGACGAGGCCCGAGAGCGCGAGAGCTTCCGGCTCGCAGAAGCCAACCGCACACCGGTGGCGCTGCCTCCGAGCATGCCGATGGGCGGGCCGCCGCCGCCGATGTCCGCTCCGTCCTTCGCGGGCCCGATGCCGGGAGCGCCGCACGGTGGGCGCCCGCCGCCGTCGCCCGGGATGTCGGGAGGACCTCCGATGGGGCCGCCTCCCACCGCGCGGATGGCTGCGGTGGCTCCCGCCGTCGCCGCGCCGCCGGCGCCGGCACCCGGACCGTCGCCTGCGCCCGCGTCCGTGGCTGCGTCCACCTCGGCACCGGAGCCGTCGAGATCACCACCGCGCGCGGAGACCCACGCCGCCGCGTCGTCGCGCGGCACCGCGAGCGCGACCGACGCGCTCGACTACACCAGGCTCCCCGGCGAGATCGACGCGAAGCTCGAGGCGCTCGACGACGACTCCGCGTTGCGCCCGACGATCATCAACCCCGGCGACGTGTGGACCCGGACCGCGCAAAAGGGCCTGCTCGCCGCGCCGGAGACGACGACCTTGTCCGCCAAGGAGCAGAAGGACGAGAAGGCCAGGGCGTTCGACCTCCTCGACGCGCTGTCTCGCTCGGGCGCGTTGCCCATCGAGGACGCCAGCCTCCACGTCGTGCTCGCCGCGACCCACTGCTTCGACAAGACGCTGCTCGACACGGTGATCCAGGGCAACGTCAATCCCATCGAGAAGGTCGAGCGCTCGCTGATGATCGTGGCGAGCACGATCCACCGCCGCCCCGCCGTCGAGCTCCTCGCAGACGATCAGCGCAGCCGCTTCCTCACCTACTCCCCGCGGCTCGGCCCGCCCCCGGCCGGCGACGCGCCGCCGCAGGATCCGTCGTCGGGTCGCGGCGACGTCTAGCCCCAGAACGAGCGATACGACGGCACCCACTCACGGACTTGGGAAGGTGGGGGCGCGCGTGTCCGACACCCGGCGCGTTCCGTCGGACAGGTGTCGGACAGCGCTCCGACGGTGACCGCACGATGCTCCGTCGCGCACGAATCTCCCGAAGAGATGGGCAGATTCTCTCGATTGGCGGCGCGCCCACCGAACGCGAGCGACGAGGCACCTGGCTTGCTCCGTCTCCTCGCAGGAGGTGCACATGCAGGCGATGGGAAGATGGTCTCTGTTCGCGATCGCAGCCGCCGCGTGCGGGATGCTGGCGTCGGGTTGCGCCGGAAGCGAGCCGCCGGGTGATGCGGTCGATGACGATGCGGAAGCGGACGGCAAGTCGGACCGCGCCACGAGCGCGACTCTCGTCTCGGTATGGGGTGCCACGACGCACGCGACGTTCGCGGACGGCGAGAGCGCGCTCGCCGACGGCTTCGAGCTCTTCGGGCCGGCCCTCGTCGAGATCACGACCGCGTTTCACGAGGTCGCCAGCGTCGAACAGCTGCGCGGATGGAACGCGACCGAAGAGGACGTTCGCGACAACCGTGCGCAGAGGCACCGCAACCGCGCGCTCGACACGACGCTCCACGTCTTTCGCCGCCGAGCCGACGGACGCTGGCGCAGCCCGATCGCGAGCGACGACGACGGCGGCTACGGCCTCTTCTCGCGCCTACGAGTCGACCTCGAAGCGGGCACCTACCGTGTCGTCGTCGGCCGCGCGGCGACCGAAGGCGATGCGACGGTGGACGTCACCGCGACGTGCGAGGGCGCGGGCTGCGCGCCGGCGCCTCCACCCGATCCCGTGTGCGACGCAGCGGACTTCGACTGCCTCGTCGCCGCAGCCGTCGACCCGCTCGGCGGCGCGAACCCGCAAAGAGCCCGGAGCCTCGACGTCACCGAGCTGCCCGACGTCGTACGGGAGCCGGTCCTCGGGGCCATGCGCGAGATCGAGGCTCGCACGATGGAGGGCAGCGCCTACGTCGCGAGGGTCGTCGGCGTGTTCGCGGTCCTCGCGGCTGCCGGCGACCCGGCCGTCGTCGCGTACGCGGTGCTGGGCCAGGGCATCGACGACGACTACCAGGACGGCGTCGTCGTCGGGTTCGACCTCGAGGGACACCGCGTCTACCAGCTCGAGGACTCCAACTGACGCCGGGCTCGGCCGATCGGCGTTCGTCCGCCGAGCCCAGCGGGCTCGATGTGCTCAGCGGGCGGGCGGCGGCTTCTTCGGCTGGCCTTCCGGGTTGTCCGCCGACGCCCCCGGCTTCCAGCGGAT
>JADZFZ010000371.1 GCA_020854145.1 Deltaproteobacteria bacterium | reverse complement strand
TCGGGCCGCCGCCGCCGCATCGGGTCGCGCCCGACATCGTCGCCTGACACTGCGTGCCCGTCGTGCACGGGTCGCCGTCGTCGCACGCGGTGCCCGCCATCTCGTACTCGACCGAGCACGCGCCGGACGTCGTGTCGCACCGCGAGATCTCGCAGGCGAGCGCCGGCGGGCACGGCGAGCCGGCGCCCGTGCACGCGCCGCCCTGGCAACGGTCGGTCGCGGTGCACGGATTGCCGTCGTTGCACCCGGTGCCGTCGGGCAGCGGCACGTTGTCGCACCGGTCGCTTCCTTCGTTGCACGAGTCGGACGTGCAGGGATTGCCGTCGTCGCAGCTGCGCATCGGGCCCGGGTCGCATCGTCCGAAGCCGCCCGTCATCACGCACACGTCACCATCCGTGCAGAAGAGCCCATCGTTGCAGGTGGAACGATCGGTCCAGCCGGTCGATCCCCCGCTGCAGAAGCGGCACGGGTTCGAAGCGGCGCTCTCGCCGTCGACCCAACAGCGCCCCTCGATGAGGCAATGGGTCGGGCGCACGGCGTACAGGCAACGCCCCTCCGCGCAGCGCGCGCTCGACACGCACGCATCGAGCGTCGCCGAGGCGCAGTCGCTGTCGAAACGGCACGAGACACACGCGCCGTCCACGCAGAGCCCCGTGTCGCACACGCCGCCACAACCACCGCAGTGATCGGCGTCGCTGCCCAGATCGACGCATCCGCCGCCGCAACAGACGCCGCCCGGGCAGGCGGAGCCGTCGGAGGTCGCGCGCGTGACGCACCCCGCCGCCGTGCACGTCTCGTCGGTGCAGGGGTCGCCGTCGTCGGGACACTCGACGCCTCCGATGCATCGGCCCGCCCCATCGCAGCTCGACGATGCGGTGCACGGGTTGGCGTCGTCGCAGCTCGTTCCCATGGGCGACGGCATCTGTCCGCACGTCCCGTCCGCCTGGCACACCGGCGCAACGCACGCGACGCGGGGGCAGGCAGCCACGTCGCAGGTCCGGCCCGAGTCCCCCGCATCCGGAGGCGGAGCATCGGGCCCCCCTTCGGCGGGGCCGCCTCCTTCCCCGGCGTCGGGCCCGTTTCCCTCGGGCTGTCCGCCCTCGGGCCGTGCGCCGTCGAAGGGGAGCGCGTC
Source organism: Deltaproteobacteria bacterium (assembly GCA_020854145.1). Lineage (GTDB taxonomy): Bacteria > Myxococcota_A > Polyangia > Polyangiales > JADZFZ01 > JADZFZ01. The sequence continues at coordinate 5,485 of JADZFZ010000371.1, read as the reverse complement.
GCCGGTGCGCGCGTCACGCCGTCCGCCGTCGCCGGACGCCAGATCGAACGACAACGTGCATGCAGCGAGCAACGACATGCACGCGACCGATCCCGCGCCACGCGCAATCGGCCAGGCTCGAGGACCGAGGCGAGCCACGCCGACCATTATGCACCGTTCCAGCGGCGGTCCGCCCGGGCCTCGCGTAGGATCGCCGCGAACGTGCGCGTCGCGGGTCGCTTCGATGTGGAGCACGAGGCCGGCGCCGGCGGCATGGGCATCGTCTATCGCGCGCGTGACCGCGAGACGAACGAGCGTGTCGCGCTGAAGGTGCTGCGCGTGGACTCCGTGGACGGTGCCGCGCGCTTCCTCCGCGAGGCCGAGGCGCTGCGCTCGGTCGCCCACCCTGCGATCGTCCGGCACGTCGCGCACGGTGTGCTCGAGGACGGCCGACCGTGGTTGGCGATGGAGTGGCTCGAAGGGGAGGACCTCGCGAAACGGCTGCGCCGCGGGCCGCTTGCGCCGGCTCTCGCCGTGTCGATCGTCCGGACCACCGCCGAGGCGCTGGCGGTCGCGCATGCGCAGTCGCTCGTCCATCGCGACGTCAAGCCCGCCAACCTGTTCCTGGTCGACGGCGACGCGAGCCGCGTGAAGGTGCTCGACTTCGGCATCGCGCGACACGATCGGCCCGAGCACACCGCGACCGCGACGGGAGAGATGCTGGGCACGCCCGGTTACCTCGCGCCCGAGCAGGCGCGAGGAGATCGCGACGTCGATGCGCGCGCGGATCTCTTCTCGCTCGGTTGTGTCCTCTTCGAGTGCCTCACCGGGCAGCCCGCGTTCAGCGGCACGAACGTGATGGCGGTGCTCGCCAAGATCCTCCTCGACGAGACGCGCCGGGTCTCGGACCTCGTCGACGGAGCGCCGCGCGACCTCGACGCGCTCGTGCAACGTCTGCTGGCGCGCGACCGCAACGCCCGACCGAGCGACGCGCTCGCGCTCGTGGCCGCGCTCGATGCGCTCGGGCCGCTCGAGGCCCAGGCCATCCTCCGGCCCGCGGCCCCGCGGCCGGGCATCTCGCAGGCCGAGCGACGCCGGGTGGTCCTCGCGCTCGTGACCCCGCGCTCGCAAGTCGAGGCCGCGGCGCTCGCGTTGGTGTTGCCCGACGTCGTGCGCGACGGAGCGCGCGGCGCCGACGTGCGCGTGGAGCCTCTCGGGCACGGCGCCTTCGCGATGTTGATGTCGGGGCTCGCGAGCGCCTCGGAGCTCGCGTCGCGTGCGGCGCGCATCACGCTCGCGTTGCGCGAGCGGGTCCCTTCGTTGGTCGTGCACCTCGCCACGAGCGCGGCGGTGCTCGACGATCCCATCGCGGCCGTCGTCGATCGCGTCGTGCAGGCCGCGCACGATCGCGTGCTCGCGACGGATCGAGGCTCGCCCATCTACCTCGACGACGCCGTCGTGGCGCTGCTCGGCGACCGATACGAGATCGAGCGTGGAGATCACGGCGCCGAGCTCCGAGGCCCGCGTCACGAGCGTGGCGACTCCGACGACGCGACCCGGGCCACCACGCGTCGCACCTTGGCCGTCCCGTGCCTCGGCCGCGAGCGCGAGCTCTTCATGTTGACGGCGGCCTACGACGCGGTGGTGCGCGAGGGCGCGCCCGCGGTGCACCTCGTGACGGGGGCAGCCGGGGCCGGCAAGTCGCGCCTGCGCATGGAGCTGGCGACACGCCTGCGCGAGCGGGGCGACGCCCCCGTCGTGTGGACGGCGATCGCCGACCCGATGGAGACCGGCGTGCCCCTCGCGGTCGCGGGACGGCTCGTGCGCGCGGCGAGCGGCGCCGACGGTGCCGCCGGTCGCGAGACGCTCGCGGCCCACGTGCACGACATCGGCTGCGACGACGCGGCGCGCGTGGCGGAGGTGCTGGGAGAGATCGCCTTCGCGCCCGCGCCGAGCCCGAGCCCTTGGCTCGTGGGGCTGCGCAACGAGCCTGCCGCCATGCGCGACCAGATCGCCCGCGCCTGGCTCGCCTGGATGGAGGCGGAGCTGCGTCGACGCCGCATCGTCGTGATGCTGGAAGACCTCCATTGGGCCGACGCCGCCACCATCAAGCTCGTCGACCTGGTGCTCTGCGACCTTCCCGAGCGCCCGCTGCTCGTCGTGGCGTTCGCGCGACCGGAGGCGGGCGCGAACGTGCCGCGATCGTGGAGCGAACGAGGTCTCTCCGAGATCAAGCTGGGTCCTCTGCCGCGCAAGGCGGCAGAGGAGATCGCGCGTCGTGTGATGGGCTCGTCCGCGAGCGACGCGGCCGTGCGCGACGTGGTGGCGAAAGCCGGGGGAAACGCGTTTCTCCTGGAGCAGCTCGCCGCGAGGCAGGCGTCCGATGATCGGCGAGCCGGCGGCGATCTGCCCGACTCGGTGCTCGCGGTCGTGCAAGCGGGGTTCGAAGGGCTGTCGGCCGACGCGCGTCGCGTGCTCCGAGCCGGCAGCGTGCTCGGCGAGCGCTTCTGGACCGAGGCCGTCGCGAGCGTGCTCGGCGGCGTCTCGGCTCGCGTGCTCGAGGGTTGGATCGACGAGATCGTCGGGCGACGTCTCGCGGAGCCGGTCGAGCTCGGCGACAGCCGCTTCCCGGGCCATCCCGAGCTCCGGTTCCTGCACGCGCTCGTGCGCGAGGCTGCGCTCGAGACGTTGACGGCGAGCGATCGGACGCTCGCGCACGGGCTCGCCGCGCAGTGGCTGGAGTCCGTCGGAGAGCGCGACGCGTTGGTCATCGCGCGTCACCTCGAGCAAGGTGCGATGCCCGAGCGTGCCGCACGCGCGTACCTGGCTGCGTCGAGCCGCGCGGTGGCGTTCGAGGATCTGTCGGGTGCCGCGGCGCACGCCGAGCACGCGTTGTCGCTCGGGCTCGAGCGCGACGAGCAGCTGAGGGCGTGGCTGTCGCTGGCCGAAGCACGGTCGTGGCTCGGTGACAACGCGGGCTGGCAGCGTGCCGCGGAGGAGGCGCTCGGACGTGCGACGCACGCGAGCGAAGCGTGGTGGCTCGCGGCGCGGCAGCTGGTGACCATCGCCGGGCGCAAACGCGACCGCGACGCGCTCGAGTCGTGGCGCGACGTGCTCATCGGTGCCGACGCCCCGCACGACCGCGCGGACGTCGCAGTGCGCGCGCTCGCAGCGGCCGCGTGCGGTGCGTTCGGCATCGACGCGCGCGCCGATGGATGGCGCCTCGTCGAGCGTGCCGAGGCGTTGGGTCTGCCGGCGGGTCAGGCGCCCATCGCGCACGCCGAGCTCGGTCTCGCGCGCGGATACGGGTATCGAGCGGATGGCGACTCCGCGCGTGCGCGCGCGGTCCTGCTGGACGCGGCCGGTGAGCTCGACGCGGCGGGTGACGTCGCGCAGGCGTGTCGCGCGCGTATCCACGCGGCGGGTGCCGCAGCCGACGTGGGGGACGCGACACGCGCGGCGGAGGAGCTTCGAGCCGTCGTGGCGCGCGCCGGCCATCGGCTGCCTCGGCTCCGTTGGGCCGCACGAACGGTGCTCGCCGATGCGCTGCGCCGTGCGGGAGATCTCGCCGGCTCGGAGGAGCAGGCGAGGATCGCGCTCGAAGAGGCTTCGTCGGTCAACGAGGATCTCGGGGTGCTCGCGGCGCGCGCGACCACGGCCTTGCTCGAGATGAAGCGACGCAACGACTGATCAGCCGCTAGGATAGGCGAATGCGAGCAACTCTCTCGACGTGGGGCTGCTGGGATCGAGCTGCCATCGCCCCGTGCGTCGCGGCTCTCTGTCTGGCGTCGGCGTGTTGCCCGGCCGAGACCGCGCCTGCACCCGCGAGCGCGGCCGTGGTCGTGACCAACAACGGGGGAGCGCCGATCGTCGGGCCCCAGGCCACGGCGTGCCCGCCGGATCAGGCCTTGCTGTCGGGCCGGTGCTTCTCGATGGCCAACACCGCATGGATGCTGTCCACGGCGATGCCCGACGGCCATCGCGTCTTCCAGGTCGACTTCCTGCCGGGCGGTCGCACGACGTCGCACGACCCGGTCGACACCACGACCGACAACGACGAGTGGGAGCAGCAGGGCACCGCGTTCCGGTTCTGGTTCAACCAACGGTTCGTCGTGCACGAGACGACGCTCACCAACGAGCAACAGATCTCCGGCACGACGCTCAACGTGCGCGGTCAACGCTGGACCTGGAGCGCGACGCGCGTCCGCTGACCGCGCTCCCGCGGGGGGCGCGTCCGAGCCCCCCGCCAGCCACTCGGTCCGCCTTCAGCGCTTACCCTTCGGAGCCTTGGCGCGGAGGCGATCCCCGAGCGTCCCGAGCGGCGCCGATGCGCCGGCGTCGCGCCGGAACCCGTCGAACTCCGCGCGCTCGCGATCCTCCTCTGCTGCGCGTACCGACAGGCGGATGCGTCCCTGCGACGACTCGAGCACCTTGGCGTTCTCGATCCGCTTGCCCAGAGGGAAGAGCTTCCGCACGTCGGCGCCTCGCGGCACGCCGAGCTCCGCGTTCGGCACGAGCCCACGACCGGCCTTGCCTCGCGTGCCGTCGATCTGCACGAAGACACCGAACGGCTCGACCCGCTCGACCGTGCCGCTCACGAGCGCGCCGACGACGACCTGCGCTGCGCGCACGGTCGTTCCCGCTGCCACCGCATCCGGTGCGGGTGCGAGCGAGAGACGGCGTGCCTCTCGGTCGATCGACTGCACCACGACGAGCATCGGATCTCCCGGCTTGTACCGTGACGACGGATGCGCGTTGGACCCGCCGCCGAGCTCGCTGACGTGCAGCAAGCCGACGACGCCGGCCGCGAGCCGCACGAACACTCCGAACTCGGCGGTCCGTTCGACCGTACCCGCAGCGACCTTGCCGACGGGCGCGACGACGTCGATGGCGTCCCACGGATCCGCGGCGAGCGCCTTGAGCGACAACGTGACCTTCAGCTGTCCGCGCTCGTCGCGCTTGCGCTCGCGAACGAGCACCTCGACCGCCTCGCCGACCTTCACGACGTCGGCGGGCTTGAGCGCGCGATCGTGCGTCAGCTCGCTCGCGGGCACGAGCCCTTCGACGCCACCGAGATCCACGAAGGCCCCGAAGTCGCGCACGCTCGTGACCAGGCCGCGCACGGTCACGCCCTCGGCGAGGCGCTCGCCCGCGCGGTCGGCGGCTTCGCGCGCCTCCTCCTCGGCCACGGCGCGTCGCGAGACGACCACGCGCCGGCCACCCTCTTTGACCTCGAGCACGCGAAACGACGCGGACCGGCCGACCCACGAGGCCACGTCGCTCACGGGCCGCACGTCGATCTGCGACATCGGGCAGAAGCCGCGGACGCCTCCGAGATCGACCTCGAGGCCACCCTTGTTGTGCCCGGTGATCTTGCCTGTGAGGGGCAACCCGCTCGCCGCCGCTTCCTCGAGCGCGGCCACCCCGTCGGGACGATCGGCCGCGCGGCCGAGGCGCACGTTGCCGTTGTCGTCGACGCCGAGCACGAACGCCCGAAGACGCTCGC
>JADZFZ010000370.1 GCA_020854145.1 Deltaproteobacteria bacterium | reverse complement strand
CGGGCGGCGGCGCAGAGCTCGACGACGCCGCGATCGATCTCGTCGGGCGTGAGGTAGGGTGCAGGTCCGAGGCGGAGCAGGTCGCCGCGCGCGTCCACGAAGACGCCACGCGCGCGCAGGTCGCGTACGAGCCGATCGGCGTGCGCCGTGCGGACGGCGACGAAGCCGCCGCGGCGGAGGTCGTCGCGCGACGCGACGGGCTCGAGGCCGAGCCCGCGCGATCCGGCCTGATCGAGGCGATGGAGGATCTGCCGGGTCTGCGCGAGCGAGATCGTGCGGAGGCGCTGCGGGTCGAGCCCGAAGCGCGCGAAGTGATCGAGCACGGCCGCGGCGCGGTAGAACGACGTGGGATCGAACGTCGAGCCCGCGAAACGAGCGCCGCCGCTGCCGTAGCCGACGGGGGGACGCGCTCCGGCGGAGCGCGCGCGCGCCAGGTCGTCGAAGTCGGAGAACCAGCCCGTGATGCGAGGGCGTCGGTCGCGGGCCTGGGCGGGGATGCGCAGGAAGCAGCAGCCCTCGCCGATCTGCGCGTACTTGTAGCCGCCCGCCGTGACGTAGACCTCGCCGGGCAGCGACGCGAAGTCGAGCGGCACGACGTTGAACGCGTGATAGGCGTCGAAGAGCACCGCGGCGCCGACCTCGGCCGCGCGTGCGGCGATCGCGTCGAGCTCGCGCAAGATCCACGCGTCCTCGAACATCACGACCGACAGCGCGACGAGCGAAGTGCCCGGCGTGATGGCCTCGACGACGCGCGGCGCGAGCGATGCGCGGTCGGTGGCGTCGATCCAGCGCACGTCGAGCCCCGCTTCGCCGAGCCTCCGGAGCTGTCGATCGAGCGAGTGGAACTCGCCGGTCGTGGTCACGACACGCGTGCTCGCGTCCCACGGGAAGCAGGAGAGGAGACGCGAGACGAGGTCGTGCGTGCTCTGCCCGAAGGCGAGGGGCTCGTCGTCGGCGAAGCCGAGTCGCGACGCGACGGCGCGCGAGACCCGCGCGATCAGTGGGAAGACGGCCTCGGACCACTTGTCGTCCACGAAGCGGGCGGCGTCGAGGAACGCCTGTCGGTGCGCGGCTTCCGCGACGTCGGGCCAGGCCTGGTGCGAGTGCCCCGTGAGCAACACGCGATCGGCTCGGAGGAACGCGCCGTAGGCGGCGCGAAAGGCGTCGAGATCGAGCTCGTGGATCACGCGCCGAGCCTACAACGAGCCCCCATGCGCGACGCTCGGCGGGGTGGAGCCGGCGGGGGGTTTGCGCGGATGCGCGCGAGAGCGTGAGAAAACGCTGGCCTTCCATTCGTTGCATGCCCAAGCTTTCTCATGACCTACCGCGACGACCGAGAGGCGCTGCATGCGCGCACGGCCTCGCTCGAGGCCGAGCTCGCGGATGCGCAACGTGAGCTGTCTCTGCTCCGTGCGCGAAACGCTCTTGCTTCCGAGGAGGCCGAAAGCCTCCGCGGCACGATCGATCGGCTCTCCTTCGAACGGCGAGCCGCGACCCCACCGCCCTTCGTACGGCCGCGACCCTGGTGGGTCTGGGCGTACGTCTCGGCGGTGCTGCTCGGCATGATGTCCTTCGTCGCCTTCGCCGGCAGCACGCGGCGGGCGACCATGTACCCGGTCGGCGCCTACGTGCCCCGACCGATGCACGCGATGCCCCCGCCCGTGGATCTCGGCGTGCTCGCACGGGTCCCGCACGAGCCTGCGCGCGTCGAGCTGCCGGCCAAGGTGACCGACTCGACGGGACGACGGTTGCGCCCTGGGACCGAGTGCACCGTGCGCGCGGAGGTCGGGAGGGCCGCCGGCGGTCTCGACGCGAAGATCGACGTCGAGTGCCCGAACGACGACGTGCTCTATCGGTGGTCCGACGTGCTCGGCGGCGGAGTCGGTCTGCGCGAGTGCCGCGCGTACGAGCGCGAGACGGCCGACGGCGAGGTGCGTTACGCGTTCGACTGCCGCGACGAGGGTGCGCGCACGTCGGGGCGACCGCAGCTGCGGCTCGAGACCGCGGGCGCGCGGCTCGACGTGTGGATGGACGAAGGCGCCGAGCCGTTTCGCGTCTCGTTCGAGGTGCCCGAGCTCTCGAGCGCCTGGAACGGTCGACCCCTGCTCGGCGACGAGCTGCGGCGCCTGCAGGCGTTCGTTCCGTTCGATCGCGAAGGTCGCGTCAGTCGCGTGACCGGCCGTGGCGCGCCGGCCGCGATGGGCGACTCGTGCAGCGTACGCGTGGAGGCGCCGATCGACTCGCGGTTCAACTGCCGGGCGTTCGTGCGTTGCGGCGGCGAGCTGCTCTACGGCGCGGGCTCGACGGGCTACATGGTCTGCTCGCTCGACGAGGAGAGGCCTGTGACCGGGAGCGACACGGGGATCTCGGATCACGACGGTGACGCGATGGCGGAGCTCGATCTCGTCGCGGGTCGCGTCGTCCTCGGCGATCGCGGGCCCGACGGCTCGTGGTCCCTCGTGGTCTCTCTCGACTGAGACCGAACCTGTCGACGGCGGTGCTTGCTGCGTGGACAATGCCGCGCATGCTCACCGTGTTCGAAGTCATCATCCGCCCCGGCAACGATCCCGAAGCGCTGCTCTCCGAAGAGACCAAGAAGGAGACGCTCGCGCAGATCATGACGCCCGAGGAAGCTGCGGCCGTCGGCTTCAAGGGCTTCGTGCCTGACCCGAAGGGTCGTCAGATCCGGTTCATCGCGGTGGCGCAACGAGACGCGCACTGGATCCAGCGGACTCTCGAGAGCCACGAGGGCGTGGACGGCTACAAGACGCACGACATCGGTTGAGCGCAGACGGCCGGCAGCGTCCCGTCGGCCGGTACGCGCCGAGCCCCACCGGATGGCTCCATCTCGGGACGGCGCGAACGGCGATCGTCGCCTGGGCCGCGGCACGCTCGGCAGGAGGGCGATTCGTGCTGCGCGTCGAGGATCTCGATCCGCCGCGCGTCCTGCCGGGTGCCGAGGCCGCGATGCTCGAGGATCTGCGGTGGCTCGGTCTCGACTGGGACGAAGGGCCCGACGTCGGCGGTGCCCACGGGCCCTACCGGCAGAGCGAGCGCGCGCAGCGCTACGAGGAGGCGCTCGCCTACCTCGCCGAGCGGGACCTCGTCTATCCCTGCTGGTGCAGCCGCAAGGATCTGCGTCGGGCGCGCGACGCATCGAGCGTGGGCGAGTCGAGCGCGCCCCATGGTCCCGCGGACGATGGGCCGCGTTACCCAGGCACCTGCGCGCACCTGGACGAAGCCGCGCGCGACGCACGGCGCAGCGAGACCGGTCGCGCGCCTGCGCTGAGGTTCCGCTCACCCGGAGGCCCGATCGCGATCGAGGACCGAGTGCGCGGAGCGTTCGTGCAAGACGTCGCGCGCGAGGTCGGCGACTTCGTCGTGCGTCGTGCCGATGGGCTCTTCGCGTACCAGCTCGCCGTCGTCGTGGACGACGCGCTGATGGAGGTCACGGAAGTGGTGCGTGGCGACGACTTGCTCGCGTCCGCGCCGCGACAGGTGGCGCTCTTTCGCGCGCTCGGCTTCGACCCGCCGTCGTTCGGGCACGTTCCGCTCGTGACGGGCGCGGAGGGCGAGCGGCTCGCGAAACGAAGGGGCGCACGTCCGATCCGCGAGATGCGCGCGAGCGGGACGAGCGCGACGAAGATCGTGGGGGCCATCGCTGCGTCTCTCGGGTGGGCCGAGGCGCACGAGGAGCTCGGTGCGCACGAGGTCGTCTCGCGTTTCGACTGGTCCTCGGTCGCGCGTGCCCGAGGGGAGGTCGCGCTCTGAAGATCGCGTCGGCAGGTGTGCCGCCCGCGTGCCGCCCGCGTGCGGCACATGGGCAAGCCCTCGTCGCCGACACGGCGCCGGCCGTTCGCGCACGGATCGGTGGTTGCTTTTCCTCGGCGCGAGGAGAAACCTGCGTGCGGGCCGGAGGAGCGTCGCAAAGGCCAACATGAAGAATCCGTACATCGTCGTCGGGCTCGCTTGCTTCGCGATCGCGTGCGGCGACGACGAACCCGCGTCCAGGCTGCCGTGTGACGCGCCGTCCTTCTCTTCGGCGCTGGCGGCCGCGGGCGCGGGGACCGAGGTGACGCTCGGCGCGTGCGAGATCGCGGGCGTGTTCGAGGTGCCCGCCGGCGTGACGGTGGTCGGTCAGGGTGTCGGCGTGACCGAGCTTCGCGGAGACGGCACGGCGCCGGTGCTCGACCTCGCGCCGGGCGCCGGCGTGCGCGGCGTGAGCATCCACGTGCCCGGCTCGTTCGGGATTCGCGCGCGGGGCGTCGGAGCCTTCGACGTGCGCGACGTGGCCATCGACGTGGAGCGCGGGATCGCCATCGGTGTGCGCGACGCGTCGGTGTTCGCACTGTCGTCCGCGCGCATCACGGGCCCGATCACGAGCGCGAACGCGCGCGACATCGGGTCGCCCGGAGCGCCGAGCGAGACCGGGACGTACGGCGTGCTCGCGTACGACGTCATGGGCCTCGGCGCGTCGGAGGGCCTGCGGCTCTCGGACGTCGAGGTGCGCGGCTTCGCGACGGCGGGCGTGGCGATCGTTCGGTCGACGCTCCATTGGGCGCCGGGGGAGGGTCCGCTCGAGGACGTGATCGAGGGCAATCGAGGGCACGGGCTGATGGTCTTCGGCGGCAGCGCCTCGCTCACGGACGTGCGCGCCTGCGGGACGTTGTCGGCTCCGGGTCTGCCCGGGCTGACGCTGACGGCCGCGGAGGGAGCCGTGCTCGAGACGACGCGCACGACGGTCTGCGACGGCGACGGCTTCGGCGTGTTCCACGACGCGGCGACCGGATCACACACGGGCCTCGAGGTGCGCGGGCTCGGGCAAGCTGCCGTCTGGGCACAGGCGCGCGCGACGTTGACGGTGGGCGAGGGCTCCGTGCTCGAGGGCTCGGGTGTCGCGGGCGTCGCTGCGATCGACGTCGAGAACGTCGCCATCACGGGCACGCGCATCTCCGAGATCCACGAAGGGCCGATCCCCAACGGCGGTGCGGGTGCGGAGCGCATGGGCGACGGCGTGCACGTCGCGCGCACCGCGCTCTCGGCGCCGCCGGTCTCCGTGACGCTCGACGACGTGGAGCTGGTCGGCAACGAGCGCATCGGCGCGCTGCTCGACGGGTTCGAGGAGCGGGCGACGTTGTCGTTGCGTGCGGTCTCCGTGAGCGGGACGGGCACGCAGCTCGGCGCGGTCGCACAACGCGTCGTGGAGCTGCCGGTCGACTGGGATGCGGACGTCGCGCGCGAGGGGGCGACGCTCGCGAACGACGAGGCGTTCGCGGAGCTTCGTCGCGTGCTCGAGGTGAGCGGCATCATCATGCCGCCGGCCGCACCGCCCATGCTCGAGTAGCGCCAGAGCGCTGGGCACGAGCTGCTACACTGCGCGGCCGTCGACGATGACCTGGGACACCACGCTGAAGGTGCGGCCGTCCGACCCGACGCCACGCGCGATCGTGAGCGTTCGAGCGCTCTCCGTCGCGGGCGTTCCGTCGGAGGAGCCGCCGCTGCGGCTGCGCGCGGGGATCACGCCCATCGGTCGCGCGGTGGGCGACGAAGGGATCGCGCTCTCGGCCGACCCGCGCGTCTCGCGGCTGCACGCCGTGATCGAGCTCGATGGGCGCAGCCACGAGGTGCGCCTGCTCGACCGCAGCAGCACGGGGACGGAGGTCAACGGCACGCCGATCACGCAGGCGGTGCTCGCAGACGGTGATCTCGTCGTCGTCGGCGACAGCGCCCTGCTCGTGCGCATCGGACCCGCCGACGAAGACGGTGCGCAGCAACCGATCGGCGGGTTGCTCGGCGACGCGCCCGTGATGCGACGTCTGCGCAGGACGCTCGCCCGCGTGGGGCGCAGCGACTCGTGCGTGCTGCTGCTCGGCGAGAGCGGAACCGGCAAGGAGCTCGCAGCGCGCGCGTTGCACGAGATCTCGGGGCGCCAGGGCGAGCTCGTCTCGGTCAACTGCAGCGCGATCCCCACGGAGCTCGCCGAGGCGCAGCTCTTCGGGCATCTCGCGGGCTCGTACACGGGCGCGAGGACGCCGAGCCCCGGGGTCTTTCGCGCCGCGGACGGCGGGACGTTGTTCCTCGACGAGGTGGCCGATCTTCCGATCGAGGTGCAGCCGAAGATGTTGCGGGTGCTCGAGGAGCGAGCCGTCGCGCCGGTCGGCGCCACGCGCGCCACGCCGGTCGACGTGCGCGTGGTGGCCGCGTCCAACCGCGACTTGCTCGGCGAGGTCGAGGCCGGCCGCTTCCGCGGTGACCTCTACGCGCGTCTCTCCGACTTCACCGTGGAGCTGCCGCCGCTTCGCGACCGGCGCGAGGACATCCTTCCGCTCTTCGTGCGCGAGCTCGGGCCCGGCGCGCCTGCGCTCGCGCCCGAGCTGGTGCGTGCGCTGCTCTTGCACTCGTGGCCGTTCAACGTGCGCGAGCTCGTGAAGGTCGCGCGCCAGCTGCGCATCGATGGGGCGGGCAAGCCGACGCTCGATCTGTCGCTGCTCGGTGATCGCCTGGCACGAACGGCGGCGGCCGCGACGGCGGGCGGATCGTTGGGCGTCGTCGACGGCACGTCGCGCTCGTCCGTGCGTGCGCCTGCGCCTGCGGCTGCGTCGCCACCACCGTCGGACCCGGCTCCACCTCCGCGTGCTCACTCGAGCGCGCGCGACGGTGCCGCGCCGGCCGCGCGCGACAAGGATCTCCTCGAGCAGCTCCTGCGCGAGCACAAGGGCGTGATCGCCGACGTGGCACGCGTGACGGGTCGGTCGCGCAAGCAGGTCTACCGCTGGCTCCTGCAGCACGGGCTCGACGCCGGCGCGTACCGATCCGACGACGACCGATGATCGATCGAGGCGGCGAGCGCGTCGGAGCCTATCGGCTCGAGGCGCAGCTCGGTCGCGGCGGGATGGGCGTCGTCTACCGTGCGCGAAGCCCGGACGGAGGCGTCGTCGCGCTCAAGCGGCTCGAGCTCGCCGACGCGACCGACGAGTCGCTGACGCGCTTCCTGCGCGAAGCGTCGTTGCGCATCCGCCACCCGAACGTCGTGCGCGTGGTGGGCGCGGGAGCCGACTCCGCGGGCCGGCCGTACCTCGTCATGGAGCTGCTCGAGGGCGAGCCGCTCGATCGCGTGCTCTCCCGCGGGCTGCCGGTCCGACGCGTCGTCGAGATCGCGATCGCGGTGTGCTCGGGTCTCGAGGCGCTGCACGGCGCCGGGCTGGTGCACCGCGACGTCAAGCCGTCGAACATCTTCGTCTGCACGGACGGGACGCCGAAGCTGCTCGACCTGGGCATCGCGTTCTCCACGCAAGGAGCGACGATGATCACGCAGAGCGGCTCGGTCGTCGGGACGCCCGCGTACCTCGCGCCCGAGCAGGCGCGCGGCCGACGCGTGGACGTACGCGCCGACGTGTGGTCGGTCGGCGTGCTGCTCTACGAGGGGCTCACCGGGGTGAACCCGTTTCGTCGCGACACGCAGCTCGCGACGATGCTCGCGGTCGTCGCCGAGCCCATACCCGCGCTGGCCGCGCAGCGCAGACCGGTCGCCCGGCGTCTCGCGCGGATCGTCGAGCGGTGCCTCGTGAAGGATCCCGAGGGGCGACTGCACTCGATCACGGCGCTGCGCGAGGCGCTCGAGCGCTACCTCGAGGAGCACGACGACGCGGTGGCCGTGGGAGGCGAAGACGCTGCGTCCGAAGGCGAGCGACGCGTGGTGGCGGTGCTCATCGCCGAAGGGGTCGAGCGCGTCGAGGAGCTGTCGCGCGCGATCGTCGAGGCAGGCGGAGAGACGCTGCCGCTCGCGGGTGCGCGGGTAGCCGGGATCTTCGGAGCCGACACGTCGCGCGGGGACGAGCTGCGCCGTGCGCTCGACGCGGCGTTCGAAGCGCGAGCCGCCGCGCGCGGGATGGCCATCGCGTGTGGCCATGCGACGCGCCGCGGTGCGCTGGTCTCGGGCGAAGCGCTCGCGGAGGCGGAGCGCGCTGCGCAACACGCGATCGGTGCGATCGTGGCGGGCCCGGCGACGGTTCCGATGCTGACGCCGTACGCCGAGGTCCTGGAGCGATCGGCGGGCGTGTTCGAGGTCGTCGCACGCAAGGCGACGACGGGACGAGCGTCGCCCGTGCGAGGGCACGTGGCGGGCGCGTCGCACGAGCCGCCTCCGCAGACCGGGGGCGGGAGCGAGACGCCGCTCGTGGGTCGCGCGACGGAGCTGGCCGCCATCGAGCGCTCCCGCGACGTGTGGCGCGACGAGCAGCGTGCCGTGGCGGTGCTCGTGAGCGGTCCGCTCGGAATCGGCAAGTCGCGGCTCGCCGATGCGGCCGTCGAGCTGTTCCGGGGCGCCGGGACGGAAGTCGTCGTTCGCAGCGCACGTGCCGACGATCGAGGCATGCCGGTCGCCTTCTCGCTCATCCGAGGGG
>JADZFZ010000369.1 GCA_020854145.1 Deltaproteobacteria bacterium | reverse complement strand
CGGTGGATGCCACGACGAGCCGGCCGCTCTCGCCGGCGGATGCGCAGCGCCTCGATTCGCACCTCCGGATGGCGGAGTCCCTCGGCGCGCAGGTCGTGCATCTCACGGGGACGCGTGTGAGCGAGGCACTGCTCGAGTACGCCCGCAAGCACAGCGTGACGCGAATCATCCTGGGCAAGCCCACGCACTCCCGATTGAGGGACGTGATTCGAGGGAGCCTCCTCGAGGAGGTGGTCCGCGGAAGCGGCGCGATCGACGTGCTCGTGATCTCGGGCGACGATCCCGATGCCGAGGCGGCGCCCGTCGCCGCCCCGCCGAGGTCTGCCGGGGAGATCGAGGTCCGTGGATACGTCTGGGCGGCTGGCCTGGTGACCGCGGCTACCTTGTTGTCGTTGTCGGCACGTCTCCTGGTGGCACCGGCGGACATCGTGATGATCTACCTGCTGGTCATCATGGTGGTTGCCGTGCTGCAGGGTAGGGGACCCGCGGTGGCGGCTTCCGCGTTGTCGGTCGCCGCATACGACTTCTGCTTCGTTCCTCCGTACTACACGTTTGCCGTCTCCGATACACGTCACCTACTGACGTTCGCGACGATGTTCGTGGTGGGAATCGTGATGAGCGCGCTCGCGGTTCGGGTGAGGGCTCAGCAGAAGGAGGCGATGGAGCGAGAGGAGAAGACGGCGCTCCTCTACGCGCTGTCGCGCGAGATCTCGACTGCGCTCGACGAGACGGAGATCGCGATGGCGATCGCGCGACACGCCTCGCAGCTGTTCTCCGCGCCGGCGGCCGTGTTGCCGGCGCGTGGCGGCGGCGCGATCGGCGAGCCGGTCGCGGTCGGGGAGGTGCCGCTCGGGAGCGCGGAGATGGGTGTCGTGCGTTGGGTCCTGCAACACGGGCGAATCGCGGGGCTGGGTACGGATACGGTGCCGGGGGCCCGTGTGCTCTGTGTCCCGCTTCGCTCGGGGAGCAGCGTGTTGGGCGTGCTGGCTCTGGCGCCTCGGAGTCAGTCGACGTCGTCGCATCGAGAGCGCTCGGTGCTCGACGCGTTCGTGCAGCAAGGTGCTCTCGCGCTCGAGCGCGCGCGGCTGAGCGAGGAGGCGAAGGCGGCGGTGCTGAAGGCCCGGACCGAGGAGATGCGCAGCTCGTTGTTGTCGGCGGTCTCTCACGACCTGCGAACCCCTCTCGCGGCGATCACGGGAGCGGCGAGCGCGCTCCGCGACCCCGGCGGCGGGCTCGACGCGGACCAACGCGCCGATCTCGTCCTCACGATTGGGGAAGAAGCGGAGAGGCTCGAGCGACTCGTCGCGAACCTGCTCGACATGACGCGTCTCGAGTCGGGCGCGCTCGTGGTCAAGCGAGACTGGGTCCCTCTGGAAGAGATCGTGGGCGCGGCCGCGACGCGCCTCGAGGCGAAGCTGCGCGGTCGGACCGTGAGCGTGTCGTTGCCTCTCGACCTCCCGCTGCTCTCGGTCGATCCGGTGCTGCTCGAACAGGTGTTCGTCAATCTGCTGGATAACGCGGTCCGCCACACGTCACCGGGGAGCCCGATCGACGTCGCCGCGCGTCGGGACGACGAAGCGGTGGTGGTGGAGGTGTCCGACCGAGGGCCCGGGATCCCGTCGGGCGACGAGGAGCGGGTGTTCGAGAAGTTCTATCGCGGGCCTGCGGCACCGGGGGGAGGCGTGGGCCTGGGCCTCGCCATCTGCCGCGGGATCGCGGAGGCGCACGGCGGAACGCTGAAGGCGGAGACACGCTCCGGCGGCGGTTCGACCTTCCGACTGCGGTTGCCGCTCGAGAAGGGCGCTCCCGTCATGCCTTCGGAGGAGGAGAGCGACGGCGGGACGGAAAACGGCAGGTGACGCCAATGTGACGATGCGGCGATCCAGGTTGCCGTTCCTGGCGTACAACGACGTGACGGACCACCCATGGACGCGGCACTCCCGGTAGGCGTCTCGCTCATGCTCGAGGAGGACTTCCTCGGAGCGACGTTGCCGCTGTTCGAGGAGGGCGCCGTCGACGTGCTCGAGTGGAGCTTCGACGTGGGCTGGGGCAGGGAGCTGCCAGCTTGGGCGCAAGGGCTGCTGCAGCACTTCGCCGTGTCGGGAAGGCTGCTCGGGCATGGTGTCTCGTTCTCGCCACTGTCGGCGAGATGGGAGGAGCCGCAGCGAAACTGGCTGCATCGAGCGGCCCTCGAGGTCGCGAAGCTCAAGTACCGGCATGTTTCCGAGCACTTCGGTTTCATGGCGGCAGGGAGCTTCACGCGGGGCTCTCCCATGCCCATGCCGGTGGACGCCGCGGTGATCCGCACCGGGCGTGATGCGCTCTCTCGGCTCGCGGAGGTCACGGGCTTGCCCGTCGGCCTGGAGAACCTGGCGCTCGCGCTGTCGAGCCGCGACGTGGACGGGCAGGGCGACCACCTCGACGCCCTGCTCGAGCCCGTCGGCGGGTTCGTCGTCCTCGATCTCCACAATCTCTGGTGTCAGGCGGTCAACTTCGGTCGCGATCCGGTCGGCCTGCTCGGGCGCTACCCGCTCGGGCGCGTGCGCGAGCTGCACGTCTCCGGAGGGAGCTGGTCGCAGCCCTCATCGGCCGAAGAGCCGTTCCGACGCGACACCCACGACGCGGCCATACCCGACGAGGTGCATGCGCTCCTGCCCGAAGCGCTCGCTTCGTGCCCGCACGTCGAGGCCGTCATCG
>JADZFZ010000368.1 GCA_020854145.1 Deltaproteobacteria bacterium | reverse complement strand
CGGGGATCGCGTAGAGCGCGATCTCGCGCGAGCCGGAGGAGACCATGCGTCCCCACTCCCGATGTCACTCGCCCGTCCATTCGCCGAGCGCCGACCGGCGGTACGTCATCCACGACGATCCGGCGCGACCGGATCGCCAGCGCGCTGCGTGCCCGACCGTCGGCTCGGATCGGAGCGGCTCGACGCGAACGGAGACGCCCCATGCGTGAGGTCGCGCGGCATCTCGCTCCGCCGGTCGTCGCAGTGGTCGGAGCGATGGATGGCATCGGGCGCACGACGGTCGCGACGCTGCTCGCGTGGGCGATCGGCGACCTCGAGCGCGGCGTGCCGGCGCTCGTGCTCGATCTCGGCGCGCCCGGGCTCGACGGCGGCGTAGGCCGTGGACGTCGCGAAGAGGCCCCGGCGCGATGCGCCGCGATCGTCGTCGACATGCCATCGGACGCGACGGGACGAGCGCTCGACACGCTTCGATCGGCCGACGCCGTCGTCGTCGTCGCGTCGCCCACGCCCGACGGGATCACGTCGGCCGTGCGCGCCATCCGCCGGCTCGCCCGCGTCGCGCCGCACGCGAGGGCGTGGGTGGTCGTCAACCGCGCGACTCCGTCGGCGGCGCGCGCGACCTTCGCCGCCATCGAGGACTGCTGCGCAGCGCTCGACGGTTGCGCGCCCGTGGAGCTGCGCTTCTTGTGCTCGGTCGCACGCGACGCCGCGCTCGCACGCGCGTGCCACACGCAGATCCCCGCCCACGCCGAGCCGGGCATCGATTCCTGGAACCTCGCGGCCGCGCGTCGCGCCGCCGGAGCTCTCACCCACGAGGTGTCGCCGTGACCACATCCTGTTTCCCCGCTGCCCCGACCTCCGAAGGCCGCGATCGTGTCGATGCGTACATGGCCCTCGTGCGCAGGAGCGCGCATCGCTTCGTGCGCCGCTTACCGAGCCACGTGCAGGTCGACGACCTCATCGGCGCCGGCAACGTGGGGCTGCTGCAGGCCGCCCGCCGCTACGACCCCAGCCAGGGAGCGCGCTTCGAGACGTTCGCGGAGCACCACATCCGCGGGGCGATGCTCGACGCCGTGCGCAGCGCGGATCCGCTCTCGCGCGACGTGCGCCGGATCGCGCGCGGGATCAGCCGCGCGACCACGGAGCTGCGCCGTCGGCTCGGCCGCGAGCCCGACGAGGCCGACGTCGCCGCCGAGCTGGGGCTCCCGGTCGACCGGCTGCGCTCCGTCCAGGTCCAGCTGGTCGCCGCCGCGGAGCTCCCGCTCCATGCGACGCCGCGTGGCGAAGGCGACGACCGCCCGACGATCGCTCCGCCCGCGCCCGCCGATACCGATCCGGCGCAGCGCGCGGAGACGCACGAGCTGACCGATCGTCTCCGCGGCGCGATCGCGGAGCTGCCCGAGCGCCTCCAGACGCTCGTCGCCCTCTACTACACCGAGGGTTGCACGCTGAAGCAGATCGGCGAGCGCATGGGGTTCACCGAGTCGCGCGCCTGCCAGCTCCACGGCGAGGCGATCCATCGGCTGCGTGCGCGCTTCTCCGACGCCCGCGGATGATGCTGCCGCCACCGCAGCTCGCGCAGCGCGCTTCCGATCGCGCGGTCGCCAGGGCATCATGCCGTGGCTCGACCATGACGATCCCGAGCTCGGCGCCGTCGCGGCCTGATGACGAGAGCGTCGCGCCGACGCGGTCCGAAGATCCGGACGACGGCGACGAGGGAGGCATCGGAGCGTTCCGTCGCAAGCACGCCCAGGAGCTGAGGGGCGAGCACCCTGCCCTGCTCGAGGCGCTCGACATCATCCGACGCGTGGCCGACACGGACGCGACCGTGCTCGTGACGGGAGAGAGCGGGACGGGCAAGGAGCTCGTTGCGCGCGCGATCCACCGTGCGAGCGCGCGATCGGGTCGGCCGTTCGTGGCGATCAACTGTGGTGCGGTGCCCGAAGGGCTGCTCGAGAGCGAGCTCTTCGGGCACGCGAAGGGCGCCTTCACCGGCGCGCACACCGCGCGCGTCGGGCGCTTCGCGCAAGCGGATGGCGGCTCGGTCTTCCTCGACGAGATCGGCGAGATCGGCGCAGCCCTGCAGGTCAAGCTCCTGCGCGTCCTGCAGGAGCGCGACGTGACCCCCGTCGGCGACGCGCGGACGTATCCGGTCGACATCCGCGTCATCGCGGCGACCAACCGCGACCTCGAGGCGATGAGCGCACCCGGAGGTCCGTTCCGCTCGGACCTGTACTACCGCCTCAACGTCATCCAGCTCGTGATGCCGCCTCTACGCGAGCGCGCCACCGACATCCCGCTGCTGCTCGCCCACTTCGTGGAGGAGCGCAACCGGCGGCACAACCGTCGAGTCAGCGGCGTGACGCCCGAGGCGATGTCCCTGCTCTGCGCGTACGGCTGGCCCGGCAACGTTCGCGAGCTGCAGAACGTCGTCGAGCGCATCGTGGTCCTCAAGGGTCAGGGGAGCATCGAGGTCCGCGACCTGCCGGAGCGGATCCGCTCCGCACCGCCCAACGCTCGGTCCACGGTGCCGCCGTCGAGCGCGCCCCTGATGCTGTTGCCCGAGGACGGGATCGACCTGCGCGACGTGCTCGATCAGCTCGAGCACCACTTGATCCGACAGGCCCTCGAGCGCGCGGGCGGCAACAAGAACCGAGCGGCCGCGCTGCTGAGGCTCCAACGGACCACGCTCGTCGAGAAGCTGAAACGACGCGGGCTGGCCCAGGCGGGCGAGGACTGAGCACACGTGGCGATCCCCTCCAGAGCGGAGCTCTTCGCGCTGTACGAGAGCATGCCGGACGCGGTGGTGATCATCGACGTCGCCAACGATCTCGTCACCGCGGTCAACCCGCGTGCTCGCGAGCGCCTGGGGATCGGGCCCGGAGCCTCACCCGCCGCCACGTCCTTCGAAGGCGCCTATCTGAGCCTGTCGGCGCTCGCTGCCGCAGGCCTGAACGTCCCGGTTGACGGGGAGCGCGTCACGCACCGCGGTCGCGCGCTCGACGCGTACACCGTGGAGCTGCCCGCCGAGACCGAGGCGACCGTGGCGGTGATCCTGCGCGACCGACATGCGCTCGACGCGGCGCTCGTCGAGCAGCGGATCCGCGAGCGCCTCGAAGTGGCGCAGTCCATCGCACGGGGCCTGGTGACGCGGCTGCTCGATCCGTGCGTCGTCCTCTCCGCGGATCTCGAGTACTTCGAGCAGGCTTCGCAGGGCGGAGCGCTGGACGAGGTGCTCGCAGAAGCCCGGCGCGGGCTCGGCGAGATCACGCGGACGGTCACGGCCCTGCGCGAGCTGGCGCTCCCGGACGACGCGACCGAGGCCGCGCCGCTCGACGCCGCGATCGAGGCGGCCATCGCGCTCGCCGGGCCGGAGCTCCGGGAGTTCGCCCAGATCCACAGGAACATCGAGCCGCACACGACGGCGGGCGCGTCGCGTCCGTTGCTCGCGCTCCTGTCGTTCCATCTGCTCTGGTGGATCGGCGAGCGGCTCCGAGCCGGCGGCCACGCGGGCACGGAGGTTCGGCTCACCACGACGCGCCACGACGCGCGCGTGACGCTGACGCTCGAGCACGTCGCCTCACCCTGGGACGGCGGCTCTGCCGACGTGGCTGCGCACGTGCTGTCGTCGATGGTCGCCGCAGCGGGCGGTCACGTCAGCGAGGGCGGGTCGGCCGGCGCCGCGTGGGTGCGCATCGATCTCCCTGCACCTCACGCGAGCGACGGGACGCTCAAGCTCGGACGCCCGCACGTGCTCGCCGCGCCGACCCTCGCACCGCGCGCGCCGAGCATCGCGCCGCGCGCGCGACGCCGCCACCTGCTGCTCGTGGACGACGACGACATCATCCGCACGGCGCTCGCGCGACTCC
This sequence comes from Deltaproteobacteria bacterium, assembly GCA_020854145.1. Taxonomy (GTDB): domain Bacteria; phylum Myxococcota_A; class Polyangia; order Polyangiales; family JADZFZ01; genus JADZFZ01. The sequence goes on along the minus strand of JADZFZ010000368.1, from coordinate 289 downwards.
TGGGCAACGAATACGAGGTCCGAGCGGCCCGTGACGCGCGCACCGCGCTCGAAGCCATGGAGCAGAGCCTGCCCGACGTCGTCGTGTCGGACGTCGCGATGCCGGGCACGAACGGGCCCGACCTGTTGCACATGGCGAGCGCGCGTTGGCCCGAGCTCGCGCGCAGGTTCGTCTTCCTCACCGGAGGCGGCATGGACGTCGCCACGCAACGCACCATCCTCGCCGCGCGCGTGCCCTGCCTGCTCAAGCCCGTGGCCCGAGCCACCCTGGTCGACGCCATCGAGGAGCT
>JADZFZ010000367.1 GCA_020854145.1 Deltaproteobacteria bacterium | reverse complement strand
CCGGTCCCGGACTGCACGCTCGACGCGTACGTGGATGCGCAAGGCGAGACGCTCGCGGCCGTCGCCGTCACGCGTGCCGATCCCGATCGTGTCCGGACGTGCGGCGTCTTCGTCGCGCGAAAGCGGGAGACGGGTCCTGCGATCGTTCACACCGAGTGGCTCGGAGCGTTGCCGGCCGCTCCGGTCGCGGCCTGCGTCGCGTTCTCGTGGCTCGAGCTGCAGCGACCGTTCTGGCGGTGCCTCGTCACGTGCGCCGACGGCTCGGCGTGCCTCGGCGACAACGCCGGGCTCTGGACCACGTGGACACCGGCGAACGAGCTCCTCGTGCCGCTCGCGATGGTCGCATCCGTCGAGCAGGTACACGCGGCCGTACGCGGTCCGAACGGCCCGACGATGGAGCGAGCCCACCCGCTCGTCTGACCCGTCGTCGCTCGTGATTCGATCTCTTGGGTCGCGCAGGCCGCCCGATACGGCGCCCTCGTCCTCGCCGCGTGCGGGCGAGAACGCGGCCGAGTCGCGGTCGCCGCTCATCGCGGCGAGGAGCACCTGCCGTGCGAGGGCACGTGTGCATCCAGCCATCGCTGACGCGGTGCCACCTCCGATCGATCACGCTCGAGCTTCGCCCCTCGGCGCGTGCACTGGGCGGAGCACCGGAGGGGACATGCGCTGGCACCATCGTTGCGTCGTCTCGTCTCGTCTCGTCTCGTCTCGTCTCGTCGATGCAGCCCAAGTGCGCGCCTTCTGCGAAGCGGCGGCGAAGCGATCCAGCCTTCGGCTGGCGGCTTTGCTGCTCGCGCTGAGCGCGTGTGACGCATCGAGCACAGGCCCATCGAGACCAGGCTCCCTCTCCCCGAACGGGGAGAGGGCCGGGGTGAGGGCCGCGCCGCTGCGTTGACCTCGAGCACGCTGAGCGCGACCGCCGACACCTTCGTCAAGTGACCTCGAGTGACCTCGTGCCAGGCATTGTCGGCGGACCGCGAGCTCGCCGTCGGCCTGCCCACGTTGCGCGCGAAGATCGACGAGCTCCGACTCGAGGGATTCGATGCGTGCCAGCGCCGCGTTCAGGGGATCTCGATGGGGCATTCGTTCATCGTCCGAACGCGGTGTTGAGCTCGGCGAACGTCGCCGCGGAAGCGAGCGCGTCGAAGGTCCCGGCTTGCGCGATCTCCGTGGCTGCGCGGAGGAACGCGCCCCACGCGGCGCGCGCGAGCGCCGAGCCCGCCGAGATCCGACGCACCCCGAGATCGGCGAGGCGCGCGACGGTGAGCTCCGGGCTCGGCGCGGTGACGATGACGTTGAGCGGGCGCGGCGCGACCGCTTTCACCATCGCGCCGATGGTGGCGACGTCGCGGACGCCGGGGGCGAAGAGACAGTCGGCGCCGGCGTCGGCGTACGCGACGAGCCGATCGATCGAGGTCTTCGCGGGATCGGGATCGCCCACGAGATAGGCCTCGCAACGTGCCGTGAGCAACGCATCGCGGCTCGCGTGGTCGATCGCCCTTCGCGCGGCGCGAAGCCGGTCGAGCGCGACGTCGAGCGCGTACAACGGTGCCGAGGTGTCGCCCGACGCGTCCTCGATCGAGAGCCCGGCGACGCCCGTCTCCATGCACAGCGCGACGCTCTCCGCGACGCCCGCCGCGTCCTTCGCGTAGCCAGACTGGTAGTCCGCGTTGACCGGTAGCGGCGTGGCAGCGACGAGCTCGCGAAGGTGCGCGAGCACGACGTCGCGGGAGAGCGCCGTCATGGAGTCGGGTAATCCGCGCGAGAACGCGAGCCCCGCCGATGTGCTGGCGATTGCGCGAAAACCGAGGCGATGCAGCAGAATCGCGCTGCCCACGTCCCACGCGTTCGGCATCACGAAGCACCCCGACGTGTGGAGCGCGCGAAAGGCAGCAGCAGGGCTCGTCATGGCGCGAACGGTACACCCTCGCCCGCGTGGCGCTCACGCCCGCAAGCGAGGCCGACGTGGGAGGCTCTCTTCCCTCGCCTTGGTTGCCGGCGTCAACCCGAGCTAGGTAGAGTTCCCCGCATTGCACACGCGCGACCTACCGCGCATCCGCTGCGTTCCGAGAGGCGAGCTCGATGGTGCGTGCCTCGTCTGGTCGAGCTCTCGCGAGCGACCTGCCCACCAACTTGCGGGGCGGCGCACTGAGCAACGAAAGTGAGCGCCGCCATGCAGCCCCGCCTTCTCGCGACTTGCTGCGTCACTCTGATGCTCTCCGGTTGTGGCTGCCCCGATCGGGTCGCACGAATGCGGCATACGCTCGACGCGGTATCGGGTCATCGAATCGGGACACCCACGCCCGCCGTGGCGCTCGCCCGAGCAGCGCACGGTCGCGTGCCTCTCGAGGCCTCGTCGTTCGTCGTGATTGGTCGTGGGGAGGTCGCGCACCTGGACGGCCGGCCCTTCCGGCTCGAGCGCGTCGCCGACATGCGTTCGGACCTCGACGTCGTGAAACGCAACTGGGGCATCCTGCACCCCCGTCGCCCGACGCCTGATCCGTGGCCGGTGTACGTCTGGCTCGACGCGGCCAGCTCGGTCGCCGCGGCGCGACCCTGGCTGAAAGCGCTCGCACCAGGCCACGAGCTCCGCGTCGTCGTCGAGCCGCCGTCGCCCGCGCCCAGCCGCCCGCCAGCCGCGGCGCGCGAGCTCTACCCGGAGATTGCCGGTGCGCGCGCGCCCCTGCGTCGCGGGGAGCTGATCGCTGGCGAATGGTCCGGTGCCATCCGCGGATGCCAGGCCCTCGTCACCGAGTTCGCGGGCGTCTCGTCCACCTCGCCGGGCGAGAGATGGCCGCGGCTGCGGCGTGGCGTGCCCGCCGCCGTCGAGCGGTGTGGCTGCAGCGGCGTCGACCCCGACCGCGTCGAGGCGCTCCTCGTGCTGTCTCACGTCTCCGACGGTCCCGACATCCGCTGGCTCCCTCTCGTGCTTTCCCCGTCGGGGAGCCCGCTCGATCTGCCGCCGAGCGCCATGGTGCGCGACCTCGTGCGCGCGCTCGATCATCGGGAGACCGAGCCCGCGGGCCGTCCGTCTCACTGACGGCGCGGCCTGCGCCCAGCGCGTCGCGCCTCCGAGGAACGAGGCTCAAGCGGCGCGACCGACGGGACGGATCGGCGGGGTCGTCTTGCTGACGGGACTGCACGTCTTGTTGCGGCCCGAACGCTTCGCCGCGTACAGCGCCTGATCCGCAGCCTCGAAGAACGACAATGCCTGGCACCGCGCCGCTCCGCGCCGCTCCGCGCCGCTGTTTGCCCGCTACGTGGAGCGGGTCGCGTACGCCGAGATCGAGCTGGCGGACGACTTCGTCGAGAGCCGCACGAGGGTCTTCGTGGGAGCGCTGCGCGCGTGCTGAGCCTCCCGCCTACGGTCCGCGTGTTCGTCGCCATGTGACCGATCAGCGCAGGCGGGATGACACCGCGCGCGAACTGCGTCGTCGGGGCGGCGCGGCCGACCGCGGCCTCGAAGGCGGCTCGTGTGATCTCCTCGAGGCCGAGCCCGAAGTGATCGCTTTGCGCGGCCGTACGCGGTCCGAACGGCCCGACGATGGAGCGAGCCCACCCGCTCGTCTGACGTCGCGAGTCTCGCTTGCTCTCGCGGCCGCGTTGCGAGACCGTTGTCCCATGACCCGCAAGAACGCAACGATGCTCGCATCCATCGTGGTGCTCGCCTGGCTCGCGCTGGCGTGCACGTGCAACGTCGGCGGTCCGCAGGCGCAGGTGAACTGCCAGGGTACCGGCGAACAGTTCGTGTGCACCGTCGCGCACACCGGTGGCGGGGCGGGTCAGGTGTGCTGGG
>JADZFZ010000366.1 GCA_020854145.1 Deltaproteobacteria bacterium | reverse complement strand
GGGACCGCGGGCGCGGGTGACGGAGGGAGCGCGGGCGCGGGTGTGCGAGCCGCAGGAGGAGTCGTCGGTGGGCGCGACGGCGGCGCCGCAGGCGCGGGAGGGGTCGAGCGCGTCGGCGTGACCGCAGGCGCGGGCGGCGGCGGTCGCGTCGGCGTGACCGCTCGCGCAGATGGCGCGGCGGGTGTGGGCCCGCCCTCGTGGCCCGTGCGCAGGACGAGCTCGATCCGACGACGCGCCCCGGCGTGCAACCGCCACGACCGCATCCGCTCGACGAGGCACTGACCGACACCCTCCGCGGGCCCGCGGTGCAGCGCGAGGGCCACCGTGACCTCGCCCGTCGCCGCCACCGAGAGCCACAACACGGTCTCGGAACGGCCGCGCGCCGATGTGCCCATACACCCCGTCAGATCGCCCTCCGCGCGAGAGACCTGCGTGCGCAGCGCCGCGGCGTCCGCGTCGTCGCCCGCGCCGCGGACCTCCGCCGTGAGCGTCTGCGCGATCGATGCGGCGGGAACCGACCACACCGCGAGGACGACCGACGCGAAGGCAACCGACTCGACCACGGCGCGCACGCCCTCGATCTCTCTCGCCGCGCCCCGCGCGTCAACGCGGAATCGGGGAGTCGTACTGGTTCTTGCGCGCGGGCGCCGGGCTCGACACGATTCGGCGATGCGTCCGAGATGGGCCTGGGTGATGGCGACGGCGCTCGCGGGCGCGGTGGTTGCCCTCGCTTTCGCGCCCGCTGCGCTCGGCGACGACGACGACGACGACGACGACGGCGCCGAGAACGTCCCGGTGACGTTCCTGCTCGATGCAGGGCCGCCCGCGCCCAACCTCGACGGTGGCGTCGCGTCTTCCGTCGCGGATGCGTCGGCGACCGGGCCTACCCCACCGGTTCCGCTCGCGCCGCCCCACCCGGTCGGCACCGATCCCATGACGCTCGATCCGGGCGCCTCGACGTCCGTGGGCGGCCCGAACACGGGCTTCCTGTCGGGCGGCGTTCCGTTGCCCTCCGACATCCCGGGGTTGCGCAGCAACACCAACCGTCCCAACCGCGACGGCTTCTACGGCACGGTCGAGATGGTGCGCTCGCTCGTTCGCGCGGCGGCCGTGGTCAACGCCGAGATGCCGGGCAGCGAGCTCACGGTCAACGACATCGCGCTGCCGCAAGGCGGCCGCATCCGCCACCACGGGTCCCATCAATCCGGTCGCGACGTCGACGTGCTCTTCTATCTGCACGACAGGCGCGGTCGACCTCGCCCGGCGGTCGGTGTCCCGCTCGATCCCCAAGGCCGAGGCTACGTCTTCAACAACCTGGCGAGCGGCGGCGACGACGTACGCGTGAAGCTCGACGCGCGGCGCACCTGGCGTTTCGTGCGCGCGATGCTCGAGGACGAAGAGGCCGCCGTACAACGCGTCTACGTCGTCGAGCACCTTCGGACGCTGCTCCTGCGCGAGGCGCGACGCCAACGCGCGCCGGCGGCCGTGCGGCGGCGCTTCGAAGAGTCGACGTGCCAGCCGGGTCGCCCGCACGACGATCACCTCCATCTCCGGCTCTACTGCACGCCGGACGACATGCGCGACGGTCGCTGCACCGACAGCGCGCCGATGTACCCGTGGCGCCGCGCGCAGCTCCGCACCGCCGGGCTCGACCCGGCCATGCAGGCGCGCGTACGACGACCGCGAGGGCCGCGGCCCGCCGCCACCCCGCGCCGTCGCGGCGGAGGAGGGCTGCCCGCCGCCGCCACCCCGACGATGCACGAGCGCGCGCGCACCTTCCTCGCGCTCCGCGAGACGTGGTCGCGCCCACCACGCACCGGCCGCTCGTTCTGCCGCTGAAGGGGTGACGAGCAACCGTTCGTGCCGAAGGGGTGACTGCCCCTCAACGCGAGGGGGCGCGGCCTTCGAGCTCGGTCATGCTGGCGGCGATCGAGCCGGCGAGATCCTGGCGGACGCAGCGCGCGGCGACCTTGATCGCGTTGCGGAGCGCGCGCGATCCGGACCGGCCGTGTGCCTTGATGCACGTGCGGTCGAACCCGAGCAGCGGAGCGCCGCCGTATTGCTGCCAGTCCGTCAGCGTCTTGATCTGCTTGAGACCCGTCGCCAGCAACATCATCGCGAGCTTCCACGCGAGCTTGCTGCGATACGCGAAACGCGCCAGGTCGCGCACCGTCTCGCTCACGCCCTCCAGCATCTTGAGCACCACGTTGCCGGTGAAGCCGTCGCACACGACCACGTCGGCGGTGCCGCGCGGGATGTCGACGCCCTCGACGTTGCCGATGAAGTCGATCGAGCGCAGGCCCGAGAGGATCTTGTGGGCCTCGACGATCTCCTCGGTGCCCTTGCTCGGCTCCGAGCCGTTCGAGAGCAACGCCACGCGGGGCCGCGGGTTCTTGCTGATGATCGCGGCGTACGATGCGCCCATCAGCGCGAAGGTGACGAGGTCGCGCGCACGCACGCGCACCGTCGCGCCGCAGTCGAGCAGCAGCGAGAACGGATCCTCCTTCTCGCCCCGGCGGCGCTCGGTGGGGACGACCGCGGCGAGCGCGCTGCGCGAGACGCCCTCCATCCGCGAGAAGGACTCGGCGCACGCGAGGATGACGGCGCCCGTGTTGCCGGCGGAGACGAGCGCGTCGGCGCCCCCGACCGCGCTGCCGCGCGCCACCAGTCGCGCGGCGACCGGCAGAGACGCGCGGGGCTGCGCGGCGAGCGCCTCGCGCGGTGAGGCACCCATCCCGATCGCCCCTTCGGATGGCTCGATCCTGATCCTCTTCGCGTCGTGCCGATGCTGCGCGAGGCGGTCGCGGAGGTCGCGCTCGTCGCCGACCAGGACGATCTCGCACTCGACCTCGAGCGACACCTCCGCCGCGGCGGGCACGGTCACGTCGAGGCCCCGATCCCCGCCCATCGCATCGAGCGCGATCACGGGTGAGCCCACCTCGGAGGCGCGCGTCACGGGACGACTCGACTCCGCGGCCGCGGTCACACGTCCTCTCGCCCGAGCTCGTCGGCGATGGACGCGAGCACCCGCTCGGCGGCGACCACGTCCTGCGCGGGCATGCGGGCGAGCGCGCGGCCGATGGCGGCCTCGACGGTGCCGGCCCTCTTGCCGTCGATCACGCGGCCCGACTCGGTCAGCGTCAACACCGCGCGTCGAGCGTCCTCCGGATCGGGATGACGCTCCACGAACGCGCGCTCCACGAGCCGCGAGAGAATGCCCGTCAGGGTGCTCGGATGGATCTTCATCGCCTCGGCGAGGCGTCCGGCGGAGATGCCGCCGTGTTTTCCGACCAGGCGGATCACTAGCCGCTGCGGACCGGTCACGCCCATCTCCGAGACCATGCGGCGCGACCGTGCCTCCATCGCATGCACCAGCTCCCAGAGGAGCTGCATGAACCGGAGCGTCCCGCCCAGCCGGACCTCGTCGCTCTTCTCTCGCCCCATCGCCGCGAGAGTGGACCGGGCGGGCACAACCAACAATCAGTTTGTGGTCAAAGTGATTGCTGCCCCCGCACGGCCGTCCCCATGCGCGAGCTCGCGACCAGGCCGCCTCTGCTCGCAGGGTCCCCCTTCCCCGCCCTGCGAGGCGGGGCGGGGTGAAGGGGCAGCGCCGAGGCGCTCACGCCCATCGCTGGGACGCTCGACCACCGAAGCACCCTGGTCGGAAGGCGAGACTCACCCGCCCGAGGCGGACGCCGAGCCCGACACCTGGACCGAGACCTCGACGGAGACCGACACGCTGCCGACCGCCGAGGCGAGACCGCTCACGGTCGCGGCCGCGCAGCCGGCTGCCGTCACGCCCAGGCTGCCCACGGCATCCGGGAGATCGCCCGCCGCCTCCACCACGGCGCGGCCGGAGCGCTGCAGACGGTCGAGGCGCCGACGCAGCGTCATGATCGTTCCGAGCCCTGCGCGCACGGCGTTCGTGGCGCGCTCCGCGGTCTGCTGGAGATCACCGTCGAGCTCGCCGTTGATGACGAGCGTCGCCTCGCCCGGCTGACACGTCGCCTGCGCATCGAGGCGCGCGTCACACGCCGCGCGGCAATCCGCGCTGACGTTCGGCGGCTGGACCGTGCCGGTGCAACGCGGCTCCGTGAAGGCCACGCTGCAGCCGCCGCGGCACTCGCCCTCGCAGCGCCCGCTCGCCTCGGCGACGCAGTGACCGCTGCACGAGCCCGAGCAGCGGCCGTTGCAGCTGCCGTCCTCGGCGCGCGCCGAGCACTCGCCTTCGCACGCGCCCTCGCAGGTGCCGCTGCAGGATGCGCTCACCTCGGCCGCGCAGTGCCCCGTGCACTCCGCGGAGCAGCCGCCGCGCAGCTCGCCGCCTTCGCACTGCACCTGCACGGAGCCCGGCTCCACGTCGACCTCGCACGAGCCCGCGCACTGCGCGTAGGCGTCCACCGACACCTCACAGCGGGGCGGACGAACGCGTACGTCCACCGTCACGTTGGCTGCGCCGCGGATGCGCGTCAGGTCGGCGCGAAGGCGATCGGACACTGCCGTGCACACGCGACGCGTCGCATCGGTGCCTTCGCCCTGCAGCGCCGACTCCTCCATCCCGAGCGCCTCGCCCATCTGCTTGCACGAGGCGAGCAGGCTCGCCTGGATCTCCTCCGCCGCGGTGGCGAAGTTCGTTGCGGCTTCGACGAACGCCGACAGCTTCCGCGCCTCGGCAGTGGCCCCGAACCCGCCGCGGCACTGGGCACCGAGCCCGCCGCCCGCGCCGGGCAGGCCAGCGCCGCCGCAGCTGAAAACCAAACCGGTCGCCAGCAGACACATCGTCTTCACACACGTTCGTCGCATGGGTTCCTCCAAGTAGTGGCCGGCCGCGGGACCACCCCTCCACGCCCGGCGCGCGGACCATAGCAGCCGTGTGTAAAGCGCCACCCGCCATCGTTGCACGCGAGCAGTGGCGCCCCCGACACGCGTCGCGCACGCTGCGCGTCGACCATGACCGGCACCGACGCGGCCACGCGCACGTGGGACCTGCCCAACGTGCTGACGCTCGTGCGCGTGCCGCTCGCCGTGCTCGTGTGGGTGCAGCCGGCCGCGCCGATGTGGGTGCTCGCGATGATGGCCGCGGCGTCCCTCTCCGACGTGCTCGACGGGACCGCTGCGCGCTGGATGCGACGTCGGGCCGCGCGCGGCGGCATCGGACGGAGCGCGCGCGCCGAGCGCGTGGGCTCGTGGCTCGATCCGGCGTGCGACAAGCTGTTCGTGCTCTCGGCAGTGCTGGTCGCGACCTTCACGTACCCGCACCCGTGGCCGGTGCCGCTGCTGCTCCTCGTGCGCGAGGCGGTGATGGTGCCCGTCGTGATCGCGCACCGGCTGTCGCGTCACCGCGCGCGCAGGGTCGACTACACCGCGGAGGCGGTCGGCAAGGTCACGACGATCCTGCAGCTGCTCACGCTGGTGCTCTGGATCTTCGGACACGCCGCGACGATCTGGCTCGCCATCGCGTCGGCCGCGCTCGGGCTCGTGACCGCGGTGGTCTACGTGCGGCGCGGCCACCGCGAGGTCCTCGGCGATCAGAGCACCGACAGCCCCAACGAGAGCGAGCCTCCTTCGAGGGGACGCAGCACGTCGAGCGGTCGGTCGGCGAAGCCCGCGACGGATCCGAAGACGACGTAGGCACGACCTGCCGTGGGCACGCTATCGAGTTGCGTGCTCCGAGTAGAACTGCAGCACGGGTGCTTCGAGCTCGGTATTCGTCACGATCAGGTAGGTTGGGCCCGCCGGCAGCGTCCAGTTCACGTAACCCCCGGCGAGACGCTCAGGCGGCCGGCTCCCGTCCGCCAGGTGAAGCTCGGAGACACGTGTCATGAATCTTCCGGGCGCGCCGCCTGGCGGCGGGGCCACGCGATAGAGCCCTGGCTGCGTGATGTTCACCACCGCCGCATAGGCGTAGGCGTGGTTGGGCAGCACCCAGCCGGGGCCCAGGCTCACCGTGAACGGGACACCCACCTGGACCGGCACCGCGCGCTGCCTGAGCATGGGGAGCAGAGTGTCCGGGCTCGTGCTCCGGAACTGCTCGGTCTCGAAGTGGGCTTCTTGGGTGATCCCGATACCGTGGCTGCTCCCCTCGGTGTGGATCGTCGGGACGTAGCGGTAGCTGAAGCGCGCTCGACCCTGGCAGCGGTAGCCTCCGTTCCCGCTTATCGTGGCGTGGACCGTGCCGCTGCCCGTCTTCGACGATGGGTCTCCATCCAGTTGCGGGGTGAGCGCGACGATCTGGAAGCGCTCGTACCGTCCCAGGGGAAATCCGCAGAGCGCGCGGGTCAGGGCGCTCGAGGACTGAAGCTTCTGCTCGAGGTCCTCCCGAACTGACGAGTCTCGCGCCGGGCCGCATGCGCAGAGCGCGAGCACGCACGGGACCGACAGCGCGTGCACCAGACGCCGGCGACCGGGGTCTCCCGCTCCGCCTCGAATCGGTTTCCAGGTCACGGTTCGTCCCCCTCTTGCGCGAGTATCACAGCCTCGAACCGAAGCCATCGTGAACCGCAGAAGCTCCGTGCGCGTGGATCAGAGCACCGACAGCCCCAACGAGAGCGAGCCTCCTTCGAGAGGGCGCAGCACGTCGAGCGGTCGGTCGGCGAAGCCCGCGACGGATCCGAAGACGACGTAGGCGCGACCCTCCCCGCGCGCGGCACCGGGGGCGCCGACGACGAGATCCACCAGGCCGTCTCCGTCCACGTCGCCGGGCCCCGACAGCGCCCAGCCGAAGCGCGCGCCTGCGCCCTGGTCGGGCGGCACCGCGTAGCCGCGCACGGGGCTGATCCCGTCGGGCATGCCCTCGAACAGGTACACCGCGCCGCGCTCGCGCTCGTGGCCCCACGCTCCCACGACGAGCTCGCCCGAGCCGTCGCCGTCGAGGTCCCCCAACCCAGCGATCGCCGCGCCGAAGCGAATCCCGGTTCCGGCCGGCGACATCACGCGCGCGATCTGGTCGGCCTGCAGGCCGGTGCGGCTTCCCCAGAAGACGTAGACGCGATCGTGGGTCGGTGCGCCCACCGCGACGTCCGCGAAGCCGTCGCCATCGAGGTCGCCCACGCCCGCGACGACGGTACCGAACCCGACGTCGGGCTCGGGCGACTCGTAGCGGATCGCGCGAAGCTCGCTCATCGATCGCCACCGCGGCCCACCGAGCACGAGATAGACGCGGCCTGCGCCCGAGAACGCGCCGGGAGCACCCACGAGCACGTCGGCGTGACCGTCGCCGTCCACGTCGCCCGCGCCCGCGACCGATGTGCCGAAGCGCTCGTCCGCGTCGCCCATCCCGGCCATCGCATCCGTCGGGGCGGTCGGGCCTCCCCCGCTGCCCAGCGCGATGGCGACCGCGCCGCGCGCGCGCCCGGTGCCGCCCGACGCGATGGCGATGTCGGCGTAGCCGTCCGCGTCGACGTCGCCGACTCCCGCGACCGCGTGGCCGAAGTGGTCCGCACCTTCGAGCAGCGCATATCCGTTCCTCAAGACGTTGGGCGCGCCGTACGACGTGACCGCGGCGCCGGCGCCCGCCTTCGAGTCCGGTGCGCCCGCGACGAGATCGCTGTGACCGTCACCGTCGATGTCGCCCGCGAGACGCAGCGTCGTGCCGAGACCGACCAGCGGCGCCGGCGGCGGCG
>JADZFZ010000365.1 GCA_020854145.1 Deltaproteobacteria bacterium | reverse complement strand
GAGGTCCCGGTGAGCAGCCATCGAAGCCCGCCGAGGTGCACGGGCTCGAAGGGGAATCGCTCCGGCGAGCGCCGTCTCCACGTGAAGACCTCGGCGTCCCAACGTTGGTGATGGCGGAGCTCCTCGTAGACGAAAGTCTGCGAGTACGGGAGGAACTCGAGCGAGAAGACGGCAGCAGTCGGCACGCGGCGAGTCGAGCAAGACCCAGGCCGGAGCTGCCATCGTGAAGAGAGTCGTCGCGCGCCCGTGCCGACGCGGTGGCAGGTGCGGGACTTCGACAGCACCGCGGATCACGTCGAGGTGCGGGGTTGCCTGGGAGCGCGGCGGACGCGTGCGGGGTAGTGGCGGTACGCGCGTCCCACGCCGAAGCCGACGGCGCCTGCGGAGGCAAGGGCCATCACGCCGAGCGCGATCGCGAGCGCGGCTGCCGTCGAGGACGTCTCCGGGCGTGCGGCGTCGGCCGAGCGCGGAGCGACGTGGTCGGTGACCCAATAGTCGAGCTCCATGCGTTGGAGGTGGGTCAGGTCGTAGGGCGGTATGTCGTCGTACATGCGGGCCCACGGTGTCCGGCGAGGAAGGGGGGTCCGGCCGGTCGCGACGTACCAGGCGATCCAGGCATGCGCGACGATGGGCTGCCATTCCGGGAGGAAATGGAGGTGAGCGAGATCGTCGCGCGGCGCGGGCGTGACCGTCAACGCGTCGTTGGCTGCGCCGATGTACCACCAGCATTGGACCCAGTTGCCGAGAGACGCGACCACGAGCCCTGCGACCAGCAGAGCCGGACCGACGACCCCGCGCACCAGCAGGCCCAATCGGGGTGACCAGCCCGTGCCCGGCGACAGCGCCAGTGCGGCAGGCATCATCATCAGCGGCACCAGCGGAACCAGGAATCGCGGGCCCCATGCCCAATCGCCGCTCCACGCCCACCACTTGGCGAACAGGGGAATCGTCGCGCACAGGATGGCTGCCAGCAGCAGCGACTCGGCGCGATGGCTTCGAAACATCCTGGTTGCCCCGAAGAGTCCCAGGATCAGGATGGGCGAGTAGAGGAAGACGGATTTGCCGGGCGCCAGCAGCAGACCATACAGGCCGACTGCCATGCTGTTGGTGAACCCGTAGCCGCCGGCGCCGTAACCGAGAGCGAGCCACTCGCCGTACCGAAGGTGATTGAACCACAGCGCCAAGCCGATGCTCCCGAGCGCCGGTGGCAGCACGCCCAGGAAGGCCAGCAGCCTGTGCCGGTAACGTGCACGCGCCGCGTCGCGAGGCGGGGAGGTCACTTCGGGCGCTCGCGAGGGAGCGGGCACGAGCATGTAGACGCAGACGAGCGGAGCCACGACCACGAAGAGAATCTTCGATTGGAGCAGCCAGCCCCACGCCAGGCCCACGAGCACGGCCTTCCACGCGGCCGGCCGATGCCGAAACGCCATCGCGGCCGCGACCGTCCCGCAGAGAGCGGTCGCCTGCAGCCCTTCGGCGTACGAGAGCCGGTAATAGAACGCGCAGTTGGTCGCGAACACGGCCGAGAGCGCGAGCACCGTCGCGAGCCAGCGCGACACGTGCAGCTGCCGGAACAGGACGAACGCGAAGACGGCGAGCAGCCCCGCGAGCGCGCTGTTGGGCGCCTTCAGGAGGAAGACCTCCCAGAACGCGTGAGCTGGATCGTTGTGCATGCTCGGGCAGATGGCGCGAAGGGCCAGGTAGCTCGGCACCATCGTCATCGTCACGCCGAGCGGGTAGGGCGAGAATCGGCGCCCGTCGGCGCGGGTGTGGATGAGCGGGCTCTTGCCCCACTCGACCGCGGGCTCGCCGTACTCGACCCATTGCTTGGCGGCCTGCCACAGGAACGACGAATCGAGCTCCACGGCGCCGCGACCCGACGTCAGCTGCACGGTGACGGCGACGAAGACGAACAGCGCCGGGAGCAGGATTGCCCGCTGCACGGGCGCATCAGAGCATGGTTCGCGCGCGCGATAGGTGGACGTGGTGAGGCGCGCCGTGTTGACGCTGCTCGCCCGACTGCGATACGGCGCTCGCGTGGCGCCCCCACCCAGAGGACCGCTCGCAATCACGCGAAGCGCGCTCGTCGTGATGGCGCTCGGAGCGGGCGTGCTCGCGCTCGACGGATGCGAGCGCCGCGGTCAGCACGCGATGGCCTCGGGCCAGCTCGCCGTCTGGGAGACGTACGCGCCGTTTCGCGTGCTCGACGGCAATCCTGCCACGGAGTGGCTGCTCCTCGACGCGTCGCAGGGATGGATCGACGTCCACCTCACGCCCGCGCGTCACGTGCGCGCGTTGCGTCTGGTGAACGCCGGAAACCCGCCGTGGCGGGATCGCGGCGCCAAGAGGATCACGATCACGATGTTCGACGGCGACCACCCGCTGTGGAGCGGCCGCCGCCAGCTCTTGCCGCGCATCCAGAGGCGCACGCTCGACGTCGAGGTCGACGTCGAAGGCGTCGACCGAGTCCGAGTGCATATCGACTCCTGGTACGGCGAAGGCGGCGGCCTCGCCGAGATCACGGTCCTCGAGCCTCCGAGCGCGACGCGGCAGGCCCCTGCCCGGTGACTGGCGTCAGCGCGGCGGGCCGAAGATCTCGACGATCGCGCGGGTAGCGCTGCCGATGACGCCGACGGTGGGGCTCGCCCCTTCGCGCGAGCAGATGCCTCGCAGACGCGCGGCGTCGGCGCCCGCGGGTCCGACGTCGAGGATCAGATCCGCGCGCAGCGGCAACACCTCGAGCGTCGGCGTCACGTACTTGGTCGCGATGGGGGAGGCGGAGACGACCGCGCCGCCGGCGAGCAGCTCCAACGTGACGGTGCACGAGATGCCCTGCGCGAAACCGACGGGATGCGTGAGCAGCGTCGTGCCGACCGCGCGGACCCCGTCGCCCGGGTTCGCGTCGATGGGTGCCTCGACGAGCGTCTGCCAGCCGCTGTTCGCGACGATCGATCCGTCGGCGAGGACCGGGGCGTCCGCGAAGGCGACGAGCGATCCGGCAACGACGTCGCCCGACGCCGGTGTGAAGCGGAGCGCGGTGAGGTGTCCGCCGCCCGCGAGCACGCCGCCGCCGATGCCGACGACGCCGTGCATCGTGACCGCGAGGGGCAGCGCTCCGTCCGCCGTGACCGCGTGCCATGCGTCGCTGAAGAGCGGCACGGTCTGGATGGCCCACGGGGTGTTCTCGGTCGACCAGGGGCCGATGCGCGTCTCGCCGGTGAAGATGCCGTGGCCGTGCATGTCGTGGCCGGCTGCGGTCCAGACGCTCGTCGTCTGTGCGTAGACACGGATGCGATCTCCGGCGGCGACGACGGGGGCGATCGAGTACGCCGCGGTCCGCACCGACGCGCCGGTCGTCCCGAAGGTCGCGATGTCCTCGCTCACGTCGCGCGTGATCGAGGCGAGCATCCACGCGCCCGCGCTCGCAGCTTCCGAGCGCGATGCGAAGAGACGATGTTGCTCGACGACGAGGTGGCCGTAGCTGTCCTCGACGAGCACGCTCGGGCTCGCGTCGCTCCGTCCCGCCGAGAGCTGCGCTTCGAGGTGCACGGTCGCGTCGGCGGTCGTCGCGACGAGCGCGTCGGCCCAGAGCGGCATGTGGTGACCAGCGTCGAAGATCGCGTTCTGCGAGCTCCACGTGCCTACCGCGACGCCGTCGGCGACGATGCGGATCGCCCCGCGCACGGGGCTCACGTAGTCGTTCGTCATCTCGATCTGCGCACGCACGCGGAGCACGTCGCCGGCGCGCACGGGCACGTCGAGCGCGTAGACGGGGACGAAGCCGGCGTTCGCGGTGACCGATCGAACGGCGGCCGAAGCGTCCTCGGAGACGGCGACGAGCGCGCGCACGGGTGATGCCGGCGGCGAGGCGTCGGTCGTCGCCGCGTCGGTCGCGCGCGCGTCGGCCACGCTCGACGCGTCCGCGGTGTCGGCCGCGTCCGTCGCCGTCGTGCCCGCGTCGCCCGGTCGCGCGTCGTCGGTCGTGCCCGCGTCGAGCGCGGCGTCGAGGGTCGGCATCGACGCGTCGCTCCCCTCGGCCACGCGTCCCTCGGCCGCGCACCCGGCGAGGACGCAGACGAGGACGAACGCGCCGGAGGTGCGAGACGGACGGCGCGCGGCGTCTTGCTGCCGGCGGTGGGTCGATGGCATGGGCGTCACGAAGGCGTCCGGCTCCGGCCGAGGGGTCGATCGCGACGACACCACTCGCTCCACGAGCCGACGTACAGCGAAGCGCCCGCGAGCCCGGCGAGCTCGAGCGCGACGAGCGTGTGGCACGCGGTGACGCCGGAGCCGCAATGGACGACGAGCCGGCTCGCGCCGCCTTCGGCGAGCAGCGGCTCGTACGCAGCGCGAAGCTCGCTCGGGCTCTTGAATCGTCCCGTCGCGTCGAGGTTGGCCGAGTAGGGGACGTTGATCGCGCCCGGGATGTGGCCGGCGACGGGGTCGAACGGATCGGACTCGCCGCGGTACCGATAGGCTGCGCGCACGTCGAGCACTCGCCAGGACGGGTCGAGCCGCAGCCCGTCGACGTCGTCGATCGTGGAGATCGGAAGCACCCACCGCGAAGCAGGGTAGGGAGCGACCGGCGCGATCGAAGGGACTTCCGCGTCGGTGGGCAGGCCGGCTTCGAGCGCCGCTTGCCAACCGCCGTCGAGGACCGCGACGCGCGCGTGGCCGACCGCGCGCAACATCCACCAGAGCCGCGCCGCCGCGTTCGCTCCCTGCTTGTCGTCGTACACGACCACGTCGAGCTCCGGCGTGATGCCCCATCGCCCGAGCGTGTGGCGGAAGACGTCGAGCGCGGGCAGCGGATGCCGCCCGCCGTGTGCCGGATCGCTGGGCGTCGCGAGATCCGTCTCGGGATCCGCGCGCAGCGCTCCGGCCAGGTGCGAGGCGCGATAGGCCTGCGCCGCTCCGTCGCCGGCTCGGGCGTCCACGATGCGGACGTCGCCCTGGATCCGCCGGAGCTCCTCCGGGGACACGATCGCGCGGGTCTCCATGTGCGGAGCGTGGCAAGAGTTCGAGGGCGACGGCAACGTGCTCGACGATCGCTCGCGCCGCGCGGCAACGCGATCGCACGCGGGCCGCGCGCGGGCCGTCCGCCGCGTCACGCCGAATCACGCCTCGGAGCGACGATCACGCGCCTGGCATGCGGGGTGATCTGCGGCGGCTCATGAAACGAAGCACCACCATCGTGTCCGTGCTCTTGGCGAGCGCCTGCGCGTCTCCATCGACGGCGATCCGGCGAGAGGGGCCGGTCGTGGCGTCGCGACCCGCTGCCGCCGCCGACACCGAGCCAACCGGACCGTCGTCGAGCGTGGCGATGTTGCCGACTCTGGGGCCCAAATGGCTCGTGTCCGTCGATCCCGACAGGAGTCGGCTCGTCGTGCTGGGCAGCTTGCGCGCACGCCTGCACGACGGTGCGCTCCAGCTCGGCGAAGGGCGTCCGTCGTCTCCCATCTACGTCGTCGCGCGCGCCGCGACCGGATGGCTGTTCGTCACACGTGACGGCCTCGTGCTCCGGAGCACGACGTTCACGGGCCCGCTCGATCGCGTCGGCGAGCTGCCGACGGGGATCCGCACGTGGCGAACGTTCGACGTCGGAAGGCTCGCGATGGTGGATGCCGACGGTGCGCTGTGGACCACCGACGGCACGACGGCGCCGGAGCGGATCGACACACTTCCCGAGCCCGGGATCGCGAACGACGTCGTTTTCGCGAGCGCCGATCGCGGGGCTGCGGTCATGGACGGCGGAGCGCTCGTCTCCACGCACGACGGCGGGCGGAGCTGGCAGCCGGTCCAGCTCGCGGGAGAGGCCGCGACGAGCGTCGTGCTGCTCGACGGACAGCTCGTCGTCCGGACGAGCGCGGGGGAACGCGTGCTCGACGAGTCCGATCGCCTCGTGGCCCGTGTCGGGACGGGAGACCCGACGTTCTTCGGAGGCCCGGAGGTGGCCGCGATCGAGCTGAAGCTGCTGCGTCGGCTTCCCTTCCTGCTCGAGTCGTGGGGCGTCGTGGACGCGCGTGGACGTGGGCTCATCAGCGACGGAGCCGACCTGCTGATCGTCTCGCCCGACACCGGTGACATCGAGCGACGCGTCGTCGCTGCGCTCCCGAGAGGTTGCTCGTTGCATCCGTGGGGCGACGCCGTGGGCGCGATCTGCGCGGACGGGTCGCTTCGCCGACTCGAAGGCGAGCAGGCCTTCAGCCCGGTGGCCACGCGGAGCGACCTGTCCAGCGTCGTGCTCGCGGCCGACGGACGCCGCGCCGTGGCCGTGTGTGGCGACGCGCCGTGCGTCTTGCGGCCCGGCGCTGCGCAATGGGAGATGCTCGCCCTCCCGGACACGGATCTGCGAAACCCGCGGGTCGTGGCCATCCACGGATCGCTCGTCGCCGTCGAGGCGACCTCGCCGACGTACGACACGGTCACTGCCACCTTCGATATCGACTCCGGCGAGGTCGAGCGACTGCGCGCGAGCGGGCCGGAGCTCGACCAGCCGCTCTCGCCCGATTGGATCCGGTTCGCGGTCGACGGAACGCTGTACGGGACGGTGCCGCTGCCGTCGGGGGGGCGCGTGATGGCCATCGGTCGGCCCGGTGCGCCGCTCGCGGTTCACGCGATGCCGGTGGGCACCGAGCGCGTCACGTTCGCCGACGCGCGCCGTGGCATCGCCTCCGGGCCCACGCTCGCACGCGTGTGGCGGACGCTCGACGGAGGCTCTACGTGGCATGCGGTCGCGCCGTCGGTGGATGGTCGCGCCGCAGCCGTTCCGTTGTTCTCGGACAATCCCTTCGAGTGCACCGATCGTGGCTGCGCCATAGGCGGATTGATCATCCGCGGGTGGGAGCCCCGACTGACCGCGCCTCCGGAGCGTCTGGTCTCTCGGCTCGAGACTGCAGCGCCCGCGACCGCCGCGCAGGCGTACGCCGGCAGGTCGCGCCCGGCTTGGAGATGCGACGCGACGGGGAGCGTGCGGGCGCAGATCGCTGCGGCGTCGCGTGTTCGGGGTATCCCCGAGGGCGCGCGCACCGAGTCGTTGCTCGGCCCACGCTCGAACGCGCTCGTGCACATGTGGCGTGCAGGAGAAGAGCCCGCTTCGAGCACGGCCGCGGCGCCCGAGCAGATCATGGTGAGCTGGCGCGGCGTGGACGCGCGCGGAGCGTTCTCGGGTGCCACACGCCGGAGCGCGGTTGCATACCGCCATCCGGGCTGTGATCACTCCGAGAACCGGAGTGTCCTCGCGCTGCGCGCGGTCACGCGCCAAGGGGCGCTGTTGGAGCGGCTTCACGGCGGCATGCGCGAGATCTTGTGGGCGCGTCACGGGGGCGGCGTCGAGGCGCTCGAGCTTCCTCGTCTCATGGGCGACAGCCCTCGGGTGCACTCGGTGCTGACGCTCGAGGACGGCGGGCTCGTGTTCGCCGTTCTCGGCATCGACGATCGCAACGTCGTCGTGCTGCGCACGAGCCCGGACGGTGCCGTGCTGGCGCGCCGCTCCTTTCGTTGGCGAGAGCGTGCATACGCGTCGATGCTGGGTGTCGCGCGCCAGGGCGACGTGATCGGCTTCGCTGCGGAGCACCCTCGTGGCGACAGCCTGCTCTTCCAGCCGCTCGACCCTTCCGCCTCCGTGCGCCGCATCGCCATCGACGTTCGTCGACCGGCGGTGGCGTGTGACGAGGATGCAGACGAGGGCCTCCTCGTCGTGACCGG
>JADZFZ010000364.1 GCA_020854145.1 Deltaproteobacteria bacterium | reverse complement strand
GGCGCGCCCGAGTCGCAGCGCCCGCCGACGCCGGGCACGTCGGACTCGGTTCCCCAGAACGCGGGCGGAGAGACCGCGGACGCGCGTGCTGCCGCCGCGATCCCGGAGCGCGACGTGCGCACGCTCGTCGACGCCTGGAAGTCGACGCAGAACGCCCGTGATCACGCGGCGTACGCGCGCCTCTACGCGGCGCGGTTCGAGGGCGTCCGGCGTGCCGGGCCGCGCGTGCGGCGATTCGATCGCGCCGGATGGCTCGCCGATCGACGCAACATGTTCTCGCTGCCGATGGCGGTCGAGACCGCGGACGTGCGCGTCTCGTCGTCCGGGCAATCGGCCATCGTGCGCTTCACGCAGAGCTTCTCGGCGGGGCAGTTCCGCGATCGCGGACCGAAGGAGCTGGTCGTCGTACGCGAAGGCGGCGAGCTCCGCATCGCGCGCGAGGAGATGCTCGCGTCCGACGTGCTCGCGAGCTCGGCGCCCGCTCCGCAGTCCGGCGCGCGCGGCGACTTCTTCATGGTGATCGACGAGGGCGACACACCGCAGCCCTACGTCGTGCTCTCCGCGGAGCCCGACGAGGCGTGGGGAGGCGGGCCCATCTCGTTGCTCACGCGCCGCCGTCCGCTCCCGCAGACGATCGTCACGCGACGCGCCGCCAGCGCCGCACCCGCCGAGGTCTCCGCATGGCGCGGTCGGGCCGTGCACCTCTACGCGGCCGATGGCCAGAGCTGCACCGCCCACCTCGCCGACCTCTTCCTGCTCTCGCGCGTCGACGTCCACTTCGGCACCGAGCAACGTTGGGCAGGCGACGAGGACGGCGACGGCCAGAACGATCGGCCGCCCGCGAACAACGCCGAGATCGCCGGCTCCGCGTTCGGCCCCGGGATGTTGCTCGTCGCGTCGCTCCGCGAGCGCGGGTGCAGTGGCCTCTGGGCGCGCGCCGCCGATCGTCCCGCGCCTGCGATCTTCGCGCAGACGACCACGCCCTCGGACCTCGCCGCGCGCGCGCTCGCCGCGTTTCGCGCGACGCCCGCCTGGCGCACCCTGCAGACCGAGTACGCCGCCGACGGCAACGCGACACCGAACGGCAGATGGGACGAGCACCAGCGCCCCAGCCACGACGTGCGCGTCTGGGAGCACGCCGCGTCGAGCCGGCGCTTCGTCAGCGTCACGGCGGCGACCTCCACCGGCGGATGCGCCGACTTCTCGGGACAGCTCTGGGCGCTCTTCGAAGCTCCCTCGACGGGCAGCGACCTCGTGCTCCGCAGCGACGGCGCCTCACCGAGCTTCCTCTCGCCCGCGGCGCTCGCCGACGTCGACGGCGACGGCACCCCCGAGGTCGTCACCGACTCGGGCATCGCGCGCCGTCGAGGCACCGCGTGGACCGTCACCGAGGACGTCGCCCCCGAGAACCACGACTGCGGCTGCTGAGGGGACAGGATCGACGTGTACAAGCCCTCGAGATCCCAGCGCTTCCAGGCGAGCAGTTCCAATCCGTCGCCGAGCGTCGAGCGCCGAAGCCGCGATACGACCGCACCCGAACGACTTGGGACGATGCGCCCGATCTCGGTCTAGCTCGAAGGGCATTGCGCACCGCCGCCGGCGAGATCCCAGGACGCACCATGCGTCCAGACCGTGCAGGGAGGGGACCACGACGGCGGCGGAGAGCGCCGACCTGAGCCCTCATTCAGCAGGAGCCGGGCCAGCCCGATCCCGCCGACGATCCCCGAAGTCGCCGTCGCCCGCGCGCCGATTCCTCTATCCGCAGTCGATCGAAAGTCTGCTCGACGTAGACGACACCTTCGCTCGGTGATCGCTACAATCCCGCCCGCCATGTCCGACGCACCTTCCCGCCTCTCGAACGCGCTCGTCAGCGCCCGCACCGTCGCGCGCCTCCTCGTGAAGAACGGCCTGCTCTTCAACCTGCGACCCGACGGGGTTCGGGAGGTGGCCAGGCTCGCACGGGCGGGGATCAGCGGCCCGGCCGCGGCGATCCATCTGCACGCCGCGAACCGGCCGGATCGCATCGCCCTCAAGGGCGGGGGGCGCGCGTACACGTACGCGACGCTCGGCGACCGCGCCGACCGGCTCGCAGCCGGCCTGAAGGCGAGCGGGCTCGGTCCTCGCGATCCGATCCTGCTGATGATGCGCAACCGCACCGAGATGTCGGAGCTCCAGCTCGCCATCGCGTTGCTCGGCGGCAGCGCGGTCAACGTCAGCTGGCGCTCGACTCCCGCCGAGCTCGAGTACCTCGCGCTGCACTCCGACTCCAAGGCGATCTTCGTCGAGGCCGATCTGTCTCCGGTCGTCGACCAGGTGCGACCCAAGCTCTCCGTCGAGCCGAACCGATACTTCGTCGTCGGCGGCACGCGTGACGGCTTCGTGCCCTACGACGCCGCCTTCGCGACCACGCGCGAGCGCATGGATGGCGGCCGCCACGGCGCGGTCGTCGTCTACACGTCGGGCACCACCGGCAAGCCCAAGGGCGCGGTGCGCCGGTTCCCCCGCGCGGCCATCCGCGCGCTCATGCGCTTCGTCGCCGAGACGCCGCTTCGCACCGACGACCGGCACCTCGTGGTCTGCCCGATGTACCACTCCACCGCGTACGCCTTCGCCGGCATCACCACGACGATGGGCGGCACCGTGGTCATCCCGGACGGCTTCGATCCCGAAGGCTTCCTCCGCACCGTCGAGGCCGAGCGCATCACCACGAGCGCCGTCGTGCCCACGATGCTCCATCGGATCATGGCGCTGCCCGCGAGCGTCCGCCGCCGCTACGACACCTCGAGCCTTCGCTGCATCTTCTCGGGCGGCGCGCCGCTCTCGGGCGAGCTCGCGCGCGCCTTCATCCACGACTTCGGTCCCATCCTCTGGAACTTCTACGGAGCGACGGAGACGGGCATCAACACGGTCGCCACGCCCGAAGAGCTGCTCGCCTGCCCCAACACGATCGGCCACATCGTCCCCGGCAACGAGATCAGGTTCCTCGACGACAAAGGCAACGAGGTCCCGCGCGGCGAGACCGGGGAGCTCTACGTGCGCAACGAGATGCTCATGGCGGGATACCACCGTGACGAGGACGCGACGCGCTCGTCCATGCGCGACGGCTATTTCAGCGTCGGCGATCTGGGCCACATCGATTCGGCGACCGGCCTGCTCCTGCTCGACGGCCGCAAACGCGACATGGTCATCAGCGGCGGCGTCAACGTCTATCCGGCCGAGGTCGAGGCCGCATTGTCCTCCTGTCCCCTGGTCGACGAGTGCGCCGTCATCGGAGTACCCGATCCGGAGTGGGGCGAGCGCGTCCGTGCGTTCGTCGTCCGCAAGCCCGGCACCGATCCGACTCCCGCCGAGATTCTCGCGCACTGCAAAGGCATTCTCGCCGGCCCCAAGATGCCGCGTGACATCGTCTTCCTCGACGAGCTCCCGAAGAACCCCACCGGCAAGGTCCTCAAACGCGAGCTCCGCCTCCTGGGGACTCTTGCCGGAGGGTCGTAGCCGTCGGTCGCGCGGGCGGGCAGCCCCCTCGAGCGCGTGGTCGAGATCAGCGCGCGTGACCGATGGCTCGGAGCCTCTCGAGCACGGGCCACAACGTGTCGATCACCGTCGTCTCGATTCCCTCTTCGCGTGCGAGCGAAGCGAGCGCGCCTCCGCGAATCGCGAACACCTCGCTCGCGACCCGGGCGCCGCAGAGGTCGGTGACGCCGTCGCCGACGAAGACGACGGGACGCCCGTCGCGATGGCGTTGCACCACGCGCCCTTTGCAGACCGCGCAGTAGGCGCAGCGCAGATCGTCGTGCGGAAACGACACCGAGACACTGCCGGCTTCGGGTCGGCCGCGGTTCGCGTACCGCGCTCGGAAGGCGTGGCGCTCGATCCAGGGTGCGAGCAGCTGCTCGATGTAGAAGTCGAAGCCACCGGACGCGAGCACGAGGTCGATCTCGCCCGCCGCGCCCGCGTCGAGAAGCTCCGCCGCGCCGGATCGCAGGGTTCCGACCGCGCGGACGTGGGCCTCGAGCGCGTCGGGGCTCGCGCGCACGAGAGGCCACATCCGCGATTGGGCCGCGACCATCGATACCTCGCGACGTGCGAGCGCCCGCTCCTCGTCGCGCCAGCTCGGGTCCGCGAACCGATCGCAGATCTCGTCGCCGACGTCGCGAAGCGTCAGGGTCCCGTCGAAGTCGACGACCACGAGAGCCTCGATCACGCACGACAAGCTATCAGCGGTTAGAATCGGGCGCCGTGGCTTCGGCTTCGCAGCCCCCCCGTCCAGACCCGTTGGCCCAGGGCACGCTCGCGCGTACGCCGTTCGCTCACGTGCTCGTCTACATCTGGGAGAAGCGCCTCACGGGCACGTTGGCCGTCCAGTCGCCCGGCGGCGAGGATCTCGTCGTGTTCGAAGAGGGCGCACCGGCCGCGTTCCGCACCGCCGGCCGCAACGAGCCTCTCCGCACGTCGCTCGCGCGCCTCTTCGCGACCGTCGAGGCGCCCTACGCCTTCTACGGAACCGACCTGACGGAGCTGACGGGCTCGCCCGCTCCGCGCTCGCCGCTCGACCCGCTGATGGTGCTCGGGGCGGGGACGGTGGCGTACGCGCGTGACGAGATCGTGGACGCGACGCTGCGGCGGTTC
>JADZFZ010000363.1 GCA_020854145.1 Deltaproteobacteria bacterium | reverse complement strand
TCAAGTCGTTCCGGGCCGCCTCCGGCGACGAGGCGCTCGTGCGCTTCGCGCTCGCCGGCGTGGCCGAGTCCGCGCAGAACATCGTGCTCGCGCTCGGGCTCGCGCTGCTCGCCATGCTCGCGGTCTGTGCCGGCGCGTTGCAGGTGGCGCGCACGCCGACGGGAGGGACGTAGTCGCCTGTTTCACATGGATGCGCTGCGTTCGAGATCGTGGCGCTGCGCCGACGTGTCGCCGTGGCATCGGCCGGCGACGGGGAGGCGACCTGCCGCCGGCTCCTGCGACCCGAGGGGCTGTCAGTCGTCCCAGCGAGCCTGGCGGCAGTGCTCCCGAATCGTGTCGTCGGCCGTCAGAAGCGTCGCACGGCTCGCGAGCGCGTGCGCGACGATGAGGCGATCGAAGGGATCTCGCGTCCAACCGAGCGAGCGTGCGTGCTGCCCGACCGACGTGATGTCGCCGACGGCCTCTCGGACTCCATGGTCCTCGGTCAGGATCTCGAGCACGTCGGCTACGGCCTCACGGATCCGGCCGATCTCGCGCAGCACCTCCATCTCGACGATCACGATCGGAGAGACGTACAGCGCCGATCGGCGGAGCCGCGCCTGCACGGGTCGCAGCCTGCGCGTCTCGCCGGCGGCGAGCCAGAGGGCAACGTGCGTATCGAGATGCACCGTCAAAGATCGGATCCCCGGCTCCATGGCCACTCGATGTGAATGAGCGCATCCGGATCGCCGACGATGAGGTTCCTGAGCACGCGGGGCGACCTCTTGCGCTTGGGACGCGGGGCTTTTCGGATGATGCAGAGCTCGACGCCGCCCCTCACGATCTCGATGGGCTGCCCAGTCGCGGCGACGTGGTCGAGCAGCTCGTACAGGTGCGCTCGGAGGTCCGTGGCGGTCCTTCTCACGCGGGAGATGCTAACGAGCGTACGTACGTACGTCGAGACGCAGGCCGCCTCTGTCACCGAGCCGGGCGCTCGCCGAGTCGCAGGCCGCTGCCGTCGAGATCGCGCACCTCGAGGAACGCGGGGCGCACGGGGAAGTGGAGCTCCACCTCGAGCACGTCGTCGCGCGAGCCGAAGGGCGCGGGCACGAGCGTCACCCAGCCGTAGCGAAAGTCGTCGAGGCGATCGAGCGACGTCGCGTCGAGGCCGCGTCGCTCCACGAAGCCGATCGTGCCCCGGTCGGTCTCGATGACGTCGAGATCGAGATCGCCGCGCGTGGCGCGGTAACGTGCGGCCCACGCGTCGCCCGGCGTGGGAGCGATCTCTTCGAGCGTGATCGTGTCGTCGTCGCGGCCACCGACGAAGAGGAACGGATGCACGTGCGGATCGAAGCCCGTGACGCACGACGCCTCGGGGTTCGCCGTCTGGTAGGGCAGCGAGCAGAGCGTCTGCACGCGGATCTCGAAGTGCAGGTGCACGAAGGTCGTGTCGCCGGTCCGGCCCATGGCGCCGACGGTCTGTCCGCGCGTGACGGAGTCGCCCTCGCCGACCGCGAAGGACGCCAGATGCATGTAGACGGCGAAGACGCGATCGACGGTCTGGCCGTGGAAGACGAACGGCGCCGGCAGCACGTGGCGGACTGCGACGACGTTGCCGCCGTTCGGGTATTGGGTGCTGCCGTCGGGGTAGACGCCCGCGACCGTGCCGTCGCCGATGGCGGTCACGGGCGTGCCCTCGGCATCGAACCAGTCGATGCCCGGGTGGAAGTCGTAGCGGTCCGCGCTCGTCTTCCAGCGCGGGCCGAAGGTCGAGGAGATCGACTCGGGGCGCGGCACGGGCGGAGCGAAGATGGGCATCGGAGCGATCGACGGGGTGGCGCGCACGACGACGGCGCACGAGGTGTCGGCTGCGCACGCGGCGTCGATCGGGGCCGAGGCATCGCCGGGTCTCGAGCCGTCGAGCGCGTGGGCGTCGTCGCGGGCCGCATCGATCGCTGCGTCCGGGTCGCCCGCGCCCGCTTCCTCGACGCGCGTGTCGGCGCGCGCATCGATCGCTGCGTCGCTCTCCGCGGAGGAGGCGTCGCAGCCGGTCACGAGCAGCGCGCACGCAGCCGCAAGACACGCGACCGATGAGGTGGCCATCCGCACCACAGGAGGATCGCACGGCGGCGACGTGTCCCATTCGCCGCGTGACTTGCCGCAGTCCCCCGCCACTCGGATCAGAACGTGATCGGGCCCACGAAGTCGTCCGGCCCGGGCAGACAGTCGCCTTCGGGCGATGGGCAGTAGCCGAGCGCACGGGCGTGCACCGTCCACGTGGCCTCGGCGGGGTCGATCGCGACCTCGCCGGCCGGTGCGGGGAACCAGCGCACGTCGAAGTCCCACGTGGTCGTGCCCGGACGGCGGATCGGCGTCGTCACGTACCCGCCCGCGCGCGAGCTCACCGAGCCGACGACGAGCTCGAGCATCGGCGGCCGGCTCGACTCGATGACGCCCGCTTGCGTCGCGCCGTCCTGCGGATCGATGGACGAGCGCCCTTCGCCGGACTCCGTCTCGAGCTCCCACGCGCCCACCTCTTCGGTCGCGTCGAGCACGATCGACGGCTCGACCTCCGGGCACGCACCGCAACAGCCGCCGCAGGAGCCTCCGATGGACGCGATGATGTCGTGTGTGTCCGGCGGCACGTAGAACACGCCGCTCCCCGTCCACTCGGTGCCCGCGTCCTCGCGCACGAACGTCGTCTGGTCGCCTCGCCAGACGCCGGACACGGTGGGCTCGTGGCTCGCCGTGATCGTCACGAGGAGGCCGGTGTCCGTGCCGGAGTCGGGGATCGGGATCTCTTCGCCCCACGTCGGCGGCAGCGAAGCGAGCGACGAGACGACGACGCACGCGACGAGCAGGACGATGTGCCATGTGCGCGGCGACGTTCGGATCGGGGAGCTGTCGGGTCGGGGCACGCGTCGCTCACCCTTCGCAGACGGGCGCGCCCGCGAGCGTGATCGTGCCCATCGTGCCGGTCGCGTCGGCGAAGGTCATGGTCGCGCCCGCGCCCGTGACGTAGAAGAAGCGGCCGCAACGATCGCCGGCGCAGTCGGGGAAGGTGACGCTGCCGCTCGCCGTCGCGCCCGTGAGCGTGATGGTGCCGCTCGCGCCGGAGCGATCGGTGAAGACGAGGCCGGCCGTCGTGCCCATCACGGACTCGAGGTCGCAGGCTCCGGACGACGGGCACGTGGTCGTGAACGTGCCCGCAGCCGTGACCCCGCCGCTCAGCGTCAGGGTGCCCATCGTCACGCCGCCGCCGCCGGGTCCGCCTCCGCCGCGCGAGAAGGTGATCGAGGTGCCGGAGCCCGTGATCGTGAGGCCGGCGGTGCAGCCGACGAAGCCGCACGAGTCGACGTACATGCCGCTCACGCCGGGGCTGCTCGTGGACATGCGGC
>JADZFZ010000362.1 GCA_020854145.1 Deltaproteobacteria bacterium | reverse complement strand
GGATCGTCGATGGCCGTGCCGCAATTGACGAACACGTAGTCGTAGCTCGCGAGCATCGCCGCATCTCCGAGCAACGTCATGGCCGACGGGTAGGCGCCGCTCGGAGGCGCCCACGGATCCCCGTAGAGCTCGCCGCCGTCGAACAGATCGAACTGCGCGCTGCCGGGCACCACGAACCCGGCCGCATCGAGCGTCGCGAGCCCGAGCTTCGCGAGCACGAGCTCCATCGCGTCGAACGCCCCCGTGATGACCGCGATCCGCGGCACGCTCCCTTCGCCGGGGTGACGCGGCAATCGCGTCCACTCCGGGTCGAGCGTCGATTCGCCGCACGCACCCGCCGCAACCGGCGTCACGCGCTGGAACGACCCCTTCTCGACCACCACCGTGACGGGCCCTTCGGGCACACCCTCGAGACGAAACGTCCCGTCGGGCCCCGTCACCGCCGAAGCCGCCACCGCGCTCTCTTCGACGCACTGGCCGCACTCGCCCGTCCGCGGCGGCAGCGCATCGCCGACCGGTACGTAGACGAGCGCGCCCGGCACCGGGTGCGTCCCGTTGGGAAACGACACCCGTCCCGTGAACGTGCGGCACCCGGACCCCGGGCGCGCCGGCGTCGGAGCCGGCACCGGCGGCCGCGCCGCACCTCCATCGCGCAGCACCGGCGGCAGCTCCATCGTCGAGCCCACCGACGTGCTCGGCGAGCAACCCGCGAGGACCACCGCGATCCACCCACCCACCGCGACGCCAGGACGCATATCCCCATTCGCTGCAATCCTGGGGCACCTCCGCCGCTCGTCGGATCACTGCCGACTGTCGCCCCGCCGGCCCCACGAAGCTCCCGTCGCGCTCCTACGGCACTGTGACGTCGAGCGCCCCGGTCACGCCGAAGGGCGGCGTCCGCCAGACCGGCTCCGCGTCGCGGTCCCCATCGGCGCGCGCCACCACGAAGGTGTCCGCGTTCACCTCGACGTCGATCTCCTCGTCGAGACGCACGACGTCGCCGCTCGGCGCCAACGCGCGATCCACCACGACCTCGCGCCCGCGATAGAGCCGCAAGCGCGCGACCTCGATCCACGGCGCGGCCTCCACGCGCACCCGCACGCGCACGCGCGCCGGACCGCCCGGTGTCGCCGTCGCGGTCAGCACCTCGCCCGGGCCTTCTCCCCCCGGCCCCGCGATCGTCACGAAGATCCCCCCCGACACCGTCGTGCGCCCCGCCCGCAATCCGGCCTCCACGTCGTCCCAATCGAACGCCCCACGTGCGTCGTCGGGCACGCGCACGAACGTCCGCGGCATCCCGGGCGGCAATCCCGCTCGGTGCGAATCGGAGTTGCCCACCATCGTGAATCGACGCCCGGCCGCGCGTAATCCCAGCCAATCGGCGAACGCATCCTCGTTGTCGCCGCGCGTGTAGCCGTTCCACACCTCGACCACGTCGAACGCGAGATCGTCGAGGTCCGTCTCGGCCGGCAATCCCATCGCAACCGGGTCCGCGGTCGCGTGCCCCGTCTCCGGGTCGAGCCCGATGAACCCGAAGAATCCGCGATCGAGGCGCGGGTGATTCACCTGCACGATCGCGTCGCGCCCATCGCCCGACGACCGCAAGGCGTCGAACACCTCCGCGGGCGTCAGCCCGAACCACACGGGCGCGCCATTGGCACCCCGCGAGGGGTCGAATCGAAGCGGGTATCCGCCGAAATGCCCGTAATCGGACGTCGACAGCTCGTCGCCCGTGAGCGCGAGCAGCCAATCGCCGACCCCCGCCCGATTCACGAGCGACGGGTAATCCGTCAGGTGATCGTGGTCGGTGCTCGCGACCACCTCGAGCCCTTCTGCCGCCATCATCCGGAGCGCACGCAAGACCGGGTGCGCGCTGTCCGTCGAGAGCTCCGTGTGCAGATGGAAGTCGCACGCGACCCAGCCCGTCGTGTCCACCGTGCGCGCCAGGTCGGTCGTGACCTCGACCGTCGCGCCGTCGGCCACGTCGATCTCGACGTCGTGCACGTCGTGCTCCACGCCCCGCGAGACGATCACGCGGTGTCGCCCCGCCGGGACGTCGATCTCGGTCGGTCCCAGCGCGACCAGCCGATCGGCCTCGTCGTCCACGGGCGAGACCCCGCTGGACGCGATCGTCACGCGAACGGGCGCCACCGCGCCTGCCGCCGTCGCATCCACGCGAATCACACCCCGGGCCATCACGGGCGCGGTCTCGTCGCGATCGGCGCCGCTCGTGCCGTCGAGCGCGACGGTCGATTCACCCGGTGAATGGGGTCTCGATTCGAGCGCGGACCGAACCCGGTAGCGCCCATTCGGCAATCGAGCCTGCAATCGGCCCGCACCGTTCGGTCGCGACCAGAGAATCGCCGTGCCGTCGTCGCGCTCGATCCCGATCAAGGTTCGCGGCCCGGCCGCTTCGATCGTCGCCACGAACGTCGAATCGGCCTCGCCGTCCGACGATGCCGCGCGCGCCTCCGCGGCCGACGCGGCCACCGCGACGACGAAACCCACCTCGGTGATCGCGCTCGGCGCGACGGACACCGACGGCGCGGTCGCCAGGTGCAGGCTGTCGATGCGGAACACCTCGGACGCCGCACCCATCGAGACGCCGAGCGCCGTGCGCGCCCCGAGCCCTTCGACCAGCAACGACGTGGCGTCGCTCGCCGTCGCCGCGTCGAGCTCCGGCAAGACGAGCGATCCTTCGGCGACGCCGATCCCCCCGCCGCCGAGCAACATCGCGAGCCCCGGTGCGACCGACACGGCGCGGCTCGACACCAGGCGAATCGTCGCGCGCAGCGCCGGGTCGTCCGCGTCGAGCCGGTACTCGACGACGGCGCTGACGGGCGGCGGCCGCAACGTCGGCAGATACGAGCGGAGCACCTCGAGCGCACGCGGCTCCACCACCTGGCGCACGACGGCGTACGGTCGCTCGCCCGCCTCGCCCCCGCGCCCGCTCGCGACGATCGCCATGCTCGAGGCCGACGCGGGCGCGAACGTGCTCAGCCCGATCACCGGCAGAAGCTCCTTCAGCACGTCTTCGGTGCCCGTCGCGGCGGCGTCCACGATCCCGCCGCCGGGGCCGCCGATCAGCGCCGCGGAGTCGTCGGCGCGCCGGATCACGAAGGCCGCGCGCGCATTGCGCAGAACGACGTCGCCCACGCGTCCGGCGGCGAGCTCGCCGGGGACGCGCTCTTGGTCGCACTCGATGAGCTTCGCGTACACGGCGCCCGCGGCGACCGGCTCGCGCTGGCATCCTTCGACCTGCTCCGGGTCGGGCGTCAGATCGTCGTCGAGCATCGCCGGCCTCGACCCATCGGCTCGAGCGTCGCCCGTCGGATCGATCCCGCCTTCGTGCGCGTCGGGCGCCGTCTCTGCGCCGAGATCACGCACCGGCGCCGTCGCGTCGTCGTCGCCGCACGCCGCGAGCGCGCCCCCCATCGCGAGCACCGTGGCAGCGAATCGGCGATTCACGGCGATTCACCCTCCGCCCCGACTTCTTTCAGCCCCCACACCACCGTGTCGATCCTCCGCGCGAAGAGCAGCGAGTCGGGCTCCCCGTCGAGCTCGAGCCCCACCTGCCGGCCCATCGTGTTGGTCGACAAGGATGCTTTCGCAGGCTGGAGCGGCCAAGGCCGATGGTGAATGTCGCCGCGATGGATTCGCCCATCGCCCGAGCGCGCGTACAGGCAATATCGCTCGGTGAGCCAGTGCGCGAGCGAGCCCGGCGCCGCGGGCTCGAGCACCGGCCCGGTCGGTCCGTACCGACCTTCGAGCGACACGGCCAGACCGCGCCCGTCGTCGCGCACGCTGCGATAGACGACGTCGTCGCCGTCGTGCGTCCACGCGATGTCGGCGCGGAAATAGGGCAGATGAAACCATCGACGCGCCACCTCGACGGCGACGGCGCTCGCGGCATCCAGACTCACGAACCAGACCCCCGGCTTGCCGTCGCGCACGACGTACGTGCGCACGTTGAGCTCGCCGAATGCCGACAATCCGGGCACGCCGGGGAACAATCGATGGCGAATCCCGGTCATGTGGAAGGGCACGACCCCGAGCCACGCCCGGCCGTCGAAGAGGTCGAGCTCGAGGCCTTTCGGGACGAACGGCCGCAACGCCTCCGGTGC
>JADZFZ010000361.1 GCA_020854145.1 Deltaproteobacteria bacterium | reverse complement strand
CGGGGACCGTGTTCGTCGGGCGATACCGCGTGGTGCGGTCCCTCGGACGCGGCGGGATGGGGAGCGTCTGGGAGGTAGAGCAGCTCTCTACCGGGAGGAGGAGGGCGCTCAAGCTGATGCACCCGGTCCACGCGACCGACGTGCGGATGGTGGAGCGCTTCGGGCAAGAGGCGCGCGCGGCGTCGCGCATCCCGAGCGAGCACGTCGTCGAGGTGATCGACGCAGGCGTCGAGCCGGACTCCGGGACGCCCTGGCTCGCGATGGAGCTGCTCGACGGCGAGGACCTGCTGACGCGCGTGGAGCGCGTCGGGGCGCTGCCGGTCGGCGAGGTCGTCGGGATCCTCGAGCAGGTCGCGCACGGCCTCGAGCACGCGCACCGCGCGGGCATCGTGCACCGGGACCTCAAGCCGGAGAACGTCTTCGTCGGCGCGTCGCGTCGCAGCGAGGGCGGCATCACCGTGAAGCTGCTCGACTTCGGCATCGCGAGCTGGGCTCGCGACGCGAACGCGCGCGTCGCGTCGGGCGCGCTCGGGACGCCGTTCTGGCTCGCGCCGGAGCAGACCCACGTGGGCGCGATGATCTCGCCCGCGACGGACGTCTGGGCGTTCGGGCTCCTCGCGTTCTTCCTGCTGACGGGGCGGATCTACTGGCGCGCCGCCGCGACGCCGGACGGAGCCGCGATCACCGCGGCGTTGCTGGAGATCACGTCGGCTCCGCTCGCGCCGGCGACGGTGCGCGCCGCCGAGCTCGGCGCGCCGGGACGCCTGCCTCCGGCGTTCGACGCGTGGTTCGCGTCGGTCGTGAACCGCGACCCGAGCCAGCGGCCACAACGCATGGGCGACGCGCTCACGGGGCTGCGTCGGGTCTTCTCCATGGAGGTGGCGCCCGTGGGACCGCCGCCGCCGGAGTGGGGCGCGTCCCCGATCGGAGCGGTCGCGCAGCGACGCCATCGAGCGGCGACGGAGCCGTTGGCCGACGACGCGAGGTCGGCTGCGGTGTCTCCCGCGGCGACGCCGAAGGCGCGCTCGGCACGGTCGTCGCCCGCTCGAGGTGCGCTCGTCTGGGGAGCCGCCGCGCTCGGCGTGATCGCAGTGCTGGCCTCGGTCGGGGTCGGTGGTGTCGCGTGGTGGCGCGCGCGGCGTCGCACGGCGGAGCCGATCTGCAGCGCGGCGGCGCCCGACGGCTGCGTCGCGGTGGCGGAGCGCGCGATGGCGCGCGACCCGCCCGCCGCCGCGCGCAGTCTCGCGATCGGCTGCACGGCGGGGCGTCCGCGCGCGTGCGCGCTGTTGGCCGATCTCGTCGAGCGCGGCCGCGGGGTGCCTCGCGACGAAGCGCGCGCCGCGAGGCTGCGCGAGCAGGCCTGCGCCGGCTCCGGCCCGCGAGCCGACGCGACCGCGTGCCTCGAGCTCGGACGAATGCGACGCGACTCGCGCGGAGTGGCCGAGGATCTGGGCGGCGCGATCACGGCGCTCGTGGCGGCCTGCGACGCGGGATCCGCCGAGGGCTGCGAGGAGGCCGGGCGGATGGCGGAGCGCGGGCGCGGGCTTCCACGGGATCTGGACCGCGCCGTCGCGCTGTACGAGCGCGCCTGCTCTGCGGGGCGCCTCCGGGGATGCGCGAAAGCGGGCGGGATCACGATGCGACGCCACGACCGCGGCGACGGCGCCGTGCGTGCGCTCGCGCTCAACCGGCGCGCTTGCGACGGCGGCGATGCGCTCGGGTGCGTCTACATGGGCTGGCACCACGACTTCGGTCGAGCCGTGCCGATCGACGACGCGCGCGCCGTGGTCCTGTATCGGCGCGCGTGCGAGGACGGCGAGCAATACGGCTGCGCGGAGCTCGCCGCGCTGCTTGCGTTCGGGGAAGGCGCGAGCGCCGATGCGGTGCGTGCACGCGCGCTCGCGCAGACGGCGTGCGATCGCGGCGAGCCGCGGGGCTGTCACACGCTGGCGTCGATGTACGAGGCGGGAGTCGGGGCCGAGCGCGACGAAGCGCGTGCGCTGACGCTCTTCGACCAGGCGTGCGACGCGGGTGAGATCGATGCGTGCGCGCTCGGTGCGCAGCTGCGCGCCGACGCCGTGACCATCCCGCGCGACGAGGCGCGCGCCGCGGCGATGGCGGAGCGCACGTGCGGCGATCCGTACGAGTCCGGCTGCTATCTGCTCGGTCGCCTTCTGCTCGAGGGACGCGGGATCGCAAGGGACGTCCGACGTGCGCTCGCGCTCCATCGCCGCAGCTGCGAGATGCAGCTCGGCGCGGCGTGCGTCGTGGCGGGGGACCTCCTCGCGTCGGGGGCCGACGTGCCGCGCGATCCCGCAGGTGCCGTCGCGCTCTATCGTCAAGGATGCCGTCACAGCCATCCACCCGCGTGCGCGAGGCTCGCGCGCGCGACGGAGCTCGGCGACGGAACCGCGCGCGACGAAGCGGCCGCGGTCGCGCTCTACCGGGATGCGTGCGATCACCGCAACGGCCAGGCCTGCGCGGGCCTCGCACGAGCCACGCGCGAGGGCCGCGGGGGT